>NZ_JBSHBJ010000002.1:183581-415721 GCF_053611945.1 Kribbella sp. NPDC054772 | reverse complement strand
GAGCAAATCTCACCTCCCGCCGCCCCGCGCCCCCCCCCCCGCCGCGGCGGGGGGGGCCCCCGCGCCGGCCCGGCCCGCGGCGCCCCCCCCCCCCCCCCCGGGTGGACGGGCGGGTCAGTTCAGTCGTCGCCATCATCGACTCACTTGCTCGTCGCGGACCAGGCGGCGTTCTCGATGTCGTTGAGCTGCTGGTAGCCCTTCTGGTTCGCCTGCGTGACGAACTGGTCCCACTCGCTCATCGGCCGCTTGCCGTTGACGAACTTGGTCACCTCGGCGAGCACGTACGGCTCCACCGCGGCCAGCAGATCGGTGCGCTTCTTCAGCTGGTCGGAGTCGTACTTGATCACCGGGGTGTCGGTCAGGTAGGCGTTGAAGTAGTCACCGGCGAAGGACTTCGTCTTCTTGTCCATCCACTGGTAGTACGCCTGGTTGTCCACCGGCGCCGGGAACGTGAGCCGGTCCTGCAGGAAGTTCCACGCCTTGGTGCCGGCCGGCTTGTTGCCCTCGACGGCGAAGTCCAGCGTGTACGCCGGCTTACCGCTGACCACCTTGTACGACGTACCCTCGACGCCGAAGTGCATCGCGGTCTCGCCCTTCTCGGAGTACAGGTTGTCGACGAACTTCATGATCGCGTCGGCGTTCTTGGCCGACGAGCTGATCGCGAACACCCGGTTCAGGTTCCACTGCTGGTTCGCCGGAACCTTGCCCTGGGCACCGGTCTGGGTCTTGAAGGCCGGCATCACGTCGATCGCGTACTTCGGGTCGTTCTTCGGGCCGCCGTTCTCCAGGAACCAGCTCGGCCGGGTGAAGAAGTCGTCCGAGACGGTGCCGCGACCGGTCAGCATCTTGGTCTGCCAGCTGTCCTCGGTGTTCGCACCGGCGATCCACTCGGGGTCCACCAGACCCTCGGTGTACAGCTGGTGGTACCAGGTGATCATGTCCTTGAAGCCCGGCGCCTGCAGATCGGTGTTCCCGAGCTTGTCGTCGTAGATGCCGTGGATCTTGCCGCCCTCGTCGGCACGGAACGCCGCGTCGTAGGCGTACGCCCAGCGCAGGAAGGCGTCCCGGCCGGTCAGCGGGAAGTAGTTCTTGGTGCTCGCGTACTTCTTCTTCAGCGCCCGCAGCGCGTCGGTGAGCTCCGCCGTCGTGGTCGGCGCCTTGGTGATCCCGGCCGCGGTCAGCATGTCGGAGCGGTAGAACGTCACCGGCGAGATCCGCGGCGACTCGGCCGGCAGCCCGTAGATCTTGCCGTCCTTGGCGGTGATCAGCTGCTTGTACTTCGGGTGCGCGTCGATGTACTTCTGCAGGTTCGGCGCTTCCTTGGAGATCAGCGGCGCGAGGTCCTGGAAGGCGCCCTGCTCGCCGTACACCTCGGTCTGCGAGATGTTCGCGATCACCGCGTCCTGCACCTTGCCCGAACTGAGCGCCAGGTCGAGCTGCTGGTAGTAGCCGTCTTCCGGCCCGCCGTCGATCGTTTCGACCTTCACGCCGGACTGTTTCTCCAGCTCCGGCAGCCAGTTGAGGTCGTCGAGCCAAGCCTTGAACCGGTCCGGCAGCCGGTAACTGAACTGGGTGTCGGACCCGCCGCCCGACCCCTCGTCACTCTGGCCCGAACAGGCGCCGGCGACCAGACCGATGGCCGCGACCGAGGCGAGAACACGGGCGAACCGGATCTTCCTCATGTGGGTACTCCTTCATGCTGGGAACACGCTGGGAACGTTTCAAAGGCAGGCGGGTACGCGGCGGCGGAGGTCGTCCGACCCCGGCACCCGACGGCATTCCTGCCGTACCCCCATCACCTGCAGCTCGCTGAAGACTGTGCGGAGCACGCTACTGCGCGAATCGCGCGCTGTCTAGCGTTCCGCGCAGCCGGAACCCCAATTCCTGCTCATCTCGCGCAACTTCTCCACCCCATTTGCGCGCGACGCTCGCCCCAAGCCTCCACAAAGCTCAATCTGCGCACCCCACGCACCTATCCATCACCGCCAAACCCTCCGCCGTCCACCGTTTCTCAAATAACGGGCCGGCCGTCGCGAGGGGAGCTGCTCAGTGGGTGAGGGCTGCGTGTTTGCCGGTGGTGAGGGATTGGCCCTGGTCGATCATCTGTTCGGCGAGGCGGTCTACGGCTTGGGAGAACGAGTCGGTGTTCTCGGGGTCCCAGTCGGACAGGTGGTTGAGGATCCAGACGCGGAAGGCGCCGACGAAGCGCTGGAACATCTCCAGGCCGAGGGTGGTGAAGCGGTAGTGGCCGAGAGTCTCGGAGAGGTAGCCGTCGGCAACCAACTGGGTGGCGAGCGGTTCGAAGGCCCCGGGTGGGACGCGCAGGTCGCCGGTGATCTCGGCGAGGGTGGCGGAGCCGGATTCGGCGCCGCCGCGGAAGACGCGCATGATCATCCAGGCCTCGGCGGCGCTGAGCGGGAGCCCGGATTCCGCGAGTACTTCGGGAGCCGGGTTCCGCTTGTGATGACGGACGACGAGGGCCGCGAGCTTCTGCAGTTCGTGCTCGGAGTCGAACGACGCCGGCGCCGCGAAGTTCTCGCCGACGTCGGCGGCCGCCATCCGGGCGGTGTCACGTAGCGGCACCTCCTTCAGCAGTAACGCGGTCAGGAAACCCAAGCCCGCGACCGGCACCGCCCAGAGGAACACGACGTGCAGAGAGTCGGCGTACGCCGCGGTGATGACGGAGCGTGCCGCGTCAGGGAGCGAGCGGACGCCCGCGACGGTCGACGCCAAGCGCGGATCGACCTGGGCCGTCTGGACCGCGACGCCCAGCTTCTCGGGCAACTGGTGCGCGTAGATCGAGCCGAACACCGCGACGCCGAAGGAACTGCCCATTGTGCGCAGGAAGCTGACCCCGGAGGTCGCCACCCCGAGATCGGCGTAGTCGACCGTGCTCTGCACGACGACGGTCGGGACCGGCATGCAGAGCCCGACGCCCAGTCCCAGCACGATCATGTACGCCGCGGTCACGACGTACGGCGTGGAGTTGTCGAGGAGTGAGAGCAGGAAGAGCCCGACTCCGATGAGCACCGTGCCGGCGATCGGGAACAGTCGGTACCGTCCCGTCTTGCTGATGATCTGCCCGACCAGCACGGACGCGACCAGCAGCCCACACACCAGCGGCAGCATCTGCAGCCCGGACTCGGTCGCCGACGCGCCGTGCACGAACTGCAGGTACGTCGGCAGATACGTCACCCCGCCGAGCATCGCGAACCCGATGATGAAGCTCATCACCGAGCACACCGTGAACACCCCGGACCGGAACAACCGCAGCGGCAGCAACGGCTCGGCGGCCCGCTGTTCGACGAGCACGAAGATCCCGAGCGCGAGGATCGACCCGACCGCCATCGCGATGATCACCGTGGACGTCCACGCGTACTCGTTGCCGCCCCACGTCGTCACCAGCGTCAACCCGGTCGCCGCGAGGCCTATGAACAGGATCCCGAGGTAGTCGATCTTCGGCCCGACGGCGGCCTTCACCGACGGAAGGGTGATCGAGGCAACGATCAGCACCAGGATGCCGAGCGGCAGGTTGACGTAGAACGCCCACCGCCAGCTCAGGTGGTCGACGAACAACCCACCGAGCAGCGGCCCGGCGACGGTCGACACCCCGAACACGGATCCCATCACGCCCTGGTACCGGCCGCGCTCGGCCAGCGGTACGACGTCCGCGATCACCGCCATCGCGGTCACCATCAGGCCGCCGGCGCCGAGGCCTTGGATCGCGCGGGACCCGACCAGCCACAGCATCGAGTCCGCCATCCCGCAGAGTGCGGAGCCGGCCAGGAACAGTACGACGCTGAGCAGGAACATCGGCTTCCGCCCGTACAGATCGCCGAACTTCCCGATCAGCGCGGTCATGATCGTCTCGGCGAGCAGGTACGACGTGACCACCCAGGACAGATGGTTGGCGCCACCCAGGTCACTCACGATGGTCGGCAACGCGGTCGCGACGATCGTCTGGTCGAGGGCTGCGAGCAGCATTCCGAGCATGATCGCGACGACGACCGCGTTCCGGGTGCCGCGTCCGACTGGCTGAGCCTCGGTGTCCATAAGCCGAATGTAACCGTCTCAGCACTTTCTGCTACAGCATCAGCGCTGCGATCCGGTCAAGAAATAGTGCCGCACCGAAGAACGGGTAGTGGTCGGCCTCACCGGCCCCCGACCGCCTGCGTTCCTCCGTGAATGTCTGGCGCAGACCGACCACTACCCGTTGCTCGGTTCGCCGCTGTCGGGGTTCCGTAGGATGGGTGGGTGCCGTCGACACTGCCCGAGGGGGAGGTTGCGCCCCGGGATGGGGCGTTGCCGGATGCCGCTGTGCGTGAGGCCGGTTCGCGGCCGCTGGGCTTCTACCTGCACGTCCCGTTCTGCGCGTCACGCTGTGGGTACTGCGACTTCAACACCTACACCGCCAAAGAACTGGGCGGCGGTGGTTCGCAGGCGTCGTACGCCGACACCGCGGTCGAGGAGGTCCGGCAGGCGCGCCGCGTGCTCGGAGACCTGGACCGGCCCGTCGACACGGTGTTCTTCGGTGGCGGTACGCCGACCCTCCTGCCTGCCGCGGATCTCGGGAAGATGCTCGCCGCCGTCCGGGACGAGTTCGGTCTCGCGCCCGGTGCGGAGGTGACGACCGAGGCGAATCCCGAGTCGGTGGACCCGGCGTATCTCGAGGGTCTGCTGGCGGCGGGGTTCACGCGGGTGAGTTTCGGGATGCAGAGCGCGTCGTCGCACGTGCTCAAGATCCTCGATCGGCAGCACACCCCGGGCCGGGCGCTGCAGGCGGTCAAGGAGGCGGCCGCGGCCGGCTTCGAGCACGTGAACCTTGACCTCATCTACGGGACGCCGGGGGAGACGCTCGACGACTGGCGGGCGTCGCTGGAGTCGGCGTTGTCGGTGCAGCCGGATCACGTCAGCGCTTATGCGTTGATCGTCGAGGACGGGACGCAGCTCGCGCGGCGGATCCGGCGCGGTGAGCTGCCGATGCCGGACGACGACGATCTCGCTGACAAATACGTGCTGGCCGACGAGTTGCTCACGGCCGAGGGACTGCGCTGGTACGAGGTGTCCAACTGGGCGCGGACCGACGCGGCGCGCTGCCGGCACAACGAGCTGTACTGGCGCGGCGACACGTGGTGGGGCATCGGGCCGGGCGCGCACAGCCATGTCGGTGGGATCCGCTGGTGGAACGTGAAGCACCCGAGCGCGTACGCCGAGCGCATCGGTGCGGGCGAGAGTCCGGCGTACGCCCGCGAGACGCTGGACGAGGAGACGCGTCGGATCGAGCGAGTGCTCCTCGAGGTCAGGTTGTCGGCCGGCCTCCCGCTGGAAGTCCTCGACGACGCGGGCCGAGCCGCGATCGACCAGGTGGTCGCCGACGGCCTCGCCGTGATCGCCGACGGCGCGTTGACGCGCGAGGCGAGCGAGGTTCGCAAGGCGAGCGGTCGAGCGGTGGGTGGCGAGCGGCTTGTGCTGACCGACAAGGGTCGGCTGCTGGCGGACGCGGTGGTCCGCGACCTGCTGCCGTAACTGATCCGCGACCCCTGCCGTAAGTGATCAGAACTGATCACAGTGACCTGTTGACGACTGTTGTGCGCAGACGGCAGGCTTGGTGGTAAGCGTTTACTACCCCTTCCGAGGAGTCGCGATGCCGCCCTTCATCCGTCGCCGCCTGCTGCTCCAGGCCGGGCTCGCCGCCGGCGCTCTGAGCAGTCTGAGCGCGCTCAGCCTGCCCACCCGAGCGTTCGCCGAGGACGAGTTCGACGTCCTCCGGGCGCGCTGGGCCGAGCTGAACACCGGCGGTGCGATCGACGCCGCGGACAGCGCGTACGCCGATGCGCTCGCCGCGCTCAGCGAGCAGGCTCAGGGCTTCGTCGACACGCTGATCACGGCGGCGGACCGGACCGCACTCTGGCCGGACCTCCCGCTCAGCGCGGCGAGCGGCAACTTCTCGATCAGCTACACACGCCTGAAGACGATCGCCCTGGCCCGCGCGACCAGCGGCACCACGGTGACCGACGCCGGCGACCAGTTGAGCAGTGCGCTCGACTTCCTGAACGGCAAGAGCTTCAACGAGTCGCTCAAGGAGACCGGCAACTGGTGGTTCTGGGAGATCGGCGCACCGCGCGCCCTCCTCGACACCTGCATCCTCGCGTACGACGTCCTCTCCGCCGACCAAATCACGGCGTACCTGAGGGCCGTCGACCACTTCGTCCCGGACCCGAACCGCCGGACCAACTCCCCGTCGCTGCGCGAGACCGGCGCGAACCGGGTCGACAAGGCGCTGATCGTCGCGCTCCGCGGGATCGTCGGGAAGTCCGCCGACAAGCTCGCCACCGCCCGCGACGCGCTCAGTGATGTCGTCGAGGCCGGCAAGAACAGCATCTTCACCTATGTCACGAGCGGCGACGGCTTCTACCGTGACGGCTCCTTCGTCCAGCACGGCAATCTCGCGTACGTCGGCACGTACGGCAACGTCGCGCTCGGAGGCGTCGCGAACCTGATCGCGCTGCTCGGCGGCTCCACATGGGAGATCACCGACCCGAACCGCGCCGTACTGCTGGACGCGGTCGAGGCGAGCTTCGCCCCGTTCATGACCGACGGCCTGATGATGGACTGCGTCTCCGGTCGCGCGATCTCCCGCGAGCAGGCCGGCGACCACAGCAACGGGCACGGCACCACGTCGACCGTGCTGCTGCTGGCGAGCGGTGTCGCCGAACCGTACGCCTCGCGCTACAAGGCGCTCGCGAAGGGCTGGATCACCCGTGACCGCCTGAACGACTACCTTCCCGGCGCTTCCATTCCCCAGATCTCCCGCGCGAAGACACTCCTCGCTGACACCGCCGTGACGCCGGCGCCGGCGACTCCGCAGCACTTCCAGTTCTACAACCAGGACCGCGTCGTGCACCGGCGCCCGGGCTGGACGTTCGCGATCGCGATGTCGTCGAAGCGGATGGCCCGGTACGAGTGGGGCAACGGCGAGAACCTTCGCGGTTGGTACGTCGGCGACGGCATGACCTACCTGTACACGGACGACCAGGCGCAGTTCAACGACGCGTACTGGCCGACGGTCGACGCCGAGCGCCTGCCCGGTACGACGGTGAGCACGAAACCGCGCGATCCCGGTGGCAGCGGCGCGGGCACCGGCACGGTCGCGGCCTACGCCGAGTGGGTCGGCGGGGCGTCGTACAACAAGATCGCGGGTGCCGTCGGTATGCACCTGATCAACTACGACAAGACCTTGCAAGCCCGGAAGTCGTGGTTCTGCCTGCGCGACTCGGTCGTTGCCCTCGGCGCCGGAATCGTCGGCACCGACGGCTATCCGGTGGAGACGGTCGTCGACAACCGGAACCTGCACGAGAACGGCACCGCCGCGCTGCTCGTCGACGGGCGGACCGCGAGTGGCACGTACGACGATCCGCGGTGGGCCCATCTGGAGGGCGTCGCGGGCTACGTGTTCCCGCAGGGCGGACGGGTCCGGACCGAGCGGGAAGATCGCACCGCGTCCTGGTCGGAGATCAACATCGGCAACGACACGGCCGGTTCGACCACGCCCTACACCCGGCGGTACGCGAAGCTGATCGTCGAGCACGGCACCGCGACCGGCGGCTACGCCTACGTCCTGTTGCCCGGAGCAACCAGTCGCGAGACCGCCGAGCGCGCTGCGGATCCGGGCCTGAGCATCCTCGCGAACACCTCAGCCGTGCAGGCGATCCGCTCACACCGTGAGCAACTGACGCTGGCGAACTTCTGGGCCGCGGGACAGGTCGGCGAACTCACCGTCGACGGGCCCGCGTCCGTCGTGGTCGGCAAGGACGGCCGTACGACGACCGTCGCGGTGTCGGATCCGAGCCGCACGGTGCAGACGCTGAGGCTGATTGTCGACAAGCCGATCGGCGAAGTTGTCGACAAGGACGCCACCGTGACGGTGGTCGCGACCGGCAAGCAGCTGGTGCTCGACATCGCCGTCGGTGGTACCCGAGGAGCGACGCACACCGCGTCCTTCCACTGATTTTCCGCAAGCAACCGGGGCCGGCGATCATGCGCCGGCCGGGTCGCCGGGTGCTGGCAAGTTCAACCAGGAGGTTGTTCGATGATGCCGCACGCCCGCCCCATGCAATTCACCAGGCGACGTGTTCTTCAGATCACCGGCGCCGGTCTGGCGCTCGCCGCCGTACCCACGGTGGCCAGCGCGCAGACCGGTGGTAACACCATCACGATTCCCGCTCTGCCATCGGCCCGCACGACGGAGCTCGACCGCACCCAGAACTCGCTCAGCCCCACCGAGCTCCGCTCGACGGGCTTCTATCTCCCGTCCGCGACCGCGCTCAACGTCGTCGTACACCAGGGCAGCCTGCTCCCGACGCTCGTGATCGGTGCACCGGACGCCGACGCGCGCGCCGAGTTCAAGTCGTCCCGTGAGTACCCGCTCCAACTGGGCCGCAACACGATCACCGACGCCGGCGGTGGTGTCGTCTACCTCAAGCTGATCGGCGATTCCGGCCAGGCGAAGGTGACGATCGGTGAGCAGGCCCAGCCGATGCCGTACTTCGTCCTCGGCCGCACCGGTGAGGCCGAGTTCCAGGGCCAGCTCGACGAGCGCACCACGCCGTACGTCGAGCTCGTCTCGCCGCACGCGACGATCACGGTCGAACGCGCCTCGGCCCTGACGTACCGCAGCGAGAATCACACCGATCTGCTGTCCACCTACGAGGACATCATCCGGATCGAGGACACCACCAGCGGGTACGACGGGTCCGCGCCGGTGCACGCGCGGTTGGTGCACCCGTACCACTTCGTCGGGTATCCGTCCGCGATCACGGGCGTCGGCGCGTATGCGACGCACGGCCACATGTCGTTCCCGCCGCCGATCCAGGACCGGATGCTGACCGTCGAGGGGCTGCGGATGCGCGGCTGGGGGATCTACCACGAGCTCGGGCACCAGCATCAGCAGATCACCTACAAACCCAGCTCGTTGACCGAGGTGACGGTCAACATCTACTCGCTCGCGGTCAACGCGGTCTTCGCAACGAAGTACGGCCAGCAGCCGCGGCTGCACGCACCGGACGCGAAGACCGGCCTCACACCGTGGCAGAGCGCGCCCGGCAAACTGCGATCGCCGGGAGTCACCTACGGTACGACGTTCGACGCGTACGAGAAGCTGGTGATGTTCGAGCAGCTCCGGCTGGCGTTCGGCGACAGCTTCTGGCCGAACCTGCACAAGCTCGTCCGCGTCGAGCGCCCGTACGCGAGCGACTACACCGACGAGGCGGTGCGGCTGCGGAATCTCGTGGTGCTGTCCAGCCGGGTCGCCGGTCACGACCTCAGCGACTTCTTCCGCGCATGGGGCGTGCCGGTCGACGCCGAGGCGATCGCTCAGCTCGCGGCGCTGCAGCTGACACCGCCGGCTGTCGACCCGACGACGATCCGCCAGTAGGACAACAAGACGAAGGCACCCACCGGGTCGGGGTGGGTGCCTTCGTCGTTCGGGGTGAGCTCAGTCGCGCAGGAAGAGCTCGATCACGACACTGTCGACCTCGGGGGCGCGGTTCGGCAGCTTCAGCGTCAGCGTGTTCTCCGGTAGTCCGGCCAGGTACGTGTGGCCGGGCGCCGACGGGTCGACCGTGACCCGCTTGACCTCCGACGCGTCGTGCAGGAAGTGCGCGTACTCGACCCGGTCGCCGAGCCCCGGCAGATGCAGATGCCCCATTGGCCAGGCGAAGATGTGCAGATACAGCCGCCGTCCGTTCTGCGTGTACCTGCAGTCGGCCGGCGGAACGTACGAGCTCGGCCCGCACTCGCGCACCGATCGCTCGTGCAGGTGCATCCAGTCGCCGATGCCGGTCAGCACGTCGAGAGCCCGGGGTTCCCAGGCGCCGCGGCCGTTCGGGCCGACGTTGAGCAGCATGTTGCCGCCCTTCGACACCGCGTCGACGAGCATCCGGATCAGCAACGCCGGCGACTTCCAGTCGTGGTTGTCCCGGTGATAACCCCAGCTGCCGTTCAGCGTGTGGCACGCCTCCCACGGCACCTGCGTACCGTTGCCTGCCGCAACTTCACTGCCCGGCGGCTGCACCTGCTCCGGTGTGGTGAAGTCGCCCGAGCCGAGACCCAGGCGATTGTTGACGAGAATCCCCGGCTGCAACTCGCGGACCATCGCGAGCAGTTCCTCGGACCGCCACTCGTCCGGACCCTTCGCGTTGAACCCGCGATCGGCGTACGAGAAGTCGAACCACATCACGTCGATCTTCCCGTACTCCGTGAGCAGCTCGCGGACCTGGCCGTGCAGGTAGTCCGCGTACTTCGAGACGTCGCGGTCCGCCGTACGGTCGATGAAGTCGACGTCCTTGCGCTGCGGGTGGTAGAGGTCGACCGGGAACTCCGGATGGTGCCAGTCGAGCAGCGAGTGGTAGAGCCCGATCCGGAAACCACGCGCCCGGAACGAGTCGACCATCGGCGCGAGCAGGTCCTTGCCGTACGGCGTGTGCGGCGCCGAGTAGTCGGTCAGCTTGGAGTCCCACAGGCAGAACCCGTCGTGGTGCTTCGTGGTGATCACCAGGTAGCGCATCCCGGCGTTCCACGCGTCGTCGGCCCAGCGCACCGGGTCGTACAGGTCCGGCGAGAAGTGGTCGAAGTACGGCTGGTAGTCGGCGTCGGTGAGCTGCTCGTACGACTTCACCCACTCGTGCCGCGCCGCGGCCGCGTAGATGCCCCAGTGCACGAACAGCCCGAACCGCGCCTCGGTCAACCAGCTCATCGCGGGCTCGCACCGCCGCTCAGCGCCGACTCGAACTCGCCGCGGATCTTGTCGCCGCCGTCCTTCTTCCACTTCGCCAGGGCGGCGTCGAACGCGCTGATCGGCTTGCGTCCGGCGATCACGTCGTTGCGTACGTCGCTCAGCTTCTGCCCGATGTCGCTCCCGGACTTGTCGTTCGTCGGCGAGATCAGCGAGGCTGTCGGGTCCTTCACGACCAGGCCGATCAGCTTGGTCAGGTCCTCGTGCGCGCGGTCGACGTATGTCGGGGACTGGGCGTTGTAGAGCGCCTGCGGCGGGGCGGTGATGTACTTCCACGGCACGGTCATCTCGGCCTCACCCTTGCTGGTCAGCGTCGGGTTGCCCTGCGCGTCGCGGGTGAAGTCGACCCCTTCGACGCCGTAGCTGAGCAGCAGGTTCTCGGTGCTGCCGAACGGCGCGGCGAAGAAGTTCGCGACGTTGAGCAGCTCCTTCGCCCGCGCGTCGTCCGACTTCTTCATCAGCGTGTAGGCGAACAGGATGTTGTCCGACCAGGTGTTCGCCTTGCCGCCCTTGGGGGCCATCGGGACGAATGCCCGCGGGTCGTTCTTCGGGTCCAGGCGGGCCATGTCCTTGACATAGCCGGAGTACGCCGGGAAGCCGTCGTACACCAGTGCGCCCTTGCCGGAGCGGAACGCGTTCTTCCGGGCGGTGCCGTCGATCCCGTCCGAGCCGGGGACCAGGACGCCGGCCTTGACCAAGTTCACGGCGTACTCGAGGGCCGCCTTGTACTCCTCGGTCTCGAAGCTCTTCACCAGCTTGCCGTTGTCCTGCTTCCAGCCGTACGGGACGCCGAACATCTGCTGGACCATCGTGAAGAACGTGTTGCCCTTGGAGTTCACGATCGCCCACTGGCCCTGCTGCGGCTTGGTGAGCTCCTTGCAGGCGGCCAGGAAGTCCTCCGCGGTGGCCGGGTACTCGATGCCGGCGGCATCGAACAGCCGCTGGTTGTAGAACCCGGCACCGCCGGTGATGCTGCGCGGGATCGGCAGCCCGTAGATCTTGTCCTGGACCACGCAGGCCTGCCAGATCACCTGCGGGATGTTCGCCAGGTTCGGGTAGTCCTTGACCTTGTCACCGGACAGGTACGGCGTCAGGTCGGTGCACTTCGCCGACAGGAAGGCGGGCAGATTGTTGACCAGGCTCGAATCGGACAACAGGACGAGATCCGGCAGCTCGTTGGCGGCCAGCACCGTCTGGAACTTCGTCGCCCAGTCGCTGTCCGGAACGATCGTCAGGTCGAGCGTGCCGCCGAGCTGCTTCTCGACCGCCTGCCAGGCCGCGTTCTTCTCCTTGGCCGGCGGCAGCGGGTCGAAGATGTCGGTCATCACGCTCACCTTGCCGCCGGACAGCGGCGGTGACTTCACCGTGGTGACGAGGTCCTTCGGGTACGTCCGGTAGCCCGGCGGTACGCCGTCCGCGGTGCCGGCCAGATCCGGTTTCGGACCCTCGAAGGCGACGTACGTCGGCAGCGCCACCGAGGAGGCGCGCGCGGTACCGGCCGCCGTACTGCCGTTGCTGCAGGCAACCAGCGTCGGGACGCCGGTGGCGCTCATCACGGCGACACCTACGGCGCTCCGCAGGAAGCTGCGGCGACTGAGTGATGGGGTGGTCACGGTCTTTCTCCTAACCCTTGATGGCGCCGGTGAGTACGCCCTTGGTGAAGTAGCGCTGCAGGAACGGGTAGACGCAGAGGATCGGGACGAGCGCCACGACGACGACCGCCATCTGCACGGCCTGGATCGACGCCACCGCCTCGCCGGGCGACTCGGTGCCGCCGCCGACCGGCTGGCCCTGCAGGACGTAGAGGCGAAGGACGAGCGGCAGCGGCCACTTGCCGGTGTCGCTCAGGTAGAGCAGTGCGTTGAAGAACGCGTTCCAGTGGCTGACGGCGTAGAACAGTGCGACGACCGCGAGGACCGCCTTGGACAGCGGCAGCACGATCCGGATCAGGATCGCGAAGTCGCCGGCGCCGTCGATCCGGGCGCTGTCCAGCAGTTCCGCCGGGATGTTCTGGAAGAAGTTGCGCAGGACCAGGAAGTTGAAGGCGCTGACCAGGCCCGGGACGATCAGCGACGTGTACGAGTTGTACATCCCGAGCGCCTTGACCAGCAGGAAGTTCGGGATGATGCCGGCGCCGAACAACATGGTGAACAGGACGGCGGTGAGGATGAAGCGTCCGGCGACGATCGGCCGGCTGAGTCCGTACGCGAGCGCGATCGTGACGACCATGTTGAGCGCCGTACCGACCACGGTGATGGCCGCGCTGACCAGCAACGCATGGCTGACCACGCCCCCGGCGAAGATCGTCCGGTACGCCGCCAGCGTCGGCTCGCTCGGGAACACTGGAATGATGCCGCCGCGCCGCGTGATCTCGGACTCGCCGGCCAGGCTGGTCGCCAGGATGTTGACGAACGGGTAGAGCACCAGCAGACAGACGACCGCGATCACGACACCCTTGAGCGCGAGCCCGGCCTTCGTCGGCGCCTCCATCCACGGCGGCCGCTGCGAGGTCTTCATCGGCTGTAGATCCCTTCGTGGCCGAAGCGGTGGGCAAGCTTGTTCGCGCCGAGGATGAGCACCAGGCCGATCACGCCCTTGACCAGACCGACCGCGGCAGCCGGGCCCCACTGGCCGTCGAGGACGCCGTGGAAGTAGACGTAGGTGTCCAGGACCTCGGCCGCGTCCGCGCCGACGGCGTCGCGCTGGAGCAGGATCTGCTCGAATCCGACCGACAGGATGCTGCCCAGGTTGAGGATGAGCAGCAGTAAGGTGACCGGCACGATGCCCGGCAGCGTGACGTGCCACAGCCGCCGCCACCGGTCCGCGCCGTCGATCGCCGCGGCCTCGTAGTGCTCGGTCTCGATGTTCAGCAGCGCGGCGAGGTAGATGATCGTGCCCCAGCCGGCGTCTTTCCAGATCAGCTGCAACGTCACCAGCCACGGGAAGAAGCCCGAGCTCGTCATCAGGTCGACGCGCGGCAGGCCGAGATCGCCGAGCAACTGCGGGAGCAGGCCGGTGCCGCCGATCAGCTGCTGGCTGATCGAGATCAGGATCACCCAGCCGATGAAGTGCGGCAGGTACACGACGCTCTGCACGAACCGCCGGATCTTCGGGCTGACGATGCTGTTCAGCAGCAGCGCCAGTCCGATCGGGGCCGGGAAGAACAGCACCAGCTGGAGTACGGCGAACTTCAGCGTGTTCAGCAATGCGCGGTAGAAGTCCGGCTCGGCGAACACGGCGAAGTTGCCGAAGCCGACCCACGGACTCTCCTTGAACCCGAGGTACGGCTGGTAGTCCTGGAAGACGATCACGTTGCCCAGCAGCGGCACGTAGTGGAACACCACGAAGAACAGGAAGCCGGGCAGCACCAGCAGCAGCATCACGCGATCACGCCGCAGCCGCGCCAACAGCCCGCCGCCGGGCTTGGCCGGACGGGCGGCCTTGCGGGCGGAACGGCTCGCTGCGCGACTCGCGGCGCGGTCCGGTGCGCGGCCGGAGGATCGGCTGACGCGATGCATGATGCGCCTCCTGATAGTAAACGGTTGCTATCCCGGGTGGCAGTAACCATGAAACGTTCACCGCCTTGCTGTCAAGGACTTGGAGAACATGTCTTGACCATTGGCCGTCGAGCTGCCTACGGTTTCTAGTAACCGTTTACTAGGAGTGAGTCGTGCCGAATCCTGACACCGACCCGGGCAGCCGTCCGCGGTTGCGCACCCTCGTGGCGATGCCTGCGGAGACCTGGTCGGAGGTATTCACCCCAGCAACCCGCGAGCGCCTGCAAGCGTCCGCCGAGTTGCTCGGCCTCGACTGCGCCGGCTGCGACGAGGAGAACCTGGCCGGCGGGAGTTCGGTCGGCGGGAGCGCGGTCGGCGGGAGTTCGGCCGGCGCTGGGCGGCCGCGGTTGGTGTCGTCGTTTGCTGAAGTGGCGGACGAGTTGGCCGAGGCCGAGGTGCTCCTGACCGGGTGGGGTTGCCCGCGGATCACTCCCGACGTACTCGATGCGGCGCCGAAGCTGCGGGCGATCGTGCACGCGGCCGGGACGATCAAGACGTTCGTCGACGCCGACGTGTTCGAGCGCGGGATCGAGGTGTCGTCAGCGGCCGCGGCGAACGCGATCCCGGTCGCCGAGTTCACGCTGGCGGCGATCGTGCTCGCGGGCAAACGCGCCTTCCGGCACCGCGACTGGCTCCGCGAGTCCGGCGTCAAACGACCGTTGCCCGGCGCCCCGGTTCTGGGCGCACTCGGTACGACGGTGGGCGTCCTCGGCGCATCGCGGATCGGCCGATTGGTGCTCGAGCGGTTGCGGGACCTCGACGTCACGGTGCTGGTGAGCGATCCCTATCTGAGCCCGTCCGAGGCGGCGGCGCTTGGTGCCGAGTGGTGCGACCTTCCGACCTTGTTCGCGGCGAGCGACATCGTGACAGTGCACGCGCCCTTGCTGCCCGAGACCGAGGGGCTGGTGTCGGCGGAGCTGCTCGCGTCGATGCCCGACGGCGGTGTGCTGATCAACACGGCCCGCGGTGGGCTGGTCGATCACGCCGCGCTGGAACGCGAATGCGTGTCCGGCCGACTGGACGCCGTACTAGATGTCACCGATCCCGAACCCCTGCCGCCGGACTCATCGCTCCTCCACGCACCCAACGTCTTCATCACCCCGCACATCGCAGGTGCCATGGGCAACGAAACCACCCGCCTGGGCGACGCCGCAGCCGCCGAAGTCGAGCGCCTAGCGGCCGGCCATCCACTGGCCCACGCCATCACCCGCGACGACCTCAACCGCATCGCATGAAAAACCAACCGGCCAAGGGCGCCACCCCAGCCCGCGCGCACCAGCCTCGCGGTCCGCACGAGCCTCGCGGTGCGCGGTGTGCCGCACGGCGCGGGGTTATCCGCTCGTTTCGGGGGTTCTGCGTTCGTAGACCAGTGGAGAACCCCCGACTGGAGGGGATAACCCCCGGCGGTGCGCGGGAGCTTCGCGGGGCGCGGTGCGTCGTACGGCGTGGGGTTATCCGCTCGTTTCAGGGGTTCTACCCCCGTATGTCAACGGAGAACCCCCAACTGGCGGGGATAACCCCTCGTGTGGCGCGTGTGGGAGTGCAGGGCGTCGAGTGGGACGAGGTGGGCGTGAGGGTTCTGGCTGGCGGGGCTGCCGAGCGGTTGCGGGGGCCGGCGCAGGTGGACTGGTTGTGGATGGGGGACGCATGAGTGGCGGGATGCGGTTGCCGGCGCCGGATCGGCTGGTGTCTTCGCGGACGGGGTATACGCGGGAGACCTGGCTCAAGGTGGCTGATCAGCTGCTCGACTCCTTGGTGCCGTGGTTCTCGGCGAGTGGGGCGCAGGTGCGGTTGCCGGGGCGGGGGAGTTGGTCGGGGGCGGACTGTGACGGGCTGGAGGGGTTCGCTCGGTCGTTCCTGTTGGCTGCGTTCCGGATCGCGGCCGGTCAAGTCGATGAGCGATTGGTCGAGCGGTACGCGCGGGGGCTCGTGGCCGGTGCGGCGGGGGACTGGCCGCGGTTGACGCCGTGCTCGCAGCAGATGGTCGAGGCGGCGGCGATCGCGGTCGGGCTCCACGAATCGCGCGAGTGGTTGTGGGATCGGTTGGACGATCGCGAGCAGGGGCACGTGGTCGACTGGCTGAGCGGGTTCGTCGGGTCGCGGACGTGGGACAACAACTGGCGGCTGTTCCAGGTGGTCGGCGAGCAGTTCCTCGCGTCGGTCGGAGCGCCGTACTCCCAGGACGACATCGATGCGGGCCTCGACCGGATCGAGGACTGGTACGTCGGTGACGGGTGGTACTCCGATGGCCCCGGGCAGAACTTCGACCACTACATCGGGTGGGCGATGCACCTCTACCCGGGGCTGTGGACCCGCATGGCCGGTCCCTCGGCCGACGGCAGGCTGAAGCTCTATCGCGAGCGTCTGCACCGGTTCCTCGAAGACGCCGTCCACCTCACCGGTACGGATGGCGCGCCGATCCACTTCGGTCGTTCACTCTGCTACCGGATGGCCACCGCAGCGCCGTACTGGATGGGTGCGCTCCTCGACGCCACCCCGCTCACCCCGGGCCAGACTCGTCGGCTCTGCTCCGGCACGCTCCGCCACTTCATCGACAACGGCGTCCCCGACGAGCGCGGTCTGCTGAATCTGGGCTGGCATCATCACTACCTGCCAACAACTCAGCCGTACTCCGGCCCGGGCTCGCCGTACTGGGCCTCGAAAGGCTTCCTCGGCCTGCTCCTCCCAGCGGATCACGCCGTCTGGACCGACCGCGAGGAGGCGCTCCCGCTCGACAATCACGATCAGATCCGCCCGATGCCGGCGCCGGGTTTCCTCATCCAGTCCACCCAGCACGACGGTCTGGTCCGCCTCCTCAACCACGGCAGCGACCACAACGCCGAAGGCGATCCGCACTACAACCGCCTGGCGTACTCGACGCGCACCGGCCCCGAGTTCACCGACCACGCAGTCGACAACTCGATCGTCCTCGACAGCGCGCCCGCCGGCCGACGGCGGATCAGACGTATCGCCGTGGCGGCAAGTGGAGCGGCCTCGTGGTGGACGACGGAGGACGCGCGGATCGAGGTCGCGAGCGTCGTGCACGGCCGGATCGAGGTGCGCTGTGTGCTGGTCGACGGACCGGAAGGGATCGTGCGTCACGGCGGGTATGCGGTGGCGCACGAGGACATGCCGGCCGAGGCAGTCGCCGACGGATGGGCGCAGGCGACCCGCATCGATCGGCTGACGAGTGTGGTGGTCGGACTGCACGGGTACCAGCGGGTCGACGTACGGCGTGGGCTCGACACGAACGCGTTCGGCCCGCACTCCGCCACGCCGTACCTCGAGGCTCAGCACCGCGGAGAAGGTCCGCAGGTGCTGGTGTCCGCGGTGGTACTGTCCGGCGACACGGTCTGGCCGGAGGCGCTGTCCGAGAGCATCGCGGTGACGGTGGACGGGCTGCGCGTCACCATCCGGTTCGCCGACGGTACGAGGGCCGACGTACAGCTGGGTGAGGAGGTGGGTGATGGCGGCGGATCAGCCCCGGTCGCGGGCGCGCCGGCGTGACCCCGAGGCCGCCCGGACGATCCGCGACGTGGCCGCCCGGGCCGGTGTCTCCACCGCCACCGTCTCGCGCGTTGTCAACGGCAACTATCCGGTCGCCGCCTCGACCCGCGCGGCCGTCGAACGTGCGATGCGTGACCTCGGGTACGTCGCGAACGCGCACGCCCGCGCGCTGGCCGGCTCGACCACCCGCGTGGTCGGCATCGTCGTCAGCGAGATCGTCGACCCGTTCTTCGCCTACATTGCCCGTGGCGTCCAGTCCGAGGCGCTCGCCTCCGGCCGGCTCTGCCTGGTCTGCTCGACGCAGGGCGGTGAGTCCGCCGAGCTGCGGTTCGTCGACCTGCTGCTCGAGCAGCGTGCCGACGCGGTGATCCTGGTCGGCGGCGCGGTCGAGGACAAGGAGTACTTCGCCGCGGTCGGCCAGCGTGCCCGTCAACTCGCGAGCAGCGGTTCGAGTCTGGTCCTCTGCGGCCGGCCCGGGCTCGAGACCGGCGTACCGGCGTACGCGGTGGAGTACGACAACATCGGCGGCGCCGCGGCGATCACCGATCTGCTGCTCAGCGCGGGCCACACCAAGATCCTGTACCTCGGCGGCCCGACCTTGCTCTCCACGACGACGGCCCGGTTGACCGGGTTCCGGCAGGCTTTCGCCGCCCGCAAGCTCGAACACGATCCCGCCCTGATCCGCACCGGCGCGTTCGGCCGCCAGTGGGGCTACGAGCAGACGCTGCGCGCGCTCGACGACGGCCTCGACTTCACCGCGATTTTCGCCGCCAACGACATCGTCGCCGCCGGCGTGTACGTCGCCCTGCGCGAGCGCGGCCTGCGGATCCCCGAGGACATCTCGGTCGCCGGGTACGACGACGTACCCGTGGCCACCGAACTGCAGCCGGCGCTGACCACCGTCCGGGTACCGCTCGAGGAACTCGGACGGGCCGCCGTCCGGGCCGGGCTGGCCGGTCAGGAGCCGAGCGCGGACCCGTTCGCGCACCAGCAGCCGATGACGACACTGGGGACCGTCGTCGTGGTCCGCGACTCGGTCGGGCCGCCGGCGTCGCGATGATCACGCACAGCTAACTCCCAGGAACTGCCGCCCTCGGTGACCAGCGCAATTCACAGCGTGATCAGCGGTGACACTATGTCAGGACCATGTGCGTCCGGTGTCTCAGCGTGACGATGGAGTGCTTGACATACCGGTGAGGACGTCTGAGACTCAGCTCACTTTCGCGATCCGAGAGCGCTCTCAATCCCCTCACGTTTCAGGGAGCCTGAACCATGCGGCCCAGTGTCCGCTATCGCCCCGTAGCCGGACTGCTCGGCTGTGCCGCGATCCTGCTCGCCACCGCCTGCGGTGGCGGATCCGGCGCCGACGGTGCCGGCAAGGCCGCCGACGGGCCGCAGATCGAACTGACCATCGCCACCTTCAACGAGTTCGGGTACGACGACCTGTACGCGGAGTACGAGGCGCAGCATCCGAACATCAATATCGTCGAGCAGCACGCCAAGACCGTCGACGACCACGTCAAGAACCTGGACGCCAACCTCGCCTCCGGATCCGGCCTGGCCGACATCGAGGCGATGGAAGTCAGCTGGATCTACAAGTACCTGGCCAAGGCGGACAAGTTCGTCGACCTGCGCCAGTACGGCGGGGACGACCTGAAGAGCCGCTGGCTGGACTGGAAGGTCGCCGGCGCCACCACGGCGGACGGCAAGATCATCGGATACGGGACCGACATCGGCCCGGAGGCGATCTGCTACCGCCGCGACCTGTTCGCGAAGGCCGGGCTGCCGACCGACCGGGCCGCCGTCGCGAAACTCTTCCAGGACTGGCCGTCGTACTTCGCCACCGGGCGGAAGTTCAAGCAGAAGGTGCCCGGCTCGGCGTGGTACGACTCCGCGGTACTGACCTGGGAAGCGATGCGCAACCAGCTGATCCAGGCGTACTACTCGAACCAGGACCGCTTCCTCGGCGACGAGAACCCGCTGCTCAGGAAGACCTGGGACCAGGTGGTCGCGGGCAGCAAGGACGGCCTGTCCGCGCGGCTACCCGCCTGGAGCGACGCGTGGAACGCTGCCTTCCGGACCGACAAGTTCGCGACGATGGCGTGCCCGGGCTGGCTGCTCGGTGTCATCCAGGACAACGCGGGCAGCTACGGCAAGGGCAAATGGGATGTCGCGGATGTGTTCCCCGGCGGCGGCGGGAACTGGGGCGGCTCGTACCTGACCGTGCCGGTGCAGTCGCCGGAGCCGGAGGAAGCCGCGAAGCTCGCCGCCTGGCTGACCGCGCCGGAGCAGCAGATCAAGGTGTTCAAGAAGATCGGCTCGTTCCCGTCCACGCTCGACGCGTACGACGATCCGCAGGTGACCTCGCAGGTCAACGCGTACTTCAACAACGCGCCGGTCGGGAAGATCTTCGTGAACCGGGCGCAGAACGTGATCCTCAAGCAACACAAGGGTCCGCGCGACGGCGAGATCAACCAGATCTTCAGCGCGGCGCTCGCCCGCGTCGACAACGGCAAGCAGTCCCCGGACTCCGCGTGGGACCAGGCGGTCGACCAGGCGGACACGGTCGCGAACACCCGCGCCGGAAGCTGAGCGCCGGAGCGGAACCGGGCGTGCGGGAGAAAACTGCCAACACGCCCCTTCAGGCGGCCAATGACTGACGCGCGATCGACCGGGGAGGTACTACGGTGTGAACGCGAGCCAATCGAGAACTGAGGAGGGCCGATGAACGAGTCTGGTTCTCCGACGCTGGAGCAGGTCGCCGCTGTCGCGGGGGTGTCGCGGGCCACCGTCTCCAGGGTCGTGAACGGTTCGCCGAAAGTCCTTCCCCAGACGGTCGCCGCGGTCGAACAGGCGATCCGCCAGCTCGGCTACGTCCCGAACCGAGCGGCCCGCGCGCTGGTGACCCGGCGTACGGACTCGATCGCGATCGTGGTGCCGGAGCCGGACAGCCGGGTGTTCTCCGACCCGTTCTTCGCGGGCATGTTGAGCGGTGTCAGCCGGACGCTCGCGCCGACGTCGTCGCAGCTCGTGCTGCTGATCGAGCCGGCCTCAGAGCCGACCGGAGCCGACGACCAGCGGCTGCTGCGGTACCTGCGCGGCGGGCACGTGGACGGGGCGATCATCATCAGCCACCACGGGCGCGACAACATCCTCCAGGAGCTCGCGCAGTTGCCGCTGCCGATCGTGTTCAGCGCGCGGCCGCTCGGGGTCGATGTCGCGGTCGCCAGCGTGGACGTCGACAACGTGGCCGGGGCGCGGACCGGCGTACAGCACCTGCTGGACATCGGGCGGCGGAAGGTCGCCACCGTCGCCGGGCCGCTCGACATGACGGCGGGTATCGACCGGTTGACCGGGTACCAGGAAGTGATGAAGGAGGCCGGCCTGCCGGAGATGGTCGCGTACGGCGACTTCACGGCCGACGGCGGTGAACACGCGACCCTGCGGTTGCTGGACGACCACCCTGATCTCGACGGACTGTTCGTCGCCTCGGACCTGATGGCGACCGCCGCCCTCCGCGTCCTGTCCCAGCGCGGCCGCCGCGTCCCCGCCGACGTCGCGGTCGTCGGCTTCGACGACTCGGTCCTGGCCACCACGACCACCCCGAAACTCACCACGGTCCGCCAACCGGTCCAGCAACTAGGCGCCCGCCTCGCCGAGATCCTCCTCGCCAAAATCGCCGGCGCCCACCTCACCACCCCCGAGATCTACAACACCGAACTAATAATCCGCGACAGCGCCTGACCGAACAGCACTCCCCAACTCACGGTGGGTCGTTCTGGAATTGGAATTGGACTCGGATGGTGTCGTTGAGGGGGAGGACGAGGGTGGTGTCGGAGGGGTTCCAGTGTTGGGGGACGAGGAACAGGCGGTTCTGGCCGACGACCAGGAGGCGGAGGCCTCGGTAGCGGTAGTTGAAGGATTGGCCGGCGCCGGGGCGGAGCACCGTTTCTTCGATGCCGGGGGAGCGGAGGGCGAGTTTCTCCTTGGTGTCGAGGATGACGACCGGGAACTGGTTCAGGTCGCGGGCGTCGGCCTTCGCGAGACCGCGCCCGGAGTACTGCGCCGTGGTCGCGGTGCCCCAGAACGCGCACGTGACGGTCACGACCGCGAGCAGCACGATCAGGATCCGTTGCGGACCGAGCGTCGGGTCGGTCTTGCGGCGAAGGTAGGTGAGGTACGCGAGCGCCGCCGCGGACAGACCGATGACGGCGGGAACGATCAGCGCGTAGTACGGAAGGTGCCGCAGCAGCGGGAACGCGAGCAGCGCGGCGACGCCGAGGATGAGTACGACGACCGTGACCCGCGCGGCACGACGTACGGTGACGGCGGTCGGGCGGATCGCGTTGTGCAGCAGGAGCGCGGCGACCGCGAGCAGTGTGATCACGAGGAGCGGGACAAGCAGCGGTTGGGGGCTGCGCATCACGTAGTCCTGCGTACTCAGGCCGATCGTGTCGACGTCGATCCCGAAGTACTCGTACTGCGAACGCGCGGACACGTAGCCGAAGTAGAACAGGAGCGCGCTGAGCAGCGTCACCGGCGTGATGATGCCGGCGGCGAAACTGACCCAGCGCTCGGCCTGCGACCGCTCGTCCGCCATCGGTCATCCGCCAGAGGGCGTCGGCGCTGTCTCGGTCGGCGTCGTCTCGGTCGGCACTGTCTCGGTCGGCGATGACTCGCGAGGTTGCGCGGTCAGACCGATCTGGCTGCCGCCGAGGCCCTTCAGATCGTCGCACTGCTGCTGGGTCTGGCAGGTCGCGACCGCCGGAATGACGAGCGTGACGCTGCCGCTGTCGGCGACCTGCTTGAATCCGACCCAGCATTGCGGCAGGTTCTGCGCCGTCCACTCCAGCCCTTCGCAGGACTGCTCGTTGCCGGTGCATCCGGACTGGTCGACCTCGAAGATTCCTTTCGGGTCGAAGAACGGCGTACCGAGTTTGATCGTCACGCCGTCGGGGATGTCTCCGGCGAGCCAGCTGATCGGGTTGCAGTTCGATCCACCGTCGGGGACGCCGCCGATCGGGAGCGACGCGATCTCGAGCGACGGCTTGCCCTGCTGTTGCTGGGTCGACTCGGCAGTGGTCGGTTCCGGGCTCGGCGCGGGCTCGCTGGTGTTCTCCGGCGTGCTGGTGGTGTCCGGTGGTGACGAACCACCAGACGTGTCGGAGCATCCCGAGACCAGCAGGACGATCACGGAAACGGTCACTGCCCAGGCGCGCATACCGACCACCCCCAGCATCAGGATGGCCCCGCGCGCAGACCGCGACAACCTTTTGTTCACGCTCCGCTGCGACAACTGTCGATTCAGGTCACACGCGTGGTATTTCTGAAGGAAAGGGGGGCTTCATGACCGACCATGAGATCCGGATCGCGCTGGTTCTGAACGGTGGCGTCAGCCTGGCGGTCTGGATGGGCGGAGTGACACACGAGCTGGACCTGATCCGGCGGGCTTCCGGCGACCCGGAGGCGCCCGGTCCACAGCCGTACGACGCTGTTCTCGCGGACCGCTGGCGGGAGTTGTGCCGGCGCGGCGAGGAGCGGCGGCGGGTGGTCGTCGACGTGATCGCGGGAACGAGCGCGGGCGGCCTCAACGGATCGCTGCTGGCCACCGCGATCGCGAACGGCTCGACCCTCGACCCCGACGGCTCGCACAGCGCCGAGGGTGCCAACGGCCCGTGGCTGCGACAGAAATGGGTCGCCCTCGGCTCGCTCGACGTCGGCAAGCTGGTCCCGTCCGCGGGCGTGAAGTCGACGTCGGTGCTGGACGGCAAGTACTTCCTGCAGCAGGTCGAGGAGCTGCTGAAAGATGTGGCCGACGCGGGCGACAATGACGCCGAGGAGCCGGTGACGCTGTTCGTGACGGCGTCCGGGCTCGGGGTGCAGCAGTTCGAGGCGAAGGACGCGGCGGGGCAAGCGTTCGTCGTACCCGATCATCGGTATCTGTACGGCTTCACGAGTGAGGACGCGCCGACGTACGACGGTAAGGCGCGGACGTTCACGGTCGAGGACAAGAACGGGCTGAAGGACACCGAACTGCTCGCTCGGGCAGCGCGGGCGTCGGCGTCGTTCCCGGCCGCGTTCGGGCCGGTGCTGGAGACACCGGAGCTCGCCGCGGAGCCGCCGCGGATCCAGCCGGGTCCCGCGGAGTCCGGCTCGTGGCTGGTGGACGGCGGCGTCCTCGACAACGCACCGTTCGGCCCGGTGCTCGACGTGGTCGCCCGGCGGCCGGTGAACGGCAAGGCGACCCGATACGTGCTGTACGTCGTACCCTCGGCCGGGATCGGTCGCGCGTCGACCGCGCTGGCGGGGGCGAAGGAGCCGAGCTGGCGGGTCGCGGCGTTGTCCGCGGTGCAGTTCCCGCGCGAGGTGGACTTCCGCTCCGACGTGGAACTGCTGGAGCGCTTGCTGCTCGAGGCGGACGCGTCCTGGTCGGACACCCAGCGGCTCTTCGACCGTTGCCTGCAGCAACCTGAAGAGCGGGCCCGGTTGAAGGCCGCCGCGACGGCGTTGCAGCCGGCCTACTCGCGTGGCAGGGCGGCCGGCGGGGTGTGGGAAGCGGTGACCATCGCCGGCCACGACCAGTCGACGGTGCTGGACGCGGCGACCGCGCTGTCGGAGACGGAGATCGACGAGATCCTCGCGACCGAGCATCCGTGGGTTCCGGATCCGGATGGTTCGACGACCGCGTTGCGGGACGACGCCGACGGCAATCCGAGCTGGTTGTGGGGGACCGGTGCGGCCGAGCGGGTCGTGCGTTTGATCCTGCGCTCGCTGCGGTTCCGGATCAGTGCGGCTTCCAGCGACGATCGGGTGGCGCTCGACAAGCAACTATCTGCGGCGAGTGACTGCTTGCTGAAGGTGCAGGCGGTCCGCGACGCTCTCGACGTACAACTGGCTGCGGCTCATCTGGATCTTCGGCCGGCCGGTGGCGCGGACGCGGTCGCGGTCGGGCTGAACGACATCTTCGAGCAGTTGCAGATCCAGCGCGCCCTCGGCGACGCGCTCGCCGAGTTGGTCGCGGTGATCGGCCGGGAGCTCGTCGACACCGCGCTCGAGGTGGAGATCGTGTCCCGCTGTACGTCGGCCCGTACGCCGGAGCAGCGCAGCGCACCGTTCCAGTTCCTGCGACTCGGCCCGGACATCCCGCTCGCCGTACTCGATGAACTGGAGGCGGGGTCGATCGCGAACCAGCTCAGCGAACGGATCCTGTACGGCAGCCAGGTCGGGCACTTCGGCGCGTTCGGCGCGGCGGACTGGCGGCGGTGGGACTGGCTGATGGGTCGGCTGCACTGCGTCGCGCACCTCGGCTCGATGCTCGGCGCGGACGTCGACTGGATCCGCGAGACCCAGCGTCAGGTGCTGCAGGCCGAGGGCTGGGAGCTCGGCGCGGTCGCCGAGCGGATCGAACGGCTGGCGCGCGACTTCCCGGTCGAGGCCGGGATGGGCGCGCTGGTGACGATGCGGAACGAGCTGAACGTGTCGCCGGAAGGCCGGGCGATCACCCAGGGCATCGTGGACCGGATGGTCGACGTCTCGGGCGGTCTCGGCCCGCAGGTGGGCGACTGGGTGAAGGCATCCGCGGGCCGCAAGGAGAAGCCGACAGCGTGGCTGCTGCGGACCGCTCGCTGGTTCACGGAGCCTGCCCGGCAGACGATGTGGGAGCGGTTGGTGCGCGGCGCGAAGCTGAGTCCCGCACACCGGCCGCCGATCTTCGAGCCATGGTTGCCCGCAGCAACAGCTGCGGTGGGCGTAGCGTTGCTGATCGTCTCCGGTCTCGTCGACTCGGTCCGCGTCCTGGCCGCCGTCCTCGCCGGTGCGGTGCTCGCGCTGAGCGCCGTACTCGGCGTGGTCACCTGGTACGTACGCCGGGCGCGCCGGCGAATCCGCGCGTGGCTGGAGAAGCAGATGCCGGAGATCAGTCCAGAGTCACGAAATCGATGAGCTCCTCGACCCGGCCGAGCAGCGCCGGGTCGAGATCCGCGAAGCTGTTCACCTTCGACAGGATGTGCTTCCAGGCCGCGGCCACGTCGGCCTGGTCGGTGGCCGGCCAGCCGAACGCCTGCAGCACGCCCTTCTTCCAGTCCTGCCCGTGCGGGATCCGCGGCCAGGCCTTGATCCCGACCGCCGACGGCTTGACCGCCTCCCAGATGTCGATGAACGGGTGCCCGACCACCAGCACGTACGGGTTGCTCACCTGCGCCGCGATCTTCGACTCCTTCGAGCCCTCGACCAGGTGGTCCACCAGTACGCCGAGCCGCCGGCCGGGACCGGGCTGGAACCGGTTGACGATCGGGACCAGGTCGTCGACACCCTCGAGGTATTCGACGACGACACCCTCGATCCGCAGGTCGTCGCCCCAGACCTTCTCGACCAGCTCGGCGTCGTGCCGGCCCTCGACGTAGATCCGGCTGGCCCGCGCGACCTTCGCCCGGACGTTGTCGACGGCCACCGAGCCGGACGCTGTCCGGGTCTTCTTGGCCGGACCGGCTTTCTTCGGCGGCTTCAGGCTGACCGGTTTGCCGTCCAGCCAGAACCCGGGACCGAGCGGGTACGTGCGGATCTTGCCGTGCCGGTCCTCGAGATCGACCACGCCGTGCTCCCAGCGCACGATCGCGCCGACGAACCCGGAGCTCGGCTCCTCGACGACCATGCCCTTCTCGATCTCGACCTCGACGGTCCGCCCGTTCTT
Source organism: Kribbella sp. NPDC054772 (assembly GCF_053611945.1). NCBI lineage: Bacteria > Bacillati > Actinomycetota > Actinomycetes > Propionibacteriales > Kribbellaceae > Kribbella > Kribbella sp. NPDC054772. The sequence goes on along the minus strand of NZ_JBSHBJ010000002.1, from coordinate 389,176 downwards.
CGGCTTCCGCCAGTCGCCCGCGAGTACGTCGTTCCCATACCTGTCAGCCACCAGGCAATGTTAATAAGTGGGAGCCGCATGCGTGGCCGTTGCCTGTCGGCTCGGCGCGGTGAGTGTGAGCACGAGGTACGTGAGGAACCCGACGACGAGACCGACGGCCCACGAATAGTCGTACAGGGGTTTGAGGAACGGGATCAGGCCGTCGGTCGGGAACGGGCCGGCGCCCGGGTTCGAGTACGCGCCGCCGACCGCGAGCAGCGAGCCGAGCAGGGTCGCGACGACACCGCGCCAGTTCCAGCCGGCGGCGTACCAGTAGCGTCCGTTCGGCCGGTAGAGGTCGGCCAGGAACAGGTTGGTCCGGTCGATCATCCAGTAGCCCGCGATCAGGACGCCGGCCACGGATGCGAGCAGACCGCCGTAGAAGGACAGCCAGACGAAGATGTAGATCGACGGGTCCGAGATCAGCCGCCACGGCTGGATCACGATGCCGATCACGCCGGTCAGCAGTCCCGCGGTCTTGAAGTTCAGCCAGCGCGGCAACGCGTTCGCGAAGTCGTACGACGGACTCACGACGTTGGCCGCCACGTTGCAGGACATCGTTGCGAGGATCGCCATGATCAGGCCGATCGTCACGACCACCGGGTTCTCGAACCGGCGGGTGAGCTCGACCGGGTCCCAGATCGCCGAGCCGTACAGCACGACAGTGCCGGAGGTGGTGATGATCGAGACCAGCGCGATGAACGACATCGTGGTCGGCAGGCCGATCACCTGACCCCAGACCTGCGCCCGCTGGCCTTTCCCGAACCGGGTGAAGTCCGGCATGTTCAGCGACAGCGTCGCCCAGAACGCGATCATGCCCATCAGCGCCGGCGGGAAGATCTTCCAGAAGTCGGCGCCCCAGCCGAGTTTCGACGGCTGCGACAGGATCGGCCCGAACCCGCCGGCCTTCACCAGGACCGCCACCATCAGCGCCAGGAACGCGACCGTCACCAGCGGCGCCGCCCAGTTCTCGAACCGGCGCAGGCCCTCGATGCCGCGGAAGATCAGAACCATCTGCAGCGCCCAGAAGAACAAGAAGCTGAGCCACATCGTCCACGGGTGCCCGCCGATCGCCGACGCGTCGGTCCAGCCCTTGCCGAAGAGTTCGCCGACGATCACGTAGATCGCCTGGCCGCCGATCCAGGTCTGGATCCCGAACCAGCCGCAGGCGATGAATGCCCGCAGCAACGCCGGGAAGTTCGCGCCGCGGACGCCGTAGAACGCCCGCGCGAACACCGGGAACGGGATACCGTACTTCGTCCCCGCGTGACTGTTCAGCAGCAGCGGGACCAGCACGATCAGGTTCCCGAGCGTGATGGTCAGGAACGCCTGCAGCCAGTTCATCCCGAGCGCGACCAGCCCGGCCGCGAGCAGGTAGCTGGGGATGTTGTGCGCCATCCCCATCCACAGCGCCGCATAGTTGTACGTCGTCCAGGTCCGCTCCGGCAACCGTGTCGGAGCGAGCTCGGCGTTGGCGTACGGACTCCCGCCGAGGGCCTCGGGATCAGCTAGCTCGACACGTCCGTCGGAGTGCACGGTCTGCTCGGTCGTGACCACAAGTCCCACCTCATCCGGTTGGGCGAAGTCCGTTCCGAACAAGTTGCGCGACGACCGTTGTCCGTGTCAACGGACAACTAGGGAAACGCAGGCTCAGCTCGGGCCGAGGAGCGGGAGGCTCGGGCGTTGCGGCGTACCGAGGACCTGGTAGCCGCGGCGGATCGCGTCCTGGAGTTTGTCGACCGGCCACGGCCAGTCCTCGGTGTGCTTCAGCGCGTCGTCGAGGGAGGTGCCCGCGTGGTGCAACGTGGAGATCGTGTTGGCGACCTTGCCCAGCTCGATCGCCTGGTCGTGAGCGAACTCGAGGTCCACGACGGCGCCGTGCCCGGGGACGATCTTCGCGTCCGCCGGCATCATCCCGACCACCGCCTGGATCGTGTCCGGCCACTCCAGCGGGAACGAGTCCGCGCCGTACGACGGAGGCGCCGACTCCTCGAGCAGGTCACCGACGAAGAACACGTCGACGTCGGGGACGACCACGACCGCGTCGCCCGAGGTGTGCGCGTTGCCGACGTGCACCAGCTCGACGCGGCGGTCGCCGAGGTCGATCACCTTGGCCGCCGCGAACGTCGTACCCGCGAGGTTCTCCTCGGCGGCCGCGTTCTCGTGCAGGTAGACCTCGGCCTCGGTGAACACGCTGTTGCCGACCACATGGTCGAAGTGCGCGTGCGTGTTGACGACGAACTTCACCGGTACGTCGGTCAGCTCGCGAATGTGCTCGCGGAGCTGCTCGGCCTCCTCGGTGGTGGCCCGGGTGTCGATCACCACGGCGCCGTCCGACCCGACGACCAGGCCGACGTTCAGGTCCCACTCGTCGTACCGGCGGACCCAAGTGCGGTCGCCGAGCTCCGTCCACGTACTCATGGCCCCGACACTACTGGGGCGCTACTTGCTCAGTACGTCGCCCCTCGCGACCTGGTCCCGCTTGACGCCGCGCAGCAGTACGCCGACGTTGTCGCCGGGCTGCGCGGTCTGCACGATCTTGCGGAACATCTCGAGACCGGCCACCTCGACCTGCAGCAGCGGCTGCCCGGCGCGGCTGATCAGCACCTGCTCGCCGACCATCACCGTCCCGGCCTGCACCCGCCCGGTGACGACGGTGCCGCGCCCGGTGATCGAGAACACGTCCTCGACCGCCATCCCGAACGCCCCAACCGGCAACGTGTCCTGCGGCCGCGGTGGCTCCGGGAAGCTGTTCGGCTGCGAGTGCCCGCGCGCCAGCATCTCCTGCGGATCCATCGAGTTCGTCCGCTTCCAGAACTTCCAGCCCATCCCTTGAGAGTAGTGGTTGGCAAGGCTCTCCCGCGGACCTAGAGTCGCAAGTGTTCCGAACGGAATTCCGAAACTTTCGAAGGGTGGCCGGTGTGACGACACGACGTGCTGTGGTGGTCAGGGGTGGCTGGGAAGGTCACTCCCCGGTCGAGGCGACCGACCTGTTCATCCCCTTCCTGAAGGAGAGCGGTTACGACGTCACCGTCTCCGACAGCACCGCGGCGTACCTGGACCTGGACGGCGTCGACCTGGTGCTGCAGTGCGTGACGATGAGCGACATCGAGCCCGAGCACTTCAAGGGCCTGGAGGCCGCGATCCGCCGCGGCACCGGGTTCGCCGGCTGGCACGGCGGCATCGTCGACTCGTTCCGGAAGAACTCCGACTACAGCTTCATCACCGGCGGGCAGTTCATCTCGCACCCGCACGGTTTCAACGACTACCGGGTCGACGTGGTCGCCGATCACCCGATCGTCGAGGGCATCAAGCACTTCGACGTACACACCGAGCAGTACTACGTGCACGCCGACCCGACCAACAACGTCCTCGCCACCACGACGTTCGAGGCGCACCCGGACTACCCGTGGATCGAGGGTGCCGTGATGCCGGCCATCTGGACCCGCACCTGGGGCGAGGGCAAGGTCTTCGTCTGCACCGTCGGCCACAAGCTGGACGACCTGGAGACGCCCGAGGTTCGCACCATCATCGAGCGGGGGCTGCTGTGGGCGAGCAAGTGACCAACATCGGCATCGTCGGCACCGGTGTCATCTCCGGCACGTACCTCGACCACCTGGGCAAGCTCCCTGGCGTCGACGTGGTCGCGGTCGCCGACCTGGACGTCTCCCGCGCCCAGGCGATCGCCGACAAGTTCCCGAGCATCCGCGCGCTGTCGCCGACCGAGTTGTACGCCGCCGACGACGTCGAGATCGTCCTCAACCTGACCATCCCGGCCGCGCACGCCCCGGTGCACCAGGCCGCGATGGAAGCCGGCAAGCACGTGTACGGCGAGAAGCCGCTCGCCGTCGACCGCACCGAGGCCGAGCCGCTGCTCAAGTACGCCGCCGCGAACAACCTCCGGGTCGGCTGCGCACCGGACACCGTGCTCGGCACCGGTACCCAGACCGCCCGAGCAGTGATCGACCGTGGCGACATCGGCGTACCGCATGCAGCCTTTGCTGCCTTCACCACTCCCGGCCACGAGCTGTGGCACCCGGCGCCGGAGTTCTACTACCAGCCCGGTGGCGGCCCGGTGCTCGACATGGGGCCGTACTACGTGACCAGCCTGGTCACCCTGCTCGGTCCGGTACGTCGGGTCACCGCACGGGCCGGCCAGTCGAAGCAGGAGCGCGAGATCCACTCGGGTCCGCGGGCCGGCACCAAGTTCCCGGTGGAGGTGCCGACGCACGTCACCGGCGTACTGGAGCACGAGTCCGGTGCGCTGACGACCGTACTGATGTCCTTCGACGTCTGGGCGGCCCGGCTGCCGCGGATCGAGATCCACGGGACCGAGGGGAGCCTGTCGGTGCCGGACCCGAACGGTTTCGACGGCACCGTCGAGATCGCGACGGCCGCGCAGCGTGACTGGACCGAGGTCCCGGTCGCCGGTGGGTACGCCGGAGCGGGCCGCGGCGTCGGCGTCGCGGACATGGCCCGGGCCCTCCGTAACGGTGAGCCGCATCGCGCTGACGGAGCGTTGGCGTACCACGTGCTCGACGTACTCGAGTCGTTGCTCGAGGCGGCGGTCCAGGACCAGCCCGTGGACGTCGCGAGTACGGTCGAGCGTCCGGCCGCCGTACCGTTGGGGGCGTCCCCCGAGACCGCCTGAGACCCGCCCCACGCCGCCACGCGTCAGTGCGAGCTCCTACGGCTCGGTAGACTGGCACTCGGAACTTTCGAGTGCCAGTGTCGATCGAGAGAGGGTGTGCGCGCGTGCTGGACGAACGCAAGCTCGATGTGCTCCGCGCCATCGTCGAGGACTACGTGGCGACCCACGAGCCGGTCGGTTCGAAGACGCTCGTGGATCGTCACAACCTCGGAGTCTCCCCGGCCACTGTGCGTAACGACATGGCCGCGCTGGAGGAGGAGGGGTACATCACCCAGCCGCACACCAGCGCGGGGCGGATTCCGACCGATGCTGGGTACCGGCTGTTCGTGGACAAGCTCAGCACGGTCAAGACGCTGTCGGTCGCCGAGAAGAAGGCGATCACGTCGTTCCTGGCCGGTGCGGTCGACCTGGACGACGTCGTCCGGCGGACGGTCCGGCTGCTCGCGCAGATCACCCGCCAGGTCGCCGTCGTGCAGTACCCCTCGCTGAACCGGTCGAGTGTCCGGCACATCGAGGTCGTCACGATGACCCCGCGGCGGTTGCTGCTGGTGCTGATCACCAGCAACGGCCGCGTCGAGCAGCGCCTCGTCGAGCACCCGCACGACGTCGAGGAGCAGCTGATCGCGGACCTGCGGTCCCGGCTGAACACGGTGCTGGCCGGCCAGCGCCTGACCGATGCGACCACATCCCTGGCCGGGGTCCCGGAGCTGTTCGCTCCGGCCGACCGGTCGCTGGTCGCGTCGATCGTCACCACGCTGCTCGAGGCGTTCACCGACGAGGTCGGCGAGCAGCGGATCGCGGTCGGCGGCGCCGCCAACCTGACCCGGTACGGCGACGACTTCGAGCGCAACGTCAAGCCGGTGCTGGAGGCGCTGGAGGAGCACGTCATCCTGCTCAAACTGCTCGGTGAGGCCACCAATCCGCAGACCCTGACGGTCCGGATCGGCCACGAGAACCCGTTCGAGGAGCTCGCCACCACCTCGGTGGTCGCGACCGGATACGGGTCGAAGTCGGAGGCGCTGGCCACCCTCGGCATCGTCGGCCCGACCCATATGGACTACCCGAGCACGATGGGCGCCGTGCGCGCCGTCGCGCGCTACGTCAGCCAGATCCTGGCCGACTCCTAAACGACAACAACCACTGGTCTGGAGTATGAGCACCGATTACTACGCCGTCCTAGGTGTCAGCCGCGACGCGTCACCGGACGAGATCAAGAAGGCGTACCGCAAACTGGCGCGCCAGTACCACCCGGACGTGAACGACTCCGAGGACGCGCACCAGAAGTTCCAGGAGATCGGCCGCGCCTTCCAGGTGCTCAGCGACCCGCAGAAGCGGCAGATGCACGACCTCGGCGGCGACCCGTTCGCGACCGCCGGGGCCGGTGGGCCGGGTGGTCAGGGCTTCGGCCAGGCGTTCACCTTCACCGACATCATGGACGCGTTCTTCGGCCAGACCGGCGGGGCCACCCGCGGGCCGCGGCCGCGGACCCGGCGCGGCCAGGACGCGCTGATCCCGCTCCGGATCGATCTCGCCGAGGCGGCCTTCGGGACCACCCGCGAGCTCAAGGTCGACACCGCCGTCCTCTGCCCGACCTGTAGCGGATCCGGCGCGGCGGCCGGCTCCGAACCGGTGACCTGCGAGATCTGCCACGGGCGCGGCGAGGTGACCCACACGCAGCGGTCGTTCCTCGGCGAGGTGCGGACGATGCGCCCGTGCCCGAACTGCCGCGGCTACGGCACCACGATCCCGAACCCGTGCGTCGAGTGCTCCGGCGACGGTCGCGTCCGCTCCCGGCGTACCGTCACGGTCAAGATCCCCGGCGGCGTCGACAGCGGCACCCGGGTGCAGCTGTCCGGTCAGGGCGAGGTCGGTCCCGGCGGCGGTCCGGCCGGCGACCTGTACGTCGAGATCGAGGTCGAGCCGCACGAGATCTTCACCCGCAACGGCGACGACCTGCACTGCACGGTCACGCTGCCGATGACGGCCGCCGCGCTCGGTACGACGATCGACCTGCCGACCCTCGAGGGCGAGACGACCCCGCTGGAGATCCGCCCCGGCACGCAGTCCGGCACCGCGGTCACGCTGACCGCGCGCGGCGTACCGCGGCTGCGGCACGCGGGGCGCGGCGACCTGATCGTGCAGGTGATCGTGGAGACGCCGACGAAGCTCGACGACGACCAGGCCGAGCTGCTCCGGCAACTCGCCGTCGCCCGCGACGAGGAGCGTCCGCAGGGCCAGGTCCAGGCCACCCACAAGGGCGTCTTCGGCCGCCTCCGCGACGCCTTCGGCGCGCACTAACCCCGCTCCCCCCCCCCCCCCCCCCGCTTCCCTCCGCTGCCTCGGTGTCGGCCTCAGTGCCGGTCGGCCACGTAGCTGCGGGTGCGAGCCCGGCGGCGGTCGGGGTACTGGACGCGGAATGGGGGCCGGAGCGCGCGGTGTTCCGGGTGGAAGCAGGCTGCGGCCGGCACGGCCGCCAGGAGCTGTTCGATCTGGCCCACGACCCGGACTCGGGTCGTTGGCAACTGGAGAGGGTGACCGACCGATGACTGTTTCACCGGTATCGCCGGCCGCGGCCGGTGCGGCCAGCCGCGAGCTGTCCCGTGCCCGCGCCGCCCTGGCCGAGGCGACGGAGACGAGCGACCACCTGATCCGCTACTCGAGCGCGCATGTCGCGGCGCTCCGGGTCGCGGCCGCGGTGCTCGCGGTCCGGGCTCGCCCGGTCCGCTCGAGCAGCCGCCGTCGGGTGCAGCGCAACGCCTGGGTGCTGCTCGCCGAGGTCGCGCCGGAGTTCGGCGAGTGGGCGACGTTCTTCGCCGCCGGCGCCGGGCAGCGTGCCGCGGCCGAAGCCGGCCTGGAGCGCGCCGTCACCACCCGCGAGGCGGACGACCTGATCCGCGCCGTCGATACGTTCTACAACCAGGTGGAGGCGAGCCTGCGGCTGTCCACCAGCCCGGTGCTCACCGCCACCACCGACCCGCAGTCCGTCCTGACGCAACCGTGGATGCAAGCCAGCTGAATCACCAGCAGTGAAACACCAGCACTGAGGAGATCCCGACCGTGAGCGAACCATCGAGAGGGCTCGGCAAGGACCTGTGTGCTCGTGTGCACGCCCTCACCGGCGCCGAGTGCTACCTACCGGACACCCACTACCCACGTCCTCACCACTCCCTGTCCGGCGAGGCCTGGCACGACGGGCTGTGCACGCGCTGCTCGGGCTCCGGCCTGGTCGACGACGCGCTCTGCCCGTCCTGCAACGGCACCGCGTTCGAGCCACTGACGCTCCCGGAGACCTACCAGCCCGGCTGACCGGACCTAGTGTCCTGAGTAGCAGCCGGGGCTTTTGCTCACGTCGGCCGGGTGAGCCCTTAAGGTCGGACGGGTGAGCGATCTCCCTGTTCTGGATGCCGAGGACCAGCGGGTCCTCGGGAGCTTGCTGGAGAAGCAGTCGACGGTGCCGGCGTCGTACCCGTTGACGGCCAACGCGTTGCGGACCGCCTGCAACCAGACGAGCAATCGGGAGCCGGTCGTCGACTACGACCAGGGGACCGTCGAGCGGGTGTCCCGGTCGCTGCGCGATCGGGACCTGCTGCGGATCGTCTGGGTCGACACTGGCCGACGGACGTTGAAGTACCACCAGATCCTCGACGAGAAGCTCGGTCTCGAGGAGGACGAGCGGGCGCTCATCACCGTGCTGCTGCTCCGTGGCGCGCAGGCTCCCGGCGAACTGCGGACGCGGACCGAGCGGCTGCACAAGTTCGACGAGCGGACCGACGTCGAGGACTGCCTGCGCCGGATGGCCGCCCGTCCCGAGCCGCTGGTTCGTGAGCTCGAACGTCGCGCCGGCCAGCACGACCGCCGCTGGATCCACCTCCTCGGCCCGGTGCCCGACGAGGAGGCGGTCGTCGCCGTCGAGGCCGTCGATCGCGACACGGTGATCTCCGACGGCGTCGAAGCACGTGACGCGCGGGTGCGGGCGGCGTACGACGCGGTTGCGACGACGTACGCGGATGAGCTGCTTGACGAGCTCGACGGGCTGCCATTCGAACGTTGGTTGCTCGACCGGGTGATTGCCCACGCCAACGGCCGCCCGGTGGTGGAGGTCGGCTCGGGGCCTGGCCACATCACGGCGTATCTGGCTGAGGGTGGTGCTGATGCCACCGGCATCGACTTGTCACCTGAGATGGTGGCCGAGGCGCGCCGCCGGTTCCCAGAGCACAGCTTCGAGGTCGGGGACCTGCGTCGGCTCTGGCGGCCGCCCGCCAGCTCGGGCTGGGCGGCGGTTCTTGGTTGGTACTCGCTCATCCATTTGGCGGCGTCCGAGCTTCCCGAGGCGATCGGGGCGCTGACCCGGCCGCTCGACCCCGGTGGGTGGCTGGTCCTCGCGCTTCACGCCGGGGCGGAGGTGCGGCACGTCGAGGAACTTCTCGGGCATGAGGTGAGCCTGGACTACGTGCTCTACGACCCGAACCAGGTTGTCGCCGCCGTCGAAGCGGCCGGGCTGACCGACGTCGAGTGGTACCTGCGCGGCCCGATCACCGCCCGCGCCGAAACCACCCGCCGCCTGTACGTCGTCGCCCGCACCCCGTCCTGACCGACCGCACGTCCGCCGGGTGGGCGGCGCAGGCTGGCGCTCGGATCAGGCCTTGGCGTACGTCTCCGCCGCGGTCGACTCGAATTCCAGACCGATCACTGGCTCCTCACCGACGACCCAGGCATCGTGCCCTGGTTCGATGACGTAGGCGGTACCCGCCACGAGACGTGCCTTGGTGCCGTCGTCGTGGACAACCTCCATCTCTCCGGAGAGCAGTGTCCCGACATGGCGGAGCTGACAGGTGTCACCTCCGACGACGGGACGGATGGACTCCGACCAGCGCCAGCCGGGTTGAAAAGTGATCCGCGCGACGCTGGCCCCCGGCAGCTTGACGACGTCGACGCTCGCTTTGTCCGGCCGGCGTTGCTCGTCCGGCTCGGTGAAGGACTTGCTGAAGATGGCCATGATCCCCTCCCTGGTGATCGGCTCTCCCCTCACCTCCCACGGTGACGCGCTCGCCACGTCGGCGACAGACCCCAGGAACTGTCAGGCGCTTATGGTCCGCTAACGGGCTCCGCCGGAGCGGCCGATCGGATGCAATGAGCGGGGCGGGGTGGGAGTGGAAGTAGGGTGTGGCGCGGTGGGGCGGTGATGCTGGATCGGCAGGAGGGTTGATGGTGGATCGGCGACGGCGGAGCGTGCGGACCGCGTTGGTGGGAGAGGCGCTGCGCGTTGCGCTGGCGGGACGCGGCCGGACCGATCCGGGTGCCGGGCTGGACATCGTCGACCTCGGCGGTGGGACCGGCGGGTTCGCGGTTCCGCTCGCGGTCGAAGGGCACCGGGTGACCGTGGTCGACCCGAGCCCGGACGCACTCGCCTCCCTGGAGCGCCGGGCCCGCGACGAAGGCGTGAGTGAGCTGGTCCGCGGTGTCCAGGGTGATGCCGGCGAGCTTCCCGGGCTGGCGGGGGAGTCGAGCGCGGACGCCGTACTGTGCCACGGGGTTCTCGAGGTCGTCGACGACCCGGTGCAGGCACTGCAGGCGATGGCCTCGGTACTGCGCGAAGGCGGCGTACTGAGCCTCCTGGTTGCCCAGCGCAACGCGGTGGTGCTGGCGCGGGCGCTGGCCGGTCACCTGGCCGAGGCGCGGATCGCGCTGCAGGACCCGGACGGCCGGTGGGGTGCGACCGACCCGATGCCGCGGCGGTTCGACGAGGCCGGGATCACCGCGCAGCTGGCCGATGCCGGGTTCATGGTGCACACCGTGCACGGCGTACGGACGTTCGCCGACCTGGTGCCGTCCGCGTTCGTGGACTCCGAGCCAGGCGCCGCGGAGTCGCTGGCCGAGCTAGAACGCGCGGCCAGTCAGCACCCTGCTTTCCGTGCGCTGGCGACGCAGCTGCACATCCTTGCGACGCGCTGAGGGGCGCCGCCGTCCCCGACGTACCTGACGGAGGGTGACGGCTGAGCTACGCGTCCCACGAGGGAGGTGCGGACGCTGCGAACTGACGGTGAGCGACACGCCGACAGACACCGGTTTGGGACCTGCCCTCCGGGGGCAGTTGCCGGACCGTGACGCGCTGGACAGCCGGTCAGGGTTTCGTGTCGGCCAAGCGCGGCCTAGACTGAAGGCGGCCTATCGAGATCGCGCTCATCATGGAGGGATCGACGGTGCCCCTCTCGGAAGAAGAGCAGCGCCAGTTCGAGCAGCTCGAACGTGCCCTTGCTGCGGAAGACCCGAAGTTCGTTTCCGCCATGCGTGGGACCAATGTGCGCTTGTACTACAAGCGGCGGGCAGTGCTTGCCGGCGTTGGATTCGTGCTGGGCATCGCGGTGCTGATGACCGGTGCGATCATCCCGAACACCATCATCGGAGTCATCGGCTTCGTGATGATGGTTGCGTGCCTGTACATCGCGGCGCTGAGCATGAAGCGGATCAGCAACGCGGGGGAGGCCGACGACATCCCCCCGCCGCCGCCGACCAAGCGGCACCGGACCAAGCACGATTCGTCCGGCTCCTTCATGGAGCGGATGGAAGACCGCTGGCGCCGTCGCCGCGACGAGGATCTCTAACCCGTCTGAGCGCAGCCTGAGACTTCGACCACACCCGTGCCCTGGTGGGACGGGTGTGGTCGTTTGTGTACTCAGTTGGCGTGCCGGCGCTTCGGCAGGATGCCGGAGCGGAGCCGCGCCAGCAGCAGGTCGAACTCATCGAGCAGGTCGGAGGCCTCAGTGGTGCCGCGGCTCAGGTACCAGCGCCACGACGGCGGCAACAGCCGTGCCCGCCAGCGTCGCCGCGCCGCTGCCCGCGACCACAAAGCCGCACGTACGGCGGCCGCGTCGTCGCGCAGGTCCAGTTCGGGATCGGCGTCACCGGCGTACCGCAGGGCCTCGATGCCGCGGGCCAGGCGGCGGGCAGCGGGATGCGTCTCCTCGGGGAGCTTCGTCATCAGCCACTGACCGGTCTGCCGCGGTGTCGAGATGTCGGACCAATCGAGGCCCAGGTCCCGCGAGGTGTCCCGGACCTCCGCCCACAGCCCCTCGGCCGCTTCCCGCCCGGGCGGCCGCATGAACCGTTTCCGCCGGGTCAGTGTCCGGATCAGCCACGGGATACAGAGCACCAGCAGTACGGCGAACGTACCGGCGATCGCCTGCCCGCCACCCTTGGTGAACCAGTTGCCCGGTGCAACGACCGGGGCACCGCTCGAGTCCGGGAGGTTGGGGTCGTGCCGGGGCTTGTCGATGCCCGGCGTCTGCTGGCTGCCCGGAGTGGTCGCCACGGCGGTCGGCGCGGTGGTCGGGCTGGTCGGGTCTGGACCGGCAGCGACGGTCCAGTTCGGCGTGCTCGCGACCCGGGCGGACGGCGTCGGCTCGAACCGCACCCAGCCGATGCCCTGGAAGTACAGCTCCGGCCAGGCGTGCATGTCGTGCATCCGGACCGTGAACTCGCCGTCCTTGCCGGCCTGTCCGGGCAGGAACCCGATGCCGACCCGGGACGGGATCCCGATGATCCGGGCCATCAGGGCCATCCCGGTGGCGAACTGCTCGCAGTACCCCGTCTTGTTCTTCAGCAGGAAGTCCTCGAGCGCGGCCATCCCGCTGCCCTTGGCGTTCTCGGTGCTGTAGGTGAAGCCGCCGCTGCTGCGGAACCAGTTCTGGATCAGGACGGCCGCCTCGAACTTGTTGTCCGCGGCGGCGGCGGTGATCTCGTACGTCTTCTGCTTGATGTCGGTCGGCGTCTGCCGCGGCACGACCAGCGTGTACTGATCCGGTCCGCCGGTGGTGATCGAGTCGTGCAGCTGCTCCGGCGTCGGCTGCAGGTCGTACGACGTGACCTTGTACTTCTTGCCGGCGACGATCGAGCCGTTCGTCGAGACCACGTCCAGTGCGCCGGCGTCGTACTGCCACTCGCGCTTCAGGGAGATCGAGTGCACCGGGTAGGGGACCGGGGCGAACTGCGACCGGAAGTCCCTGGTGACGTTGATCTCCATCGTGCTCTGCGCGACCTTCGAGAGGTCGCCGGTGTAGCCGGGCGGCGGCGTCAGGTCGCCGGTGATCTTGTGGCCGGCGGACCGCGGCGCGATCCGCCAGGTGTTGCCGTCGAACAGATCGAGTGCGGTCAGTCGGAGGTAGCTGCCGCCGGCCGGCCCGCCCTTGTAGGTGAGGGCGATGTCGTTGGCACCGCGCTTCAGGTTCTTGCCCATGTCGAGCATCGGGTCGGTCGACGAGATCGAGGCGCCGAGTCCGTTGCCGTTGCCGTTGCCGCCGGCCAGACCGTTGCCGATGACACCTTCCGGCAGCGCGGGCAGCAACGCGGGCAGCAGCGCGGCGATCGCGACCACGCTCAGCCCGATTCGGCGCCCGGCCTGTCCGAGCGCCGACGCCTCGACGGGCTCGGCCGCGTCGAGGTGCGAGACGCCGGAGATCCGGCGGCCCCAGCGGCTCAGCCGGCTTCGGCCCTCGGCGGACAGCAGCACGATGTAGCCGACCGCGGGCGGGATGAACAGCAACGCGGGCAGCCCGCCGTGCACGGTCGCGGCCGGCACCGTGTACATGATCAGGAGCAGCAGCCCCGACCAGGCGGCCTGCCGCAGCTGTACGGCGATGACGTGGATCAGGAACCCGGTGGCGGTGATCACCGACACCGCGAACAGCGTCAGATGCGAATCCTGCGGCAGCGGCGCACTGAATCGATTGATGGAGTCCATCGCGTCGACCATCTGTGCGTTGAACTCGATCGCGGTCGCCTTCACCGGGAACAGCCCGAACTTCATCGTCCCGTGCAGGAAGAACAGCGACAGCAACTCGACCAGCACCAGCAGCTGGACGATCGGTACGACGATCCGCGGGGTGCGCAGGTTCTGCAACAGGACCCCGATGCCCGTCATCAGCGCGCACAGGAACGCACTGATGAACAGGAACGGCCCGGAGAACACCGGCGTCAGGACGAGCGACCCAAGCACGGTCGCTCCCCAAGCGGCGATGGAAATCCTGGCGTGACCGGTCATGCGATCCGTCCGCTTCGTAGGCCGAGGGTGGACCAGACAGTTGGTAGATGGTCACCGCGGCGGACTCTGGCTACGCGCCAGCCGTTGCGGAGGAGTTCGTTCTCGGTGGCGTCCGTGGCTGCGGAAAGGCGCGCGGCCTTCTCGGTTGCCTCGACGCCGACCGCCCAGCTCGCGGCGTCCAGCAGCAGCGCGACTCCGGTCGCCTGGCTGGTCCGCCACCGGTTGAGCGCCGTGACGTCGTCGGAGCTGCACGCGCCGACCACCGCGATCACCAGACTCGGCTCCTGCGCGTGCCGGTCGACGGTCAGCAGCGGACCGATCTCGGCGTACTTGTGCTCCTCGACGGTCGCGCACTCGGTCAGCAACTGCTGCTGGGTCAGTGGCTGGTGCACCGCCGTTGACGAGCGATGCGTGATCGCCGACAGCGTGGTCGGCCCACCGAGCATCGTGGTGACGTAGCCGCGGCGTACCCGGTCGATGCCGATCGAGGCGATCGCGCTGACCGCCCACTCCAGGCTCGACGACGGCCCGTGCCCGTGGTGCGAGATCGTCCGCGCGTCCAGGAACAGCGCGCAGCGGCTCTGCCAGGGCTGCTCCTCGCGCCGCACCATCAGCTCGCCGCGGCGTGCCGTCGACCGCCAGTGCACCCGGCGCAGGTCGTCGCCGTCGCGGTACTCGCGGACCGTCGCGTCCTCCTCGCCGGCCGCCGCGATCGCCCGCGGCCGGTTCTCGCCCGAGCCGGCCCGGTCCGCACCCAGCCGGATCTCCGGCAGCTTGAAGACCCGGGGCGTGACCAGCAGGTGCTGGCTCCGGGTGAACGTCCGGCTGGTCTCCACCAACCCGAACGGGTCGGCGACGGTCAGCATCAACGGCCCGACCTGGAACAGCCCCCGGACGTCGCTCTTCACCGGATAGGTGACGGTACGGCGCCAGTTCGGGCTGACCCGGTCGACGACGAACCGTGGCCGGTGCCCTAATACATAAGGAATGCGGTCCTCGAGCAGCAGCAACCCCGCGGGCATCCGGCCCTGGTTGCTCAGGGTCAGCTCGACCGTCGACTGGGTCCCGACCGGGACCTGGTCCGGCGCGAGGCTACGGCGTACCTGCAGACGCAGCCTGGTCCGGCCGACGACGAGGGCCGCCACGACCGGCAGCGCGGCCAGCAGGATGCCGACCCGCAGCAGGTCCTTCTGGCCGAGCAACAGTGCACACAGCGAAGCCGTCAGACCGGCCGCGACGAACGCCCGCCCCCTGGTGGTCAGTCCGCGCAGTGCGTGCCGCATGGCTCAGTCCCGACGCGTGCGGGGGAGGGCCACGTTGGACACCAGCCCGGAGATGATGTCGGCTGCACCGCGCCCACCGAGATGCGCCTCAGCCGCCGGCAGTACGCGGTGCGCGAGCACCGGAACCGCGAGCTCCTGGATGTCGTCCGGCAGCACGAACTCCCGGGAGTCGAGCGCCGCGGCCGCGCGGGCCGCCCGGATCAGGTGCAGCGTGGAGCGCGGGCTGGCGCCGAGGCGCAGCTCCTGCGAACGCCGCGTCGCACCGACCAGAGCGACGGCGTACTCCTTCACCGACTCCGACACGTGCACGGACTGCACGGTCTTCACCAGGCGGAGGATCTGCTGCCCGTCGGTCACCGGCTGCAGGGTCAGCAGCGGGTCGTCGGCCGCGTGCCCGTCCAGCATCCGCAGCTCGGCGGCCGGTTCCGGGTAGCCCATCGAGACCCGGGCCATGAACCGGTCGCGCTGCGCCTCGGGCAGCGGGTAGGTGCCTTCCATCTCGATCGGGTTCTGCGTCGCGATCACCATGAACGGCGCCTCGAGCTGGTACGTCGTGGTGTCGACGGTGACCTGTCGCTCCTCCATCGACTCCAGCAGCGCGGCCTGGGTCTTCGGCGAGGCCCGGTTGATCTCGTCCCCGACGACGATGTTCGCGAACACCGCGCCGGGCTTGAACTCGAAGTCGCGGATCTCCTGGTTGAAGACCGAGACGCCGGTGATGTCCGACGGCAGCAGGTCCGGCGTGAACTGGATCCGTCGCACGCTGCAGTCGATCGACTTCGCCAGCGCCTTGGCCAGCATCGTCTTCCCGACGCCCGGAACGTCCTCGATCAACAGGTGGCCCTCGGCCAGCAGCACGGTGACGGCGACCTCGACAACGTCGCTCTTCCCCTCGATCACCTGCTCCATGGCGCGGCGGACCCGGCCCGCCACCTCGGACAGCTCGTCGAAGTCCCCGGCCCCTGCCAGCGGCGAGCTGGTCGCGGTGGTGCTCACTCTGAGTCCTCCCCATTCGTTGACTGCCGCCACATTGTCACCCGCTGTAGGGGTCGGACCTAGAGCGGCGGGAGTTTCGTTACCTGGCGATTCGATGTCCATCGGCGCACGCCCTCACGGCGGGGTCGGTAAGTCGTCCCTCCAAGCGTACGGGTGGCCAAAGGTGTGCGCGGGGCGTACGACGCTCCAAACGCCTGCCTGGTTCACGGTCGAACCAAGACAAAGGTTCACCGATCGGGTCGCGGGCTCCTCCACTTTCCTCCACCCCTTCCTCCCTTTTGCTCCACAGCGTCCTCCACTTCGCACCACCAGTGCCCTCCACCACGCTCCACAGCGCCGACGGCACGCTCCGCAGGCGCCGTACGCCGACGGTTGAGCCGGCAGCGACACGCAGGAATCGAGCGGCGGATTCAGGCGGCGCGGGGGCGTAATGGGGCGGAAGTTGGTTGACGGTGGTGGAAAGTGGAGTAAGGTGGAGCGCAGTGGAACTGAAGTGGTGGAATCTCTCGCCTGAGTCGGAAGGTCCGCAACGGGGAGGTGGAGCGTGTTCCTCGGAACGCACTTCCCCAAGCTCGACGACAAGGGGCGACTGTTTCTTCCGGCGAAGTTCCGGGACGAGCTGGCCGACGGTCTGGTGATCACGCGTGGACAGGAGCGATCGCTGTCCGTGTGGCCGGAGCGTGAGTTCGTCCAGCTGACCGAGCAGTTGAAGCAGGCTCCGATCACCAACAAGGGTGCGCGGGACTACCTACGGATGTTGTTCGCCGGTGCCTCCAACGAGATGCCGGACAAGCAGGGCAGGGTCACCATCCCGCCGATGCTGCGCGATTACGCATCACTGAATCGCGACTGCGTCGTCATCGGGGCGATGAATCGGGTGGAGATCTGGAACACGGAGAACTGGAACCGGTACTCCGCGGAGCAGGAGCAGGCGTTCGCCGACCTCTCCGAGGAAGTACTGCCAGGCATCTTCTGAGCAACCAGCTGAACAGTGTGCGAGGGCCGAACACACCGAACCGTCCGGTGAGATCACGGGTCCGACTTCCGACCTGGAGTGTTGGCGTCACTTCCCCGGCGCCAAGACCAGCAGGTACTTCCCCGGAAGGCGTACCCGCGATCTGACCGGACGGTGCTGTCTGAAGATCCGCACCCGTTCACGTACCACCTGTCCGGGCACCGCGACGCCGGGACAGCACACACAAGACCTGCGGGGGCAGGGTCGCCTCCCGCGGCGACGGGAAGGGTCGAGATGGACGCTGCGGATCGGCATGTGCCGGTGATGCTGGAGCGCGTGGTCGCGCTGCTGGCACCGGCGCTCGCGCGTCCCGGTGCCGTCCTCGTCGACGCCACCCTCGGCCTCGGCGGTCATTCCGAGGCGTTCCTGCGGGAGTTCCCCGAGGTCCGGCTGATCGGCTTCGACCGCGACCCGGCCGCACTGCGGCTGGCCGGCGAGCGGCTGGCGCCGTACGCGGACCGGCTGACGCTCGTGCACGCGGTGTACGACGAGCTGCCGCGGGCGCTCGCGGACCTCGGCGTACCGGCGATCGACGGGATCCTGTTCGACCTGGGCGTCTCCTCGATGCAGCTGGACGAGGCCGAGCGTGGTTTCGCCTATTCCCAGGACGCGCCGCTGGACATGCGGATGGACTCGACCGGACCGACCACGGCCGCGGACATCGTGAACACCTACAGCGCGGCCGACCTGGCCCGCATCCTGTTCCAGTACGGCGAGGAGAAGTTCGCCCGCCGGATCGCCGACCGGATCGTCCGCGAGCGCGAGATCGAACCGTTCACGAACAGCGCACGGCTGAGCGAACTGGTCCGGAACGCGATCCCGCAGGCGGCCCGGAGGACCGGGGGACACCCGGCGAAGCGCACCTTCCAGGCGCTCCGGATCGAGGTGAACGGCGAGCTCCAGGTACTGCGTCGCGCGCTGCCGGCCGCCCTCGGTGCGCTGGCGTTGCACGGCCGGATCGTGGTGATGAGCTACCACTCGCTCGAGGACCGGATCACCAAGCAGGTGTTCGCGGCCGCCACGAAGACCGACGTACCCGACGACCTGCCGGTCATCCCGGCGGGGCACGAACCGTACCTGAAGCTGCTGACCCGCGGGGCCGAGCGACCGACCGAGGACGAGGTCGCGGCGAACCCGCGGGCCGCCTCAGCCCGGGTCCGCGCGGCCGAACGGATCCGGGAGAAAGGACTGGTGGCCTGATGAGTACTGTCTTCAGCCCGCAGAAAGCGCGGGTCACGCCGGTCACCACCAAGACCGCCAAGAAGGCGGAGCCCCGGCTGCGGGTGGTCTACGGCGCGCCGTTCCGGCCGCCGCGGATGCCGTTCGTCATCTTCGTGGTGTCGCTGCTGGCCGCCGGCCTCGTCGGTCTGCTGCTGCTGAACACGGAGCTGCAGAGCGGGACGTTCGCGATCACCAAGCTGAGCAACCAGGCCGATCAGCTGCGCGACCAGCAGGAGCAGCTGGAGAAGCAGGTCCGCACGCTGGAGTCGCCGCAGAACCTGTCCGACCGCGCGCTGCGGATGGGCATGGTGCCGAACCCGAACCCGGTGTTCCTGCGGCTGTCCGACGGGCGCGTGCTCGGCGTACCGGCCGAAGGCAAGGCCGGAGCCGGTACGGCGATGTTCGGGCCGGGAACGCCGACCGGGACCGCGACCGCCAAGCCGCCCGCGGTGGTCAAGCCGCCGGTGGTGAAGCCGACCACCGGCACGGTGAAACCGCCGGCGACGACCACGAAGCCGACGACCGGCACCACGAAGCCGAACGCAGGCACTACGAAGCCGACGGCGGGTACGACGAAGCCGCTGGCCACGACGACGAAGCCGCCCGCCACGACCACACGGGGATGATCGGATGACGGACCGACGGGGAAACGAGCCGCCACGCGATCGTGGCACCGGATCTGGCCGGGGGAACCCGCCGCCGCGCAAGGCTCAGCCCCGTCGTCCGTCCACTACGGACAGTGCCCGCAACACCCCGCAGCGCGCCGAGTCGACCCGGGACCGGCTGCTCCGCAAGGCGCAGGAGGAGAACGGCACTGCCCGCCGTCCGGGGTCCCAGGACCGGGCGAACGGCAGCACGCCAGCGCCGCGCAAGCGATCCGACGAGAGCCGCGCCCGTACCGGCGACAAGCGCGCGGACAACGACCGGGCTCGCGCGGGTGAGAAGCGTGCGGGTCAGCGGCGGGTGGACGAGGCTCGCGGTCGCGCGGGAGACCAGCGGGCGCCGAGGGCAGAGTCCGGCGGCCGTACCCGCGCAACCGGCGGCACGGCTCGCAGCACCGGCAGTGGGACCCCCCGCAGCACGGGAAGCGGGAGTGCTCGCAGTACCGGAAGCGCTAGTGCTCGGAGCGGGAGTGCTCGCGGTGCAGGGGGCAGTGGTCGTAGCGGCGGCGCTCGCGCCGTCGGAACCGGTAGCGGGCGGAAGGGGCCGACGAAGAAGGCGGCCCTGAAGAAGGCGGCCGTGAAGAAGGGGTCCGCGAAGCGGCCGCCGCAGAATCGGCCGGCTCCTCGGCCCAAGAAGCGGAAGGTGCGCAAGCCGCCGCGGATGCTGCGGTTGGGGCGTCCGGCGCTGCGGCTGCGGATGACCTTCGGCGTGATGGCGTTCGTCCTGTCACTGTTCGCCGGCCGCCTCGTGCTGCTCCAGGGCGTGGACCCGGACAGCTACGCCCAGGCGGCGACCAAGGAGAACGCCCGGACGTACACCCTGCACGCGTCCCGCGGCACCATCGAGGACCGCAACGGCGTCGAGCTGGCGGTCACCGAGGACGCGGTCGCGATCACCGCGGACCCGAAGCAGACCAAGCCGGTGGCGCAGCAGCTCGCCGCGATCCTGGCACCAAAGCTCCCCGGTACGACGACCGCGAAACTGATCGCCTCGATGAGCGGTCCCGGCCGGTTCGCGTACGTCGCCCGCAAGGTCAGCCCGACGGCCTGGACCGCGATCCAGAACGAGATGAAGGCCGCGAACGTCCCGATCGCCGAGCAGAACAAGGGCAAGCCGACGGAGCAGCAGGCGCCCCTGCTGACCGGGCTGTACACCGAGGAAGACCCGATCCGCAGCCACCCGAACGGCAGCATCGCCGCGTCGGTGGTGGGCGTCACCAGCGGCGACGGCAAGGCGCTGTCCGGTCTCGAGTACGGACTGAACAGCAAGCTGTCCGGCAAGGACGGCAGCGCGATGTACGAGGTCGATGCCAAGGGCAACAAGATCCCGAACGCGAACCACACGGTCGTGGAGCCGAAGCCCGGCGTCGGCGTGCAACTGACCCTGGACACCGACCTGCAGTTCTTCGCGGAGAAGCGGATCGAGCAGGCGGTGAAGGAGTACAAGGCCAGCTCGGGCACGGTGATCGTGATGGACACGAAGTCCGGCGAGCTGATGGCGATGGCCAACTACCCGAGCTTCGACCCGAACAAGAAGTTCACCTCCGCGGACCTGAACAACCCCGCGCTGGAGCGCAGCTACGAGCCGGGCAGTGTGCAGAAGGTGGTCACGATGGCCGCGCTCGCCGACGCCGGGAAGATCAATCTCGGCACCAAGCTGAAGGTGCCGGGCAGCATCGACGTCCAGCGCCGGATCATCAAGGACCACTGGTCGCACGACACGATGAACCTGACCATCTCCGGGGTGATCGCGAAGTCGTCGAACGTCGGCACGATCCTGGCCGCGCAGCAGATGCCGATCGCGCAGTTCGTGAAGTACCTGCACGACTTCGGGTTCGGGGAGCCGACCGGCCTGAACTTCCCGGGCGAGACCAAGGGCCTGCTGACGCCGGGTGACGAGTGGCCGGAGCTGACCCGCTCGAACGTCGCGTTCGGCCAGGGACTGTCGGTGAACGCCGTCCAGGAGACCGCGGCGGTGAACGCGGTCGCGAACGGTGGCGTGTACATGCCGCCGAAGCTGGTCCGCAACTACGTCGACGCGAACGGCACCGTGACGCCGAACCAGGTCGCGCCGGGCCGCCGGGTGGTGAGCGAGCAGGCCGCCAAGGAGGTCACCACGATGATGGAGGCGGTGACCGCGAAGAAGGGCACCGCGCCGCAGGCCGCGATCGACGGCTACCTGGTGGCGGGCAAGACCGGTACGGCGCAGCAGGTCGACCCGAAGACGGGTAAGTACGGCAAGTGGGCGACTTCTTTTGCCGGATTCGCTCCGGCCGACAACCCACGGTTCGTTACGTACGTCGTACTGCACGACCCGAGCGACGGCGTTCGCGGTGGTGGCCTGCAAGGAGGACCGGTGTTCCGAGACGTGATGAGCTACGCGCTGCAGAAGTACGTCGTCCCGCCGTCCGGGGCGAAGCAGCCGGAGATCCCGCTCACCTGGACAGACCCGGGCCGGTGAGGCAGAGCCTGGTGACGCAGGGGCAGGTAGGAGTCACAGGGCCCGGAGCGGTAGCCTCAGGGCCCGTGTCCACCCCTACCGCCGCCGGCGGCGCGGTCGCAGCGATCAGGCCACGGCACGTCGTGCCGGTGAGCCTCGCCGACCTCGCGAGCGTCGCCCATGTACACGTCCCGGCACCGTCGCCGGCGACCGTGACCGGTGTCTCCCTCGACTCGCGTTCTGTCCTTCCCGGCGACCTGTACGCCGCTCTGCCCGGTGCGGTCACGCACGGCGCGGAGTTCGTCGCGAAAGCCCAGCAGTCCGGCGCGGTCGCCGTACTGACCGACCCGGCCGGCGCCGAGCGGGCCGCGGCGACCGGTCTGCCGGTGCTGGTCGTCGACAACCCGCGGAGTGTGCTCGGCGCGGTCGCGTCCCGGATCTACGGTGAGCCGACGAGCGCGTTGCGGCTGCTCGGCGTGACCGGAACCAACGGCAAGACCACCACCAGCTTCCTGCTCGACGCGGTACTGCGGCAGCTCGGCCGCTCGGCGCTGATCGGGACGATCCAGACGCGGGTCGGTGACGAGGTGGTGAAGAGCGTCCGGACCACTCCGGAAGCCACCGATCTGCAGGCGCTGTTCGCGGTGATGCGTGAGCAGGCGGTCACGTGGTGTGCGATGGAGGTCTCCAGCCACGCGCTGGCGCTGGGCCGCGTCGACGGGGCCCGGTTCGCGGTCGCGGGGTTCCTGAACCTCACCCAGGACCATCTGGACTTCCACAAGACGTTCGAGGACTACTTCCAGGCGAAGGCCTCGCTGTTCACCCCGGAGCGCTGCGATGTCGCGGTGGTGACGATCGACGACGAGTACGGGCGCCGGCTCGCCGCGCAGACCGTCGTACCGCTGGTCACCGTGTCGACGACCGGTGCTGCCGACTGGACCGTCGCGAGCCGGCACCGGTCCGAGCACGGCACGACGGTGCTGGACATCGAGGGGCCGGGCGAGACGCTGACCGTGGAGATCGGGCTGCCGGGTGACTTCAACGTCGCCAACGCGCTGCTCGCGACGGCGATGCTGCGACAGCTCGACGTACCGGCCGAGGCGATCGCTGCCGGGCTGCGGACCGCGACGGTGCCGGGGCGGATGGAGCTGTTCACCCGCGAGGACGGGCTGGCGGTGATCGTGGACTACGCGCACACGCCGGACGCGATCGCGCTGGCGCTGAGCGCCGCGCGCGGCGCCACCAAGGGCCGGCTGTTCGCGGTTGTCGGGTGCGGTGGCGACCGCGATCGCGGCAAGCGGCCGGCGATGGGTGCCGAGGCGGCGCGGGCCGCGGACGTCGTGATCGTCACCGACGACAACCCGCGCAGCGAGGACCCGGCGGCGATCCGGGCCGCGGCGCTGGAAGGTGCGCGGCAGGCCGTGCCGGACGTGGACCTGCACGAGATCGGTGACCGTCGGCAGGCGATCGCGACCGCGATCGAGCTGGCCGGCCCGGGCGACACGGTCGTCGTCCTCGGGAAGGGTCATGAGACAGGCCAGGACGTCGGCGGTGTGATCCACCCGTTCGACGACCGCGAAACTGTGCGTGAGCTGTTGGAGGCAGATCGGTGATCCCTGTCAGTTGCGGCGAGATCGCCGACGCCGTCCGCGGTGAGCTGGTGGGCGTCGAGCCCACGGCTGTCGTCGACGGCGCGGTAGTCATCGACTCGCGTGCGGCCGGACCCGGGGGACTGTTCGTCGCCCTGCCCGGTGAGCGCGTCGACGGCCACGACTTCGTCGGTACGGCGACCTCGGCAGGCGTCACGGCGTCGCTCACGACCCGTGTGGTCGACGGCAGCCCGTGCATCGTCGTCGACGACCCGCAGCGGGCCCTCGGCGACCTCGCCCGGCTCGTCGTTGGCCGGCTGCCCGACCTGGTCGTGATCGGCCTGACGGGTTCGACCGGCAAGACGAGCACCAAGGACCTGATCGGCCAGTTGATCAGCCCGTACGGCGAGACCGTCGTACCGGAGGGCTCGTTCAACAACGAGATCGGGCACCCGCTGACCGCGCTGCAGGCCACCGCGAGCACGAAGTACCTGGTCGCCGAGATGGGGGCGCGGCACCGGGGCGACATCACCTACCTGACCGGGATCACGCCGCCGACCGTCGGGCTGGTGCTGAACGTGGGCACCTCGCATATCGGCGAGTTCGGGTCGCAGGACAACATCGCCGTCGCCAAGGGCGAGATGATCGAGGCCGTGGCCGCAGGAGGCACCGCGGTGCTGAACGCCGACGACCATCGGGTCGCCGCGATGCGCAGCCGGACCGAGCAGAAGGTGCTGACCTTCGGTGAGGCGCCGGAGGCCGACGTCCGCGCGACCGACGTGAAGATCGACGGCGAGGGCCGGCCGGCGTTCACGCTGCACCTCGGCGGCTTCAGCGGCGCCGTCCAGTTGCGGCTGATCGGCGAGCACTTCGTCTCGAACGCGCTGGCCGCCGCGGCGGTCGCGGCGGCCGTCGGTATCACTCCGGAGCAGATCGCCGACGGTCTGAACGCCGCCACCCTGATGTCCGCGGCGCGGATGGAGCTGACCGAGCGCGCCGACGGCGTCACGATCATCAACGACGCGTTCAACGCGAACCCGGACTCGACCCGTGCGGCGCTCAAGTCGCTGGTCGCGATCGGCCGGTCCCGCGGCGCGCGGACCTGGGCGGTGCTCGGCGAGATGCTCGAGCTCGGCGACACCTCTGCCGACGAACACGACGCGATCGGCCGGCTGGCCGTCCGGCTGGACGTGAACCGGTTGGTGGTGGTCGGCGCGGGCGCGAAACCGATGCACCTCGGTGCCTCGCTGGAAGGCTCGTGGGGCAACGAGTCCACGTACCTCGAGACCATCGGTGAGGCGCTGGAGTTGCTGCGCGCCGAGCTGCGCGCGGGTGACGTCGTCCTGGTGAAGTCCTCGAAGGCCGCCAAACTCCGCAGCCTCGCAGATGCCCTCGTGGAGGCACAGCAGTGATCTCGATCCTGTTCGGCGGCGCCGTCTCGATGGTGCTGACGCTGCTCGGCACCCGGTGGGCGATCACGCTGCTCGCCAAGCGCGGGTACGGCCAGGAGATCCGTGACGACGGCCCGACGTCGCACAAGACCAAGCGCGGTACGCCGACGATGGGCGGCACCGTGTTCATCGTCGCGACCATCGTCGGGTACTTCACCGCGAAGCTGTTCGCGATGCTGACCACCGGCGCCGGGAGCGGGCCGACCGCCTCGGCGCTGCTGGTGCTGTTCCTGTTCGCCGGGATGGGTGCGGTCGGGTTTCTCGACGACTTCATCAAGATCTTCCGACAGCGCAGCCTCGGCCTGCGGAGCAAGGCGAAACTGGCCGGCCAGACGCTGGTCGCGGTGATCTTCGCGGTGCTCGCGCTGCAGTTCCCCGACGACCGCGGGCAACGGCCGGCGTCGCCGTTCATCTCGTTCATCCGGGACATCGGCTGGCTGGAGCTGCCGGCCGTCCTGGTGATCATCTGGATCCTGCTGCTGATCGCCGGCATGTCGAACGGCGTGAACCTCGCCGACGGCCTGGACGGTCTGGCCACGGGCGCGTCGATGATGGTGTTCGGTGCCTACACGCTGATCTGCATCTGGCAGTTCAACCAGAGCTGCGCCACCGAGCGCGGCGTGGGCGCGAAGTGCTACGAAGTACGAGATCCACGGGATCTGGCCGTGGTCGCGGCCTGTCTGACCGGGGCGCTGTTCGGCTTCCTGTGGTGGAACGCGTCGCCGGCGAAGATCTTCATGGGTGACACCGGTTCGCTGTCCCTCGGTGGCGCGCTGGCCGGGATGGCCGTGATGACCCGCACCGAACTGCTGGTGCTGCTGCTCGGTGGGCTGTTCGTCCTGATCACCGCGTCGGTGATCCTGCAGGTCGGCTACTTCAAACTCACCCACGGCAGACGCCTGTTCCGGATGGCACCACTGCATCACCACTTCGAGATGCTCGGCTGGGAACAGGTCAACGTGGTGATCAGGTTCTGGATCATCCAGGGCCTGTGCGTCGTGATCGGACTCGGGATCTTCTACGCGGAATGGGTCACCGGATGAGCCTCGAAACGCGCACCTCCGATGGCTGGGACACCACCCGGTTCGTGGTGCTCGGGTTCGGTACGGCGGGCTACGCCTGCGCCGACTCGCTGCTGCAGGCCGGTGCCGAGCAGCTCGTCGTACTCGACGACCGGGACAACGAGGGGTTGCGCGAGAAGGCGCAGATCCTGGAGACCCTCGGCGCGACGATCACGCTCGGCCCGGGCAGTACGGCGGAACTCCCGAAAGAGGTCGACGTCGTCGTCACGTCGCCCGGCGTACCGCCGCATGCCCCGCTGCTCGCGCAGGCGGCCGAGCGCGGCGTACCGATCTGGAGCGAGATCGAGCTGGCGTGGCGACTGCGCGACCCGGCCAACGCCGCTCCGTGGCTGTGCATCACCGGGACCAACGGCAAGACCACGACGGTGCAGATGCTGACCGCGATCCTGGAGGCCGCCGGTCACCGGGCCGTTGCCGCGGGCAACGTCGGCCTGCCGCTGCTCGAGGCCGTCATGGACCCCGAGCCGTTCGACGTGATCGCGGTCGAGCTGTCCAGCTACC
Organism: Kribbella sp. NPDC054772; assembly: GCF_053611945.1. NCBI lineage: Bacteria > Bacillati > Actinomycetota > Actinomycetes > Propionibacteriales > Kribbellaceae > Kribbella > Kribbella sp. NPDC054772. The sequence continues at coordinate 363,209 of NZ_JBSHBJ010000002.1, read as the reverse complement.
AGCTGCACTACACGCACTCGATGTCGGCGCACGCGGCCGCGGTGCTGAACATCGCGCCGGACCACGTCGACTGGCACGGGTCGCTGGAGGCGTACGCCAAGGACAAGGGCCGGATCTTCGAGAACTGCCAGGTCGCGTGCGTGTACAACGTGGCCGACCCGGCGACCGAGCAGCTGGTGATGGACGCGGACGTGATCGAGGGCTGCCGCGCGATCGGCTTCACCCTCGGTACGCCGGGCCTGTCGATGGTCGGTCTGGTCGACGATCTGCTGGTCGACCGAGCGTTCATCGAGCAGCGGCAGACGTCGGCGCTGGAGCTCGCGAGCCTGTCCGACATCACGCCGCCCGCGCCGCACAACGTGGCGAACGCGCTGGCCGCGGCGGCACTGGCCCGAGCGTTCGGCGTACCGGCGACCGCGATCCGCGACGGGCTGCGTGGGTTCCGGCCGGACAAGCACCGGATCGCGCACGTCGCAGAGGTTGCCGGGGTCAACTATGTCGACGACTCGAAGGCGACCAACCCGCACGCCGCGCAGGCCTCGCTGCTCGCCTACGAGCACGTGGTCTGGATCGCCGGCGGTCAGGCCAAGGGCGCGACGTTCGACGAGCTGGTGATCGCCGCCCGGGAACGGCTGCGGGCCGTCGTACTGCTCGGGCAGGACAAGGACGTGATCGCCGAAGCTCTCGAGCGACACGCACCGGATGTGCCGAGGATCGTGGTTGACGCAACGGACACTGGAGCCATGGAGATCGTGGTGGGGGAGGCGACGAAGCTTGCACAAGCCGGCGACACCGTGCTGCTCGCGCCCGGCTGCGCCTCCTGGGACATGTTCGCCAATTACGGGGCCCGTGGGGACGCTTTCGCCGAAGCCGTTCGCTCGTTGGGGCGTGGCTGATGGTTCCACGCCTACTGCGCGGCGCTCGGCACGGCACCTCGCCGCACGTGAGCAAAGGCCACGATGCTCCGCATCGAGACCTTCGCTCCCGCGCGCCGATGCACCGCGCCGAGCACCTGCTCGCTACGGCGTGGAACCATCAGCCACGCCCCGGTCAGTGATCCGGAGGTGATCGCGTGACGTCGATCGCTGACCAGCCGGACCAGAAGAACAAGACAAGTGAGCGCCCGTGGATCGCGGCCATCAAGGACGTGCTCGACCGGCCGCTGACGTCGTACCACATCGTGCTCGGGGCGACCGGCCTGTTGCTGGTGCTCGGGCTGATGATGGTGCTGTCGGCGTCCAGCGTGCTGTCGCTGCGGGTGAACGGGAACAGCTACACGATCTTCATCCGGCAGCTGATCTGGGTCGGCGTCGGCCTCCCGATGGCGTACGTCGCCTCGCGGATGACGCCCCGGCACTTCCGGATGCTCGCGTACGTCGCGCTGCTCGGCTCGATGTTCCTCCTGGTGCTCACCTACATCCCCGGCCTCGGCGTCGGCGTGAACGGCAACACCAACTGGCTGAACCTCGGCGGACCGCTGCAGATCCAGCCGAGTGAGTTCGCCAAGCTGGCGATGGTGATGTGGTGCGCGGACCTGTACGCGCGCAAGGAGAAGCTGCTCACCCAGTGGAAGCACCTGCTGGTCCCGATGGTCCCGGTCTGCGGTCTGCTGATTGCGCTCGTGGTCGGTCAGCACGACCTCGGTACGGCGCTGGTCCTGATGGCCGTGATGATCGGCATGATCTGGATCGTCGGCGCGCCGACCCGGTTGTTCGTCGCGACGATCGTGGTGGTCGGCGCGGTGGCGACGTACTTCGTGAACGCGGAGCGGTACCGGATGGAGCGGGTCACCTCGTTCCTGGACCCGTTCGCGGACCCGACCACGGTCGGCTGGCAGGCGTACCACTCGTTCTACGCGCTCTCGACCGGCGGCTGGTGGGGCGTCGGGATCGGCAACAGCCGGCAGAAGTGGAGCAACCTGCCGGAGGCGCACACCGACTTCATCTTCTCGGTGATCGGTGAGGAGCTCGGCCTGGTCGGCTCGCTGACCGTGCTCGCCCTGTTCCTCACGATGGCGTACGCCGGGGTGCGGATCGCGACCCGCAACACCGAGCCGTTCGTCCGCTACGCGGCGGCCGGGATCACCATCTGGATCATGGCGCAGACCCTGGTCAACCTGGGCGCCGTGATCGGACTGCTACCCATCGTGGGTATCCCGCTCCCGCTTTTGTCGTACGGTGGTTCCGCACTGCTGCCGACGCTGATCGCGATCGGCATGCTGTTGTCCTTCGCGAAGGCCGAGCCCGGCGCGCAGGCCGCCCTGAAAGAGACCAGGCGGCCCCGGTTCGGGTGGTTGCCTCCGCGGCGTATGTCGTACAAGTGAACCCGCGGGAGCGTTGAAAGCTGTGCCCAGCATCGTTCTGGCCGGTGGCGGTAGCGCCGGCCACACCTCACCCCTGATCGCCACTGCCGACGCCCTGCGCCGGATCGACCCGACCATCGAGATCCTGGCCCTCGGGACCGAGCGCGGCCTGGAGACCCGGGTGGTGCCCGAGGCCGGGTACCGCCTCGAGCTGATCCCGCCGGTGCCGCTGCCCCGGAAACCCACGCCCGCCCTGCTGGCCGTCCCCGGCAAGATGCTGGCCTCGGTCAGTGCCGCCCGGAAGGCCCTGGAGGACGCGAAGGCCGACGTCCTGGTCGGCTTCGGCGGGTACGTGTCCACCCCGGCGTACGTCGCCGCCTGGCGGCGCAAGACCCCGATCGTCGTGCACGAGGGCAACGCGGTCCCGGGGATCGCCAACAAGTTCGCCGCCCGCTACTGCACGCAGCACGTGAAGACGTCGTTCCCGGGCAGCGAGCTGCCGCACGCCGAGTACGTCGGCCTGCCGATCCGGCGGGCGATCTCGACGCTGGACCGGTCCGCGCTGCGCGCCGAGGCCCGGCAGTTCTTCGGCCTCGATCCGGACGCGCCGACGCTGTTCGTGACCGGTGGGTCACAGGGCGCGCAGCGGATCAACGAGGCAATCTCCGGCGCCGCCGCGGACCTGCAGGCGGCCGGCATCCAGGTGCTGCACGCGATCGGCCCGAAGAACACCCTCGAGGTGCCGCAGACCGGCCGCTACCCGTACGTCGTCCTGAACTACGTCGACCGGATGGACCTGGCGTACGCCGCCGCGGACCTGGTGGTCTGCCGCTCGGGCGCGAACACGGTCACCGAGGTGTCCGGCGTCGGCCTGCCCGCGATCTACGTCCCGCTGCCGATCGGTAACGGTGAGCAGCGGCTGAACGCGAAACCCGTGATCGACGCGGGCGGCGGCGTCCTGATCGACAACGCGACGCTGACCGTCGACTGGGTTCGTGCGAACGTGCCCCAACTTCTGCTCGACCGCGAGCGTCTCACTGCTATGTCCACAGCTGCGACCGGCGTCATCCGGACCGACGCCGACGACCGATTGGCGCGGATCATCCTCGATGTGGTGGGGTCTGCTTCGTGATCGTCACCGCTCCTGACACCCTGCTGCCGGCCGAGAAGCTGGGCCGGGTGCACTTCGTAGGAATCGGCGGCGCGGGGATGTCCGGGATCGCCCGGATCATGGCCTCGCGCGGGATCGAGGTGTCCGGCTCGGACGCCAAGGACGGCAAGGTGCTGGCCGCGCTCCGCGCGCTGGGCGCGACCTGCTGGGTCGGGCACGCCGCCGAGCACGTGCAGGACGTCGACACAGTGGTGGTGTCGACCGCGATCCGCGAGACCAACCCCGAGGTGGTCGCCGCCCGCGCGGCCGGGATCACGATCCTGCCGCGGGCCGCCGCGCTCGCGTCGGTGATGGTCGGCCGCCGGACCCTGGCCGTCGCCGGGACGCACGGCAAGACCACCACCACGTCGATGCTCACGGTCGCGCTGCAGCACTGCGGCGCGGACCCGTCGTACGCGATCGGTGGGAACCTCAACGAATCCGGGTCGAACGCCCACGACGGCAACGGCGACCTGTTCGTCGCCGAGGCGGACGAGTCGGACAAGTCGTTCCTGACCTATGCGCCCGAGGTGTCGATCGTCACGTCGGTCGAGCCGGACCACCTGGACAACTACGGCGACGAGGCCAGCTACCGGAAGGCGTTCGAGGAGTTCTGCGGGCGGGTCCTGCCGGGCGGCTTCATGGTGATCTGCCAGGACGACGCGGGCGCGCGGCGACTGGCGGCGTACGCGCGGGACCTCGGGATCGACGTCCGGACGTACGGCGAGGCCGAGGACGCGGACCTGCGGGTCACCGAGATCACCGCGACCGGGGCGACGCAGTCCTTCGTGCCGGTGTACCGCGGGCGCAAGCTGCCGGTGGTGAACCTGCAGCAGGCGGGCAAGCACAACGCGCTGAACGCGTCGGCGGCGCTCGCCGTCGGGCTCGGGCTCGGGTTCTCCGCGGCCGACCTGGCCGAGGGGCTGGCGGCGTTCACGGGCACCGGGCGGCGGTTCGAGTTCAAGGGGCTCGAGGACGGCGTCCGGGTGTTCGACTCCTACGCGCACCACCCGACCGAGCTGGCGGTCGACCTGACCGCCGCGCGCCAGGTGGCGGGGGAGGGGCGGGTGGTCGCCTGTTTCCAGCCGCACCTGTTCAGCCGGACCCGGATCTTCGCGACCGAGTTCTCCGAGGCGCTCGCGCTGGCCGACGAGGTCGTGGTGATGGACATCTTCGCGGCCCGCGAGGACCCCGAGCCGGGTATCACGGGGGCGCTGATCGCGAACCATGTGCCGCTGAAGCCCGAGCAGGTGCGGTTCGAGCCGTCGTGGTCCGCCGTACCGCAGCTGGTCGCGGACCTGGCCGAGCCGGGTGATCTGGTGGTCACACTGGGCGCGGGCGACGTGACACTGATCGGTCCGGAAGTTGTTGGTTTGCTGGCGGAACGCGCCGCTACCCGCGAGTCTCCCGCGGACGCGCTCGCTCCTGTGGTGGAGTAAAAGGGTGGGGTTTGTTGAATGAGCCAGAGCGTCGATCTGGCTCGGGCACAGCAGCGGTTCGCGCGCCGGCAACGGCTGGTGCGGTGGCGCAGCTGGCTGCCCTGGGCCATCGGCGGCGGCCTGGTCGTGCTGGCCGGGCTGATCGTCTGGTTGTTCTACTTCTCCTCCGCCTTCGCGGTCTCGGGCGTCCGGATCAGCGGTGCCGACACGGTGCCGGTGGCAACGATCGAGCAGACCGCCGCCGTGCCGATGGGCACCCCGCTGGTCAACGTCGACCTGCGGTCGATCGCGGACCGGGTGCGCACCATCCCGGCGGTGGCGGACGCACAGGTGACCCGGGCGTGGCCACGCAAGATCGTGATCGTCGTCACCGAGCGGGTTCCGGTGGTGGTGGTCACGGACGGCTCGCGGTACGAGCTGGTGGACGCGACCGGGACGAGGTACCGGACGGTGCCGGACCGGCCGGCCGGGCTGCCGGAGGCGAGGGTGACCGGGGTACGTCGCGACGTCACGATCCACTCGGTGGTGACGGTGTCGGCGGCGCTCCCGGAGACGTTGCGGGCGCAGGTGGGATCGATCTCGGCAGCGTCGCCGGACTCGATCACCCTGAACCTCAGCTCCGGGGTGAAGGTCGTGTGGGGCAGTTCCGATGACAGCGAGCGCAAGGCCGGCGTACTCAGCGTGCTGATGAAGCGGCAGGCGAAGGTGTACGACGTCTCGGCGCCCGATCTCCCTGTCACCAAAGGGGAAAAGCGGTAACGGATCACATCCGGGATGACGCGCGGCGAGGCGCGTGGACTTTGCCCGGAAGCGTCCCGTACCGTGCGTCGTAATCTAAAGTTGACATAAGTCTAAGCATCCACTTGAGGTTCAGTCTTTTCGCTGGACAACGGGAAACGAACGAGGCGAGAGGCGCGGACGTGGCGGCACCGCAGAACTACCTGGCACTCATCAAGGTCGTAGGTATCGGCGGGGGCGGCGTGAATGCCGTCAACCGGATGATCGAGCACGGTCTGAAGGGCGTTGAGTTCATCGCCATCAACACCGACGCCCAGGCGTTGCTGATGAGCGACGCGGACGTGAAGCTCGACATCGGCCGCGAGGAGACCCGCGGCCTCGGCGCCGGGGCGAACCCGGCGATCGGGCAGAAGGCCGCCGAGGACCACGCCGAGGAGATCGAGGAGGCGCTGAAGGGCGCCGACATGGTCTTCGTCACGGCCGGCGAGGGCGGTGGTACCGGCACCGGCGGCGCGCCCGTCGTGGCCCGGATCGCCCGCTCGCTCGGCGCGCTGACCATCGGTGTCGTGACTCGGCCGTTCTCCTTCGAGGGCAAGCGCCGGGCGACCCAGGCCGAGGACGGCATCAGCACCCTCCGCGAGGAGGTGGACACGCTGATCGTCATCCCGAACGACCGGCTGCTGACCATCTCCGACCGCGCCGTGTCCGTGCTGGACGCGTTCAAGCAGGCCGATCAGGTGCTGCTGCAGGGTGTTTCCGGGATCACCGACCTGATCACCACGCCGGGTCTGATCAACGTCGACTTCGCGGACGTCAAGGCGGTCATGTCGAACGCCGGCTCCGCGCTGATGGGTATCGGCTCGTCCCGCGGCGAGGACCGCGCGGTCGCGGCCGCCGAGGCAGCCATCTCGTCGCCGTTGCTGGAGGCAAGTATCGAGGGCGCCCACGGCGTCCTGCTCTCGATCGCCGGTGGCTCCGACCTCGGCCTGTTCGAGATCAACGAGGCGGCCCAGCTGGTGTCGGAGTCCGCGCACTCGGACGCGAACATCATCTTCGGCGCGGTGATCGACGACGCCCTCGGGGACGAGGTGCGGGTCACGGTGATCGCGGCCGGGTTCGACGGCGGGATGCCGAAACGCCGCGAGCAGGCGATGAACCAGGCGCGACCGCAGTCGTCCCGCCCGTCGTCGCAGGGCAGCTACTCGGCCCCGATGTCCGGTGGCTCGACACCGCAGGTCGGCCAGCAGGCCGGTCAGCCGACGCAGCCTGCCCCGCAGACTCCGCCGGTCCAGGCCCAGCCGCCGGTGCAGCAGCCTGCTCCGACGCAGCAGCCGAGTCAGGTGCCGAACGCTCAGCCCTCGGCCGGGAACCCGCCGGTCGGTGCCGCGCCCGGCAACCAGAGCACCCCGACCACGCCGCCGGCGCCGACCGACGACACCGTCCCGGTGCCGGCGCCGACCGAGCCGCGGCCCGGTGTCGGCACCACCAACTCCGCCCGGCCGCCGGCCGGTGACGGCGTCCGCACGGTGCAGTCCGGTCAGCAGTCGGCGCAGCCGGCCCCGCACACCCCGGCCTCGCCGTCGACGCAGCACTCGTGGCCCACCAACGGCCCGAGCAACGCCACGGGCAACAACTCCGGAAACACTTCGGGCAACACCTCCGGCGCCGGCCAGGCGAACCGGCCGAAGAAGCAGGAGCCCGAGGAAGACCTCGACATCCCCGACTTCCTCAAGTAGGTCAGTCCGCTTCAAGCACCCATCAGCCCGCTCGCCGGTTCGGCGAAGGGTTGGTGGGTGTTCTTCGTTGTGGTCGAGGTCAGGCGGGAGGCTCTGTCTGGCGGGGGCGGTAGACCGACACCACGACGCCGTACCGCGACTCGGTCGGGCCGGCGTCGGTGAGGTCGTCGACCATGCGGCCCAGGGTGGCGGCCAGTTCCTCGGCCTGCGCGGCTGTCAGCCGGATGTTCCGCACCGTGAAGAGCGGGTCGTCGTCGTCCGCCGTCTCGAGCTCGGCCGCGACGGCCTGGAGTGCGACGGTGTTGTTGGCCCGCGCGCCTTCACCGACGAAGCCGAACCGCCGCACGGAGCGGCGGTAGTACTGCTCGGTCCCGCCCCGCACCTGCCGGGTCTCGGCGACGTGCACCATCCCGGCGTCACGCAGTACGCCCAGGTGGTGGGCGACGTTGCCTTTCGCGGTCCCGAGCGTTGTCGCCAGCTGGCTGATCGTGGCCGCTTCCTGCCCGATCGCGAACAGCAGCCGGTGCCGTAGCGGGTGCCCGAGCGCCTTGAACTGCGCGGCACTCGACACTTCCAGATGGTCGACGATCTCTTCCATGGATCAAGCGTCGAGAATTCTTGACGCTTTGTCAATCCGCGTGCTCTACTCCTGCTCATGGAGACCGAACAGATCAGGGCCGTCGTCGGCCGGCTCGGCGCGCTGGTCGCCGAGCACTACGTCTTCCCCGAGGTCGGCGCCGAGGTCGCGGCCCGGCTCGCCGCGGCAGTCGCCGAGGGCCGGTACGACGACCTTCGGGCGCCGGAGGAGTTGGCCGAGCGGGTCACGACCGACCTGCAGATCGGTAATCGCGACAAACACCTGCGGCTCAAGTACCACCGCGACGGGCTGCCGGACGAGACGGACCCGGCGGCCGAGGACGCGTACTGGCGCCGCCGGGCAGCGCTCGACGCCGGCGGGATGGCGCGCGTCGAACGGCTCGACGGCAACGTCGGACTGCTGGAGATCCGGCCGTTGCTCTACCCGCCGCATCTCGCCGGTCCGGCGGTCACCGCTGCGATGTCGTTGCTCGCGTCGACCGACGCGCTGCTCCTCGACTTGCGGCGCTGCGTGGGTGGATCGCCTGACCAGGTCGCCTTTGTGTGCAGCTATTTGCTGGACTCCGACGAAGCGATCCACCTGCAGGATCTGATCAGTCCGTCGGAAGGGACGACGCGGCAGTTCTGGACATTGCCGTCTGTGCCGGGCCCGCGGTTCGGTGGTGGTAAGCCGATCTGGGTGCTGACGAGCCCGATGACGTTCTCGGGTGGCGAGGAGTTGACGTACAACCTGCAGCAGTTCGGGCGGGCGGTCATCGTGGGGGAGCGGACCGGCGGCGGCGCGCATCCCCGGCGTGGGTTCAAGCTGGACGAGCAACTCGAGGGGACCGTGCCGGTGGCGCGTTCGGTGAACCAGGTGTCGGGGACCAACTGGGAGGGCGCCGGCGTCGTTCCCGATCTCGACGTACCGGCGGATCGTGCCTTTGACGAGGCCTACCGCCGAGCCGCCGAGCACGTGCTGGCGCTGCCGCCGGATCCGGAACGGAACGGTGTGACGGACGAGGCGCGGACGGTGCTGGGCGCCGCGGTCGCCGCTGGGTAATCTTCAGTCGTGTTCGGCTACGACGAGGTTCGCCAGGGTGTTCGCTTCGCCTTCACCGATCGCTTCGGTGGTGCGAGCCAACCGCCGTACGGCGAGCTGAACCTGGGCAGCGCATTGGGTCCGGACGCCCACGGAGTCACGGCCAACTTCAAGCTGGTCGCGGAGTCCTTCGAGGTGCAGCCCGAAGCGGTCGTCCGGGTCAGCCAGGTGCACGGTCGCGACGTCCACGTCGTACGGCCGGCTGACGCGCTGCCGATCCAGCCGATGCCGAAGGCCGACGGGCTGGTGACGACGCGATCCGATGTCGTCCTGGCGGTCCGTGCCGCGGACTGCCTGCCGGTCGTGCTGTACGCCGACGGTGTGATCGGTGCCGCACACTCCGGCCGCAAGGGGATGTACGTCGGCATCGTCCCGGCGACCGTCGAGGCGATGCGCGAACTCGGTGCGTCGGAGATCACCGCCGTACTCGGGCCGTATGCGTGTGGGAAGTGTTACGAGGTCCCCGAGCAGATGCGGGCCGAAGTCGCGGAACAGGTGCCGGCGTCGTACTCCGAGACGACCTGGGGAACGCCCGCGATCGACGTCGCCGCCGGTGTGAAGGCGCAGCTGGCCGAGCTCGACGTCGAGGTGGTCGACGCGACGGCCTGCACGATCGAGTCGGAGAACCTGTACTCCTACCGTCGCGAAGGTCCGGAGAGCGGCCGGATGGCGGGCCTCATCAAGCTGGCCGCGCGATGACGGCGCGCGACGACGAACTGCGGGCCAATCTCGAGCAGGTGCGGGAGCGGATCGAGAAGGCTTGTCAGGCGGCCGGGAGGGCGCCGGAGGAGGTGACCCTCGTGGCGATCACCAAAACCTTCCCCATCAGCGACGTACGGGCGCTGGCGGGCCTCGGGGTCCGGGATGTCGGTGAGAACCGCGAGCAGGAGCTCAAGGCGAAGGCGCCGGACTGTCCCGACCTCACCTGGCACTTCGTCGGGCAGCTGCAGTCGAAGAAGTCCCGCTCTGTCGTGAGATATGCCTCGGCCGTGCACTCCGTCGACCGCTCGTCACTCGTCGAGGCGTTGTCGAAGGCGGCGGTCGCCGAGGAGAAGTCGCTGCGCTGCCTGATCCAGGTGAGCCTCGCTGCGTACGGACCCGCGGACGCGGCGACCGGCGCGAGTCGCGGTGGCGTCGCGCCGTCCGACGTACCGGAACTGGCCGCCGCGATCGCTGCCGCCGACGGGCTGGAGCTCGGCGGCGTGATGGCCGTCGCACCCCTTGGTTCGGACCCGGAAACGGCCTTCGCGGGACTGCGCGAAGTAGCGTCCCGGCTACGCTCCGAACACCCTGGTGCGGACTGGATCTCGGCCGGGATGACCGGTGATCTGGAGGCCGCGATCAAGCAGGGTGCGACACACGTTCGGCTCGGGCGCGCATTACTCGGTACGCGCCCTCCGCTGGGCTAGTGTCGACATCGAGCAGGTTTCTTTCCTGCTCACTGTTGTCGTCGAACCGGATCGAGGTGCTGAGGGGCCATGAGCGGCGCACTGCGCAAGATGGGTGTGTACCTCGGCTTGGTCGAGGACGGGGAGCGCTACAACGCCCGCTATGACGACACCTACGACGACGAGTACGACGACGAGTACGCCGACGAAACCGTCGACGGGGACTCCCAGGAGACCGAGCCGGTACCCGCCGGCCGGGAGAGCCGCGAGACCCGGGAGCACCGCGAGGAGCGCCCCGAGCCGAGTGGTGCCACGGTCAGCAAGTTCCCAGACCGGCGCGGGGTCGCGCCGTCCCCGGAGGTTACCGAGTTGGCCCGCATCACCACCGTGCACCCGCGCAGCTACAACGAGGCGCGCGTCATCGGTGAGCACTTCCGCGACGGCACGCCCGTCATCATGAACCTGACCGAGATGGACCACTCCGACGCCAAGCGGCTGGTGGACTTCGCCGCCGGGCTGATCTTCTGCTGCCGGGGTTCCATCGAGCGGATCACCACCAAGGTGTTCCTGGTCTGCCCGCCGAACGTCACGGTCGCCGCCGAGGAGAAGGAGAAGATCGCCGCGGACGGGTTCTACAACCAGAGCTGAGGCTCTGGTTGGTTGCCCGCGTTGCGCCGTCTTCTACACTCATTGACGACATGAATGTTCTCGCGATCGTCCTCGGTGTCCTCAGCTGGGTCCTGCTCGCCTTCTTCCTGGTGCTGGTGGCGAGGTTCGTTCTCAGTCTGATCGTCATGTTCGCCCCGCAGTGGCATCCCAAAGGCCCACTGCTGCTGTTCTTCGAACTGATCTACTCGATCACCGACCCGTTCCTGAAGCCGTTGCGGCGGATCCTGCCCCCGATCGGGGCCGGTGGGGTGCGGATCGACCTGTCCATGCTGATGCTCTTCGTCATCGTCTCGGTGGCGATGTCCATCAACTCGACGGCCATCCGGTCGTTGTTGTGAGGGTGAGCACAGCGCTGACTGGGTAGGAAGAGTCACGGAAACTCGGGGCCGTAGCACGGGGCGCCGAACGGGTGCAGAGGCGTTCTCGCCCGCCCCGATTCCGTCATAAGACAACGAAGCGATAACGTGATCTACTGAGTCGCCAAGGCGCAGGCCACGGGGACTCCGCCAAGACACAGACAAACGAGGTGAAAGATGCCGCTGACGCCGGATGACGTCCGCTCGAAGCAATTCACGCCCGTCCGACTACGGGAGGGCTACGACGTCACTGAGGTCGACTCCTTCCTCGACGAGGTCGAGGCCGAGCTCGAGCGACTTCTCGCCGAGAACGAGGAGCTGCGGGCCAAGCTCGCGGCGGCGCAGCGCGCGGGTGCGGACCAGCAGCGGCCGGTCGTCGACCAGACCGCCGCGCTGCCGCCTGTCGTGCAGCAGCCGAAGCCCCCGGTCGTCGTCGAGAAGCCGGAGGAGCCGAAGCCGCCGGTGGCGGTCCCAGGTGCGGCTGCGGCGGCCGGCACGGTCGGCGACGCGTCCAGCTCGGCCGTGCGCCTGCTGGAGATGGCCACCAAGCACTCCGACGACCTGGTCCAGGAGGCGAAGGACACCGCCGACAAGATCATCGGCGAGGCCCGCGCCAAGGCGGAGCGGCTGGAGAACGAGGCTCGCGGCAAGGCCGACCGGATGACCGGTGAGGCCCGCGCCCGCGCCGAGAAGCTCGACGGCGAGATCGCCGAGCGGCGCGCGCAGATGCTCGGCACCCTGGAGAAGCAGAAGGGCCAGCTCGAGCGCACGATCGACGACCTGCACGCGTACGAGCGGGAGTACCGCAGCCGCCTGAAGACGTACTTCACCGAGCAGCTGAAGGCGCTCGGCAACGGCGACGACACGCTGAGCCCGCGCAACGGCTTCCGCCCGGAGGCCCGCGCCCAGGCTCACGGCCACGGCGTCTAAAAAACCTCGTAGAAGAGGCGGTGCTTTCCGGCGGCACCGCCTCTTCGCCATGTCTGGACACTTCTGACACAGGGTCCCTCGACGGTGACTCGCAGTCAGAACCCAGACCGAGGCGCTCCACCAGCCCGGAAATGTGAACGCCGCCCGCCGCCGGCCCCTCCGCGCGTCATCTGACGGGGAGGGGCCAGCGGGTGCGGGTCAGGCCTTCGTCAGCCAGTAGCTGAGCTGCAGGTCCTCTTCGGTGCCGGTGGCAACATCGGCCGACTCGGACGGGGCCGACTGGGTCAGCTCCACGGCGAGCACCTCGCGGGCGATCTCGTCCGCATGCTTGCCCAGCGCATCGGTCAGCTCGGCGTCGGTCGAGGTCAGCCAGACCCGGATCCGGTCCGACACCTCGAGTCCGGCGGACTTCCGGGCCTCCTGCAACGTCCGGACCACCTCGCGGGCCAGACCGGCCTGCTTCAGCTCCGGGGTCACTTCGAGGTCGAGGGCAACGGTCTCACCCTGCTCGTTGACCACCGACCAGCCTTCCTTCGGCCGCTCGGACAGCAGCACCTCGGCCTCGCTGACCCGAACGTCCTCGCCGTCGACGACGACACTCGCCGTCCCGGTCTCCTTCAGTTCGACCGCGAGCGCGCCCGCGTCCGCCGCAGCGATCGCGGCCGCGACCACCGGCGTCTGCTTGGCGAACCGCTTGCCCAGCTCCCGGAAGTTGCCCTTGGCAGAGAACTCGACCAGGTCCGCGCCGGCCGCGGACAGCGGCTCGACCGCGCCGACGTTGAGCTCCTCGGCGATCTCCCGCAGCAGCTCGGGGGACAGGTCCGCGATCGCGGCCGACCCGACCAGCGCCCGGGCCAGCGGCTGCCGCGTCTTCACCTTCGCCTCGGCCCGCGCCGACCGGCCGAGCTCGACGACCCGGCGCGCCATCGACACGTGCTGCGCCAGTACGTCGTCGATCACCGTCTCGTCGTACGTCGGGAAGCTGGTCAGGTGGACCGATTCGGGCAAGCCCGGTGTGACGGGGCGGAACACGTCCTGCCAGACACGCTCGGTGACGAACGGCATCAGCGGGGCCAGCACCCGGGTGAGTACGTCGAGCGTCTCGTGCAACGTGGCCAGTGCGCCGGCGTCACCGGACCAGAACCGGCGGCGCGAGCGGCGGACGTACCAGTTCGAGAGCACGTCGACGAACGAGTTGATCAGCGATCCGAGCCGCTGGGTGTCGTACGCCGCATACGCCTCGTCGGTGTCGCGGACCAGTCGGTGCGTCTCGCTGACCAGCCAACGGTCCAGCACCGAGCGCTCGGCGACGGCCGGGGCGTCCGCGGGGGACCAGTCGGCCAGCCGCGCGTACAGGGAGTGGAACGCGACCGTGTTCCAGTAGGTGATGAGCACCTTGCGGACGATCTCGTTCAGCACGTTCGGCCCGATGCCGCGCGCCTTCCACGGCGAACCGGACGCGGCCATGAACCAGCGCACCGCGTCCGCGCTGTGGTTGTCCATCAACGGGATCGGCTCGAGGATGTTGCCCAGGTGCTTCGACATCTTCCGGCCGTCCTCGGCCAGGATGTGCCCGAGGCAGACGACGTTGCGGTACGACGACTCGTCGAACACCAGCGTGCCGACCGCCATCAGCGTGTAGAACCAGCCGCGGGTCTGGTCGATCGCCTCGGAGATGAAGTCCGCCGGGTAGGTCTGCTCGAACTTCTCCTTCGAGCCCTCCGCCCACGGGTAACCCCACTGCGCGAACGGCATCGAGCCCGAGTCGTACCAGGCGTCGATCACCTCGGGAACCCGGCGGGCCTCCGCGCCGCAGGTCGGGCAGTCGAAGGTGATGTCGTCGACGTACGGCCGGTGCGGGTCGGTGGCGCTCACGTCGCGGCCGGCCAGTTCACCGAGCTCGGTCAGTGAGCCGACACACACCTGGTGGTCGTCGGCGCAGCGCCAGATCGGCAGCGGCGTACCCCAGTAGCGGGAGCGCGAGACGGCCCAGTCGATGTTGTTGCGCAGCCAGTCGCCGTACCGCCCCCACTTCACCGAGTCCGGGTACCAGTTGGTCTTCTCGTTCTCGCGGAGCAGGGCGTCCTTCACCTGAGTGGTGCGGATGTACCAGGACGGGAGTGCGTAGTACATCACCGGAGTGTGGCAGCGCCAGCAGTGCGGGTACGGGTGCTCGTACGGCACGTGCTTGAACAGCAGCCCGCGGTCACGCAGGTCCGCGACCAGGTCCTCGTCGGCCTTCTTGAAGAACTGCCCGCCGACCAGCGGGACGTCCGCGGCGAAGTGACCGTCGTTGTCGACCGGGTTCACCACCGGCAGCCCGTACGCCCGGCAGACCGTGAGGTCGTCGGCACCGAACGCCGGGGCCTGGTGCACCAGACCGGACCCGTCCTCGGTGGTCACGTAGTCCGCCAGTACGACGTAGTGCGCCGGCTCGGGGAACTCGACCAGCTCGAACGGGCGCTGGTAGTTCCAGCGCTCCATGTCACGACCGGTGTACCGCTCGGTGACCGTCCAGCCCTCGCCGAGCTTGTCCAGCAGCGGCTCGGCGACGACCAGCGACTCGGTGCCGTCCGTGGCGACGACGTACTCGACGTCGGGGTGCACGGCGACCGCGGTGTTGGAGACCAGCGTCCACGGCGTCGTCGT
This sequence comes from Kribbella sp. NPDC054772, assembly GCF_053611945.1. NCBI lineage: Bacteria > Bacillati > Actinomycetota > Actinomycetes > Propionibacteriales > Kribbellaceae > Kribbella > Kribbella sp. NPDC054772. The sequence continues at coordinate 348,174 of NZ_JBSHBJ010000002.1, read as the reverse complement.
CCAGACCAGCAGCGACGCCTTGCCGGCCAGCGGGCCGGACGTCAGCGGGAAGCGGACGTAGACCGAGGGGTCCACGACCGTCTCGTACCCCTGGGCGAGCTCGTGGTCGGACAGGCCGGTGCCACAGCGCGGGCAGTACGGCGTGATGCGGTAGTCCTCGACCAGCAGGCCCTTGTCGTGGATCTGCTTGAGCGACCACCAGACCGATTGGACGTACTCCGGGTCCATCGTCTTGTACGGGTGGTCGAGATCGACCCAGTAGCCCATCCGGGTGGTCAGCTCGTTGAACGCGTCGACGTTGCGCAGCACCGACTCGCGGCACTTGGCGTTGAACTCGGCGATCCCGTAGGCCTCGATGTCGTTCTTGCCGTTGAAGCCGAGCTCCTTCTCGACCGCGACCTCGACCGGGAGGCCGTGGCAGTCCCAACCGGCCTTGCGCTCGACCCAGAAGCCCTTCATGGTCCGGTAGCGCGGGAACACGTCCTTGAAGACGCGGGCCTCGATGTGGTGGGTGCCCGGCATGCCGTTCGCGGTCGGCGGGCCCTCGAAGAACGTCCACGGCTTGCCGCCGGCGGACTGGTCGAGACTCTTCGCGAAGGTGTCGTGCTCGTCCCAGTAGGTGAGCACCTCCCGCTCGAGCGCGGGGAAGTCGACCTGGGCCGGGACCTGCCGCCAGGGAGTTTGCGGGGTGTTCGCTGCCGCCATCGTTCCGTGTCCTTCGTCGCCAGAGCTGGTGCTGACGAGGGACGAAGTACCCAGACCGAGCTGGTTACCGCGCGGTACCACCCTCCTTGGTGACCATCCGTGCGGTCACCCACTTCCTTCACGCGTCGCTGCCGGTTCTAATAGGTCCTTACGGACTGTTCTTCCGGCGGCTCCGGGGTGATGGCCCCATCGTTGCCTCTGCGGTTCGCGGTTGTCAGTGTACGGCGTCGTACCAGGTGACTACGAATCGTCAGGACGAACAGACCGCTCGGGTGTGGGGGAGAATTAATCCAGTGGTCAAGCGAGGTATCGGGGATGAGAATTCTGCTGCGGTCCGGGAGGCCGTGCGACTGACCTGGGGATTGTTACGGACAGTGATGTCCGCAATACGGTTGTGACGCGCTGAACATCGAGCGGACTTGAAGAACCGACTACCGTATGTCCACGGTCTGCGCGTCGGACTGGTACGCCGGGGGTACCTGGCCTACTGTCTTGCGACCAGTCCGCTTCAGTCTCCGACTAAGGCAGGGGGTAGCTGATCATGGCTACATCGGCACCCAGGAAATCCGCCCCCCAACGCTCCGCCGCGGCCACGAAGAACGCCGCCAAGAAGAGTGCCGCCAAGAAATCCGAGCCGGTCCAGAAGACCGCGACCCGGAAAAGCCCGGCGAAGACCACGCCGGCCAAGAAAACCCCCGCGGTGAAGAAGTCCGCTGCGACCACCGCGGCGAAGAAGGCTCCGGCCAAGAAGACCCCTGCCAAGCAAGCTCCGACGAAGAGGGTGGCCATGAAGACGAACGAGAACAGGACTCCGGCGACGGCGCCGGGCAAGTCCGCGGCCCATACGGCCGAGACCTTCAAGGTGAAGCCGGGCGAGGATCCGTGGACCGCTGCCGAGCTCGCCGAGCTGCGCACGGAACTGGAGGGTGAGGTCGAGCACCTCAAGGAGGAGATCCGCGACGCCGAGCAGGAGATCGCGGGCCTGTTCAGGGACGGGAGCGACGGCGCCGGCAACGACCAGGCGGACGTCGGTTCCACCACCCTGGAGCGCTACCACGAGCTGTCGCTGGCGAACAACGCGCGGGACATGCTGAACCAGATCGAGTTCGCGCTGTCCCGGATCGACGACGGCACGTACGGCGTCTGTGACAGCTGCGGCAACCCGATCGGCAAGGGTCGGCTGCAGGCGTTCCCGCGTGCGACACTGTGTGTCTCATGCAAAGAACGCCAGGAACGCCGCTGAACGACCCCGCCCCGTCTCCCGAGGCGGGCGACACAGCCACCCCGGAACCGGTCGACGACAAGTCGGCCGGTTCTCCGTCGTCCCCGACGCCCATTGCCGGCCGGTCCTGGAAGTGGACCGCGCTGTTCGGCGGGGTCGGGCTGGTGGTGTTGTTCCTGGACCAGCTGACCAAGGCGCTGGCGCTGGCCCATCTGACCCCGGGTGAGTCGGTCAACGTGGTCGGTTCGCTGCTGAAGTTCACCCTGATCCGGAATTCGGGCGCCGCGTTCAGCCTCGGGGCCGGTTACACGCCGTACATCAGCGCGATCCAGATCATCGTCGCGCTCGGCGTCGTCTACCTGTCCCGGCGGCTCGGGTCGGCCGGCTGGTCGGTCGCGTTCGGGCTGCTGTTCGGCGGCGCGGTCGGGAACATCCTGGACCGGATCTTCCGCGAGCCGTCGCCGTTCCACGGGCACGTGGTGGACTTCCTCCAGACCCCGCACTGGGCGATCTTCAACGTCGCGGACATGGCCGTGACGTCGGCCGCGATCCTGCTGGTGATCCAGACGCTGCGCGGCGTCAAGCTGGACGGGACCCGGGAGCAGCGCAAGTGAGCTCACGGACCGTGATGGTGCCGGACGGTCTGGCGGGGGAGCGGTTGGACGCGGCGCTGTCGCGCCTGTTCGGCGTTTCCCGGACCAAAGCGGCCGAGCTGATCGAGTCCGGGCTCGTCCAGGTGGACGGGGTCCCGGCGCCGAAGTCGTCCCGCGTCGCGGCCGGCGTACTGCTCGATGTCGAGCTGCCACCGCCGCCGTCCGAGGTGACCGTCGTACCGGAGACCGTGGACAACCTGCGGATCGTGTACGACGACGACGAGATCGTGGTGGTGGACAAGCCGGTCGGTGTCGCCGCACACCCGTCACCCGGGTGGACGGGCCCGACCGTGATCGGGCACCTGGCCGGCGCCGGTTTCAACATCTCGACCAGCGGAGCGGCCGAGCGCAAGGGCATCGTGCACCGCCTCGACGTCGGTACGTCGGGACTCATGGTGGTCGCGAAGACGGAGTACGCGTACACCGTGCTGAAGCGCGCCTTCAAGGAGCGCACGGTGCGCAAGATCTACCACGCGCTGGTGCAGGGGCATCCCGATCCGTTCACCGGCACCGTGGACGCGCCGATCGACCGGCACCCGCACCACGACTACAAGTTCGGCGTGGTGGCCGGCGGCAAGCCGAGCGTGACGCACTACGAGACCCTCGAGGCGTTCCGGTACGCGACCCTGCTGGAGATCACCCTCGAGACCGGCCGCACGCACCAGATCCGGGTCCACATGTCCGCGATCGGCCATCCGTGCTGCGGCGACCTCACGTACGGTGCCGACCCGGTCCTCGCCGAGCGCCTCGGCCTGATCCGCCAATGGCTGCACGCGATGCGCCTCGGCTTCACCCATCCGGGCAGCGGCGAGTACGTCGAGTTCACCTCGCAGTACCCCGATGACCTGGACCACGCCCTCGACCTCCTGGTCGACACCCAGTGACACTGCACGCTGATCCGCCCCGTACGTCCATCCCAGCGAAGGAGTTTGCGCAGGTGTCCACCTACGTTTCCGGTCTGGACCTGAGCCGTCGATTCTACGATGAGGCCGTCCGGCCGATCCTGGCATCTGAATTTGCCAATGTGCCGCACAGCGCAGCGCTGATCGGACGCGGTTCAGAGGTGCTCGGCTTCGATGACGAGATGTCGACCGATCACAACTGCGAAGCCCGAGTGGTGCTCTTTCTCGACGACGAAGACCACGACGCCTATGGTGCGGCCCTCGACGTCGCGCTGGACAAACGTCTGCCGAGGTCCTTTGCCGATCGGCCAACGGCGCACGAGGTCCACACCCTGCGCGACTATGTTCGACGGAATCTCGATTTCGACATCGAGCAGGACATCAAGGTGGATGACTGGATCACCTTCGCGGAGCAACGCCTACTGATGCTGACAGCGGGCGAGGTCTATCACGACGAGGTTGGCTTGGAGGCACTGCGCCAACGGTTTGCCTACTACCCCAATGACCTGTGGTTGTACCTGCTGATGGCCGGCTGGTGGCGTATCCATCCTGAGGCGAACCTGGTCGGCCGGGCCGGCTCGGTCGGCGACGAGCTCGGCTCGGCGGTGATTGGTTCTCGGATCGTTCTGGATGTGATGCGTCTCTGCTTCCTGATGGAGCGTCAGTACACGCCGTACTCGAAATGGCTGGGTACCGCATTCTCTCGCCTCACCTGTGGTCCACAGCTAGCGCCGCTTCTCTCGGACGTGCTCCGGACGACGAGCTGGCAGGACCGGGAGAACGCTCTGCTGCCTGTGTACGAGAAGCTGTCGGAGATGCACCATGCGCTGGGTGTCACCGGCCCGGTAGCAACCGAGATCGTCCAAATGTGGGATCGGCCGTTCAAGGTCCTGTGGGGAGACTTCCCGGCAGCGTTGCATGACCAGCTCGAGGACCCGGCCGTAAAGGCGCTCGCGGCGCAGTGGCCGGTCGGAGGCGCCGACCAGTTCCGCGAGATGATGACGCCGCCGTCGTATCGCGGCCGGTTGCGTCGGGTGTTCGAGTAGTCAGCGCATCTGCGAGAGCACAGTCATGGCGGGGTCTGGGCCTGTCAGAAGTCTCTCTGCCCGCGCGAACGCGCGACAAGCAGACGAAAACCTCGGGACCGCACGGATCGCGTCGATTACAGCTGCGGTCCGGAGCAGTGGCCCTGGGACGACTTTCCCCAGTCCGAGGTACTCGACCAGAGCGCCGCTGCGACCAGCGTCCGTCACCGGTCCGGATACTGACAGGACAAGGGAGGGCACGCCCGCCGCAGCAGCCTCCTTCAAGGTATTGAACCCACCGTGTGAGATCACCAGCGCGGCCCGCTGAATCAGCTGGAGCTGTGGGGCCACTCGACAGTGAACGACGTTCTCGGGCAGTTCGCTGGGAACCGTGGAACTCCCTGTTGCCAGAACCACTTGGTGGTCCGGCAACTCTGCTGCGGCTCGTGCGACTACGTCGAACGCGTGGTCGTGGGTGCCTCCTTCAAGGCGTTCGGTGCCGAAGGCGCAGTACACCAGCTTTCGTCCGGGATCAAGCTTCTCCCAGGCGAAGTCAACCGGGGGACGCCGATTGTCGATCAGAAGCCCCAGCCGATGGATACCGCGGACCCGGGTACGGCGGAAGTCGAACGCTGTGCTGGTGAATACGAACTCGTCGGTGTCCGGAGGACGAGGGAGAGGATACGGCGGCAGACTGACCGGTGCCGGTGGACGGTCTAGCTGGACGCCGTACTTGCCCGCGAGCTGCGACAGCGAGATGACGAACGCGTGTTGAACGGAGAGGCGCGTCGACGCTGTTCGCGCTTGCCGTCTGCTCGCGTACAAGAGCGCCGACCAGGCGAGCAGCAGCCGAGCTGATGACAAGCTGCTTCCCGGAACGATGCTCGAGTTGACCGGCGGCACCTGGAGATCGAGCCGGTTGGGCAGGTCTGTACACAACGTACCGGCCGGGATGCGGAGCAGTTTGGCGAGCAGGGCCGCCTGCGGTATGTACCTGTCGTACAGGATCGCCGGCCGATGGCTGGTCGCGATGGTATCGCCCAGCCTGGCCCAGACCTCCGTCATCTGCTGGGCCCACTCCTCTGTAGACCGCCCTGACGGCAAAGGCAGGACTACGACTTGGAAATCGAGATCGAGATGCGCGAGCAGCCGTACAGCGGGAGAACCCGTCGTGAGCGTGCCAGCGAAGTCGACCAGCACATACCGCACGCTGGCGCCGCAAGCCTCCAGTTTGGACGTCAGACTCGTGGTCGGCACGACGTGCCCGTAGTTGAGCGGAAGGACAATCCAGACGGTACCGATCCGGCTCCGCATCAGCTGGGCGGTCGCCGGATCGTCGCGACCATCGCGAGTGCATCACGCATCCCGCTGATGGTTGCCTGCAGCGAACGCTGGGCAATGTACTGGCAGGCATCCTGCCCAGGCGCTGCCAGTCGAAGCAAGTCCCGGGCCTCGCGTGAGAGTTGGTCCCACACATCGATCGGCAAGGCTCGCTTGGCCAGCCGATCGGTCGCGGCGACCCTGAGAAATTCGATGCTCGCGAGACCGGCCGCACGCACCAGATCCGGGTCCACATGTCCGCGATCGGCCATCCGTGCTGCGGCGACCTCACGTACGGTGCCGACCCGGTCCTCGCCGAGCGCCTCGGTTTCACCCATCCGGGCAGCGGCGAGTACGTCGAGTTCACCTCGCAGTACCCCGATGACCTGGACCACGCCCTCGACCTCCTGGTCGACACCCAGTAGGAACTCCGGGATACGTAGACAGATCCGTAGGTCTCCCGATGGCTGGGCGGGTCCCGGTCGGCAGCCTTGCTGTGGCGTCCCCTCACCGCCCGGCCCCTCCTACCGGGCGGTCGCCTGACCGGTGGACCCGGCGTCCTGAGACCCCTGCTCGGCGCTGGGTCCGCCGTTCCAACTGCTGTGACCCCGTCCTACGCTGAGGCATGGCGGAGTCGAAGCCCGCGGTACCGGCCCGGGGGCGGCTGCCGGCCGAGCTGACGAGTTTCGTCGGACGGCGTAGCGAACTGGCGGACACCAGACGGTTGCTGTCGAGCACCCGGTTGCTGACGCTGACCGGTGTCGGTGGGGTCGGCAAGACCCGGCTGGCCTTGCGGATGGCGGCAGAGGTACGACGGACGTTCGCCGACGGAGTCTGGTTCGTCGAGCTGGCGGCCCTCCACGATCCGGCGCTGCTCGGGCACACGCTGGCCGGGGCGCTCGAGCTGAGCCAGGTCTCGGCGAACCCCACCGCCGATCTGGCCGAGTACCTCGAGGACAAGCAACTGCTGCTCGTGCTCGACAACTGCGAGCAGCTCGCCGAGGCGTGCGCCGTACTCGTGAGCAAGTTGCTCGCGGCGGCACCCGAGGTTCGGATGCTCGTGACCAGCAGGCATGTCCTGGGTGTCGAGGGTGAGCTGGTGCATGTGGTGCCGCCGCTGTCGACACCACCGGAGGATGCCTCGCCGGCCGAGGCCGACCAGTACGAATCACCTCTGCTGTTCACCGATCGGGTCCGGGCCGGGCTGCCCGAGTTCACGATCGACGACACCAATCGTGCCCAGGTGATCGAGCTGTGCCGGTGGCTGGACGGCCTGCCGCTCGCTCTCGAACTGGCGGCCGTCTGGACGCGGACGCTCACCTTGCCTGAGATCCTCGATCGGATCGAGGACCGCTTCCGCCTGCTGTCCACCGGCAAGCAGGCGGCACCTCCCCGCCAGCAGGCGCTGGAGGCTGCTATCGGTTGGAGTTACGACCTGTGCTCGCCGACCGAGCGAATGCTGTGGGAGCGGTTGGCGGTGTTCTCCGGCGGCTTCGATCTCGAGGGTGTCGAGCAGGTCTGCTCGGGCGACGAGATCGAGCGGGACGACGTGGTCGACCTGGTCGCCGCCCTGGTGAACAAGTCGATCATCGCCCGGGCCATGTCGGCCCACCCCTCGGTCGCCAGGTACGACATGCTCGGAGCCATCAGCCAGTACGGCCGTGAGCGGCTCGCCGAGGTGGGACGGCTCCGGGAGTTCGAGGCCCGTCATCGCGACCACTACCGCACACTGGCCAGGCGATGGGAGGAGGACAGTTTCAGTCCGCGCCAGGCCGACTGGTTCCTGCGGATGCGCCGGGAACACGAGAACCTCCGGGCGGCGCTCGACTTCTGCCTGAACACCGAAGGTGAGGCCGCCGTCGCGCTGGAGATCGCGGCGCCGCTCTGGAACTACTGGATCGCCGGTTTCCCTCGCGAGGCCCTGCGGTACCTCCTCCGGGCCCTCGACGCCGCGCCCGAGCAGACTCCGGCGCGGGCCCGAGCGCTGTGGACCGCGAGCTACTTCGCCATGTTCCTCGGTGAGTCCGAGCAGTTGGGCCCGCTGCTGGCCGAGTGCGAGGAACTTGCCGAGCGGTACGACGACGACCTGCTCCGGGCCGAGATCGCGGAAGTGACTGGACACGCGTTGTTGCACGACGGCGACCTTGCCGCGTCGAGCGCCAAGCTCGAACAAGCATTGGCGGGCTACCGAGCGGCCGGTCACGATCTCGGTGAGTTCGACGCCCTGATCCTGCTGGCGGCGACGAACTTCTTCCTCGGCGATCCGCGGGCGGAGGAGTTCAGCCGGGCTGCCTACACGCTGGCGGACAGCCACGGCGCGGCTTCGTCGAAGGCCTACGCGTTGCGAGGGCTCGGCCTGGTGCTCTGGCGCGACCACGAGCGGTTCGAGGAGGCGATCGACGCGTTTCGGACCGCGATCCGGTGGTGGCAACCGCTGAACGACCGGACCGGCATCGGGTTCGGCCTGCAGGCCTTGTCCTGGTGCGTCGCGTCGCTCGCGCCCGACAGGTATGCGGCCAGGCTGATGGGTGCGTCCTGGGCGGCCTGGCGGTCAAGCGGTGCCCACATCGACGAGACGACGCCGTACAGCCGGTTCGATGCGCAGGCCGGGGCGCGCATCCGGCTCGCCATCGGTGACGCGGCGTACGACGAGGCGTTCGCGCGGGGAACGACGTACTCGTTCGAGCAGGCAGTCTCGCTCGCGCTGGGGCAGGACACCGAGCACGACCGATCTGCGGGTCCGGGGATGTCCGGGCGGTTGACCCGGCGCGAGCACGAGGTCGCGGTGCTGATCGGCGAGGGTCTGAGCAACCGCGAGATCGCGGCCCGTCTCGTCATCTCCCCGCGCACGGCCGAGACCCACGTCGAGCACATCCTCGGCAAGCTCGGCTTCAACTCCCGCACCCAGGTCGCCCGGTGGGTCGTCGACCATCCGGATCGCCAGGTACCTAGGTAGCCAGATCCGTAGGTGTCCCGATGCCCGTGGCGTCCGGATCGTGAATCGTTGGCTGGCAGCGATGCCCCCTCCCTCGCACGTTACGAAGGCCCCTCCCGATGTCCGCCGAACCCTGCCGCCCACCGAGTCCCTCATGCAGCACGAGCGACTGGTGGCGAAGCGCTGTTGTCTACCAGGTCTACGTCCGCAGTTTCGCCGACTCCGACGGTGACGGCATCGGCGACCTGGACGGCGTCCGGGCCCGGCTGCCGTACCTGCGCAGTCTGGGTGTCGACGGCCTGTGGCTGAACCCGTTCTATCCGTCACCGCAGTACGACCACGGGTACGACGTCTCGGACTACCGCGGCGTCCACCCGGAGTACGGAACGCTCGATTCGTTCGACCGGCTGATCCGGGACGCGCACCTGCTCGACCTCAAGGTCATCGTCGACGTCGTGCCGAACCACTGTTCCGTCGAGCACTCCTGGTTCCTCGATGCGCTCGCGGCCGGCCCGGACAGTCCGGAGCGCGCCCGGTTCCACTTCGCCGACGGTCTGGGGGAGTACGGCGAGTCGCCGCCGAACAACTGGCGGTCCATCTTCGGCGGTTCCGCGTGGCAGCGGGTCACCGACGGGCAGTGGTACCTGCACACGTTCGCGGCCGAACAGCCGGACTTCAACTGGCGGCACCCGGACGTCTCGGCGTACTTCGAGGAGGTACTGCGCTTCTGGCTGGATCGGGGTGTGGACGGTGTGCGGATCGACGTGGCGCACGGGCTGCACAAGGCGGACGGACTGCCGGACCACGAGCATGCCGGGCACGACGAGCTCACCGGCGATCCGGTCAACCCGTACGCCTGGAACCAGCCGGAGGTGCACGACGTGTGGCGCAGTTGGCGAGCGATCGCGGACGAGTACGCCTGGCGGACCGGTCGCGAGCGGGTCCTCGTCGGCGAGGTCGGCCTGCTGGACGCCGAGCAGCTCGCGCAGTACCAGCGTCCGGACGAGCTGCATCAAACCTTCTTCTTCGAGTTCCTCCGGGCGGAGTGGGACGATCAGGGACTGCGTGACGTGATCGACCGGGGTCTCGGGACGTTCACCGGATCCGGGTCGTCGGTGGCTTGGGTCCTGAACAACCACGACATGCCGAGGTCGGTCACCCGGTATGCCGGCGGCGCACCGGGTGAGGGACCCGGTGATCTCACCCTCGGCCTGGCCAGAGCGCGTGCCGCGGCTCTGCTGATGCTCGCGTTGCCGGGGTCGTCGTACCTCTACCAAGGCGAGGAGCTGGGGCTGCCGGAGGTCACGGACCTCCCGGAGCATCAGCTGGCCGATCCGATGTTCCACCGCAGTGGTGGTGTCCGGCGCGGGCGGGACGGTTGCCGGGTGCCGCTGCCGTGGACGGCGGCAGACACCTCGTTCGGGTTCTCCCCGGACGGCACCCGAGGGACAGCGTGGCTGCCCCAGCCGGACTGGTTCGCCGACCATGCGGCGGATCGGTTGCTGGCCAGCGGCGACTCGATGCTGCACCTCTATCGCGAGGCACTGGCCTTGCGGCACCGGATCCCGGCGCTGGCGTCCGGCGATCTGACCTGGCTGCCATCGGAGCCCGGCGTACTCGCGTTCACGCGTGGCGACGGATTCGCCTGCGTCGTCAACTGCTCGTCGCGCCCGGTCTGCAGCCCGGCCGGCGGCTCCCTCCTTCTCGCGAGCGACCCTGACACCGGCGAGAAGGTGCCCCCGAACAGTGCCATCTGGACTCTCCTGCCAGGCGGCACGTGAACCGGCTGACCTGGCGTCCCTGAGCCCCCTGCTCGGCGCCAGGTCGGCCCCACCATTGTGACCGGATAGCGGGCGCCGGGGGCCGTGCGCGGTGAGCCGATTCAGAACTGTCCACGGCGCCGCATACGCTGTGTCGGTCCACCTCGTTCACGCCCTGGGAGGTCTGCGTCGATATGGCGTCCAGTGACAGCTTCGTCCACCTGCATGTCCACACCGAGTACTCGATGCTGGACGGCGCCGCGCGGATCGACGAGTTGTTCAAAACCGCCCAGGAGGCGGGGATGCCGGCCCTCGCGACCACCGACCACGGCTACGTGTTCGGGGCCTACGAGTTCTGGAAGACCGCGAAGAAGTACGACGTCAAGCCGATCATCGGCGTCGAGGCGTACCTGACACCGCAGACCCACCGCACCGAGCGCAAGCGGATCCGCTGGGGCGACGCGAGCAACAGCGGCGACGACGTCTCCGGTGGCGGTTCGTACACGCACATGACGCTGCTCGCCAAGAACACCGGCGGGATGCACAACCTGTTCAAGATGGCGTCGCTGGCGAGCCTCGAGGGCTACTACTTCAAGCCCCGGCTGGACCGCGAACTGCTGCAGACCTACGGCCAGGGCCTGATCGCGACCACCGGGTGCGTGGGTGGCGAGGTGCAGACCCGGCTGCGGCTCGGGCAGTACAAGGAGGCCGTCGAGGCGGCGGCCGAGTTCCGGGACATCTTCGGCGCGGAGAACTTCTACTGCGAGGTGATGGACCACGGCATCGAGATCGAGCGCCGGACGCAGCAGGACCTGCTGCGGCTGGCGAAGGATCTGAACCTGCCGCTGCTCGCGACCAACGACCTGCACTACACCCACCAGGCGGACGCAACTTCGCACGCCGCGCTGTTGTGCGTCCAGTCGGCCTCGACGCTCTCGGATCCGAACCGGTTCAAGTTCGACGGCAACCAGTTCTACCTGAAGACGCCGGCCGAGATGCGCGAGGTCTGGAAGGAGCTCCCGGAGGCGTGTGACAACACGCTGCTGATCGCGGAGCAGTGCGATGTCGGCTTCACCGAGGGCGAGGGCCGGTTCATGCCGCGCTTCCCCTGCCCGGAGGGGCACAACGAGGAGTCCTGGTTCGTCTCCGAGGTCGAGACCGGTCTGCACCACCGCTACCCGGCCGGGATCCCCGACGACGTCCGTAAGCGCACCGACTACGAGATCGAGGTCATCGTCTCGAAGGGGTACGCCGGGTACTTCCTGGTCGTCGCCGACTTCATCAACTGGGCGAAGGCGAACGGTATCCGGGTCGGTCCGGGCCGTGGTTCCGGTGCCGGTTCGATGTGTGCGTACGCGATGAAGATCACCGACCTGGACCCGCTGCTCCACGGTCTGTTCTTCGAGCGCTTCCTGAACCCGGAACGGATGTCGATGCCGGACTTCGACATCGACTTCGACGACCGTCGCCGCCCCGAGGTGATCCGCTACGTCACCGAGAAGTACGGCGACGACCGGGTCGCGATGATCGTCACGTACGGCACGATCAAGGCCAAGCAGGCGATCAAGGACGCCGGCCGGGTGCTGGACTACCCGTTCGCCATGGGTGACCGGATCACCAAGGCGATGCCGCCCGCGGTGATGGGCAAGGACGTCCCGTTGTCGGGCATCTTCGACCCGCAGCACAAGCGGTACTCCGAGGCCGGCGAGTTCCGCGGGCTGTACGAGTCCGATCAGGACGTCCGCAAGATCGTCGACACCGCCCGCGGCCTGGAGAACCTGAAGCGCCAGTGGGGTGTGCACGCGGCCGGCGTGATCATGTCCAGCGAGCCGCTGATCGACCTGATCCCGATCATGCGCCGCGAGCAGGACGGCCAGGTCATCACCCAGTTCGACTACCCGAGCTGCGAGACGCTCGGCCTGGTCAAGATGGACTTCCTGGGTCTGCGGAACCTGACGATCATGGACGACGCGGTCAAGAACATCGAGGCCGCGCACGGGATCCAGATCGACCTGGACAAACTGAGCAAGGACCTCGACGACAAACCGACGTACGACCTGCTGGCGCGCGGTGACACGCTCGGCGTGTTCCAGTTCGACGGCGGGCCGATGCGGGCGCTGCTGCGGCTGATGAAGCCCGACAACTTCGAGGACATCTCCGCGAGTACGGCGCTGTACCGGCCGGGCCCGATGGGTGCGAACAGCCACACGAACTACGCGCTCCGGAAGAACGGCCTGCAGGAGATCAGCTACCCGCACCCCGAGCTCGCCGAGCCGCTAGAGCCGGTGCTCGGTGTCACCTACGGCCTGATCGTGTACCAGGAGCAGGTGATGGAGATCGCCCAGCGCCTGGCCGGCTACTCGCTCGGCAAGGCGGATCTGCTCCGCCGCGCGATGGGCAAGAAGAAGCGCGAGGTGCTGGACGCGGAGTACGTCGGCTTCTCCGAGGGCATGAAGGACAACGGGTACTCCGAGGCGTCCATCAAGGCGCTCTGGGACATCCTGCTCCCGTTCTCCGACTACGCGTTCAACAAGGCACACTCGGCGGCGTACGGACTGGTCTCGTACTGGACCGCGTACATGAAGGCCAACTACCCGGCGGAGTACATGGCCGCCGTCCTGACGTCCGTGAAGGACGACAAGGACAAGATGGCCATCTACCTGAACGAGTGCCGCCGGATGGGCATCAAGGTGCTCCCGCCGGACGTCAACGAGTCGGACTCGAACTTCACCCCGGTCGGCACCGACATCCGCTTCGGCCTGTCCGCGATCCGCAACGTCGGCGTGAACGTGGTCGCCGAGATCGTCGCGGCCCGCGAAGAGAAGGGCCGGTTCGGCGACTTCGTCGACTTCATCGACAAGGTGTCGCTGCCGGTCTGCAACAAGCGCGTGATCGAGTCGCTGGCCAAGGCCGGCTCGTTCGACTCGATGAACCACGCCCGGCGGGCGATCGTCGCGGTGCACGAGCAGGCCGTCGACGAGGCCATCGACCTGAAGCGGAACGAGGCACACGGCCAGTTCGACCTGTTCTCGATGGGCGACGACGACGCCGACGAGGGCGAGGGCAACAGCCGGCTGACCGTCACCGTTCCCGAGATCGAGGAGTGGGACAAGGCGACCAAGCTCGCGCACGAGCGCGACATGCTGGGGCTGTATGTGTCCGACCACCCGCTGTTCGGTGTCGAGCACGTGCTCACCAACGGTTCGGACTGCACGATCGGTCAGCTGCTCGCGGACGAGGACCGTCCGGACGGCAGCCGGGTGACGATCGGCGGCCTGGTCACCGCGGTGCAGCGGAAGGTGAACAAGCGCGGCGACATCTACGCGATCGTCACCATCGAGGACCTGGAAGGTTCGATCGAGGTGATGATGTTCTCCTCGGCGTACCAGTTGCACGCGCACCTGCTGAGCAACGACGCGATCATCCTGATGAAGGGCCGGGTACGCCGTCGTGAGGACCGGCTCGAGCTGAGCGGCGACGAGGTTGTGGTGCCGGACCTGACCGAGGGACCGAGCGGCCCGGTGGTGATCACGATGCCGGTCACGCGCTGCACCCAGCCGGTCGTCGACCAGTTGCGCGACGTCCTGCAGTCGCACCCGGGGATGACCGAGGTCCAGCTCCGGCTGCAGGCGCGGCAGAAGACCACGGTGATGCGGATCGGTGATCGCTTCCGGGTGACGCCGACCTCGGCGCTGATGGCCGACCTGAAGGCGCTTCTCGGTCCGTCCTGCCTGGCCGGCTGACCGGCCCAGCGGACCGGATCTGGAACCGATGCGTCACACTGTCGACGTGAGTCAACCGCAGTCTCCCCAGCCTTCGTCGCAGCCGTCACAGCAGCCGGCAGCGCACCCGTCTCCGTACGGGGCGCCGCCGTCGAGCAACCTGTTCGGGGCGCCGCCGGCCGCCGAGCCGGCGATGCCGTGGGCGAAGGCGATCCTGGTGACCGTGGTGGTGTTCCTGGCCGCCGGTGTGGTGGCCGGCTGGGCGTGGCAGCAGTTCTCGCCGCTGGCGAAGTACACCGTGGACGAGCAGGGCGGCGCGCTGGGTGAGGAGCAGATGACCCGGATCTTCGGGCCGGACGGGACGTTCACCGCGATCGGGTTCGTCGCCGCGATCGTGCTCGGGGCGGCGCTGTTCTGGTGGCTGCGGAACTACGGTCCGTGGTCGGTGGCGATCGTTGCCCTCGGCGCCTGCCTCGGGTCCGGCGTCTGCTGGGGTGTCGGCATGCTGCTCGGGCACGATCCGCTGAAGCCGCGGCTGCAGGCGGCGCACCCGGGTGACCTGGTCCCCGCGCCGCTCGAGCTGCACACCTGGACGCCGTTGCTCGCCTGGCTGGTCGGCGCGGCGCTGGCGTGCGCGATCATCGCGGCCACGACCTGGCGGGCCGACCCGGTTGCAACCACTTCGCAACCTGCTGCGTCAGAGCCTGCACCGCCGGTCCACTAGCCTTGCAGGTCCGGTTGGGTGAGGCCACCGGAGCCAGCGAGGGAGCATATGTCCGACCAGAACCGACCGCCGCAGTACCCAGGTGCCGGCGGCCCGCAGCCCCAGTACGGCCAGAACCAGGGCCAGGGTCAGAACCAGTGGCCGCAGCAAGGCCGCCCGCCGCAGCAGGGGCAGCAGCCGCCCAGCCAGCAGCGTTACCCGCAGCAGCAGCCGATGCACCCGCAGCAAGGGCAGCAGTACGGCGGCCGACAGCAGGGTGGCCCGCAGCACGGTGGACCCCAGTACGGCGGTCCGCAGCAAGGCGGCTCTCAGCACGGTGGTCCTCAGCACGGTGGTCCTCAGCAGGGCGGCCAGTACGGCGGTCCGCAGCAGGGTGGTCCGCAGCACGGTGGTCAGTACGGCGGGGCGCCGCAGGGTGGGCCGCAGTACGGGCAGGCGGGACAGTCGTCGTACGAGCAGATGCATGTCGGTGGTGGGCAGCCGCCGCAGGGCCCGGGGTTCGGTGGGCCGCAGCAGTGGCAGCCGGAGCCGAAGAAGAAGCGCGGCAAGCTGATCCCGATCGTCGCCGCGCTGGCGATGGTGCTGGTCGTGGCCGGCGGCGGAATCTTTGCCTACGGCAAGCTCAGCGGCGGCAAGCAGCCCGCTGACGTGCTGCCCGGCACCGCGGTCGGGTACGCCCGGGTGGACCTGAACCCGTCGGCCGGCCAGAAGGTCAACGCGATCCGGTTCCTGATGAAGTTCCCGTCGGTGAAGGAGCAGCTCGGTCTCTCCGGCGAGAAGGACGACCTGAAGCAGAAGCTGTTCGAGCAGATCAAGAAGTCCGCCGGTGACGACCTCGCCGACGTCGACTTCGACAAGGACATCAAGCCGTGGCTCGGTGACCGGGCCGGTGCGGCCCTGATCCCGTCGACCGACGGCGAGAAGCGTCCGAACCCGGTGGTCGCGGTCGAGGTGAAGAACGAGGACGCCGCGAACAAGGGCATGGACAAGCTGCTCGCGAACGAGAAGGACAAGCCGGGGCGCGCGTTCAGCAACGGGTACATGCTGGTCGCCGAGGACCAGGCGACCGTCGACTCGGCCGTCGCCGCGGCCAAGGACAGCCCGCTGAGCAAGAACGCCAAGTTCAGCGCCGACATGGACAAGCTCGGCGAGCAGGGCTTCGTGTCCGCGTGGGCGGACATGAAGGCGATCGCGTCGATGACCGGCCGTGTCGACTCCGGTCAGCTGGCCGGTTTCGGTGACGCGAGCAGTGCGATCGCGCTGCGGTTCGACTCGTCGTACGTCGAGCTCAAGGGCATCGGCCACAGCGACCAGAGCATCAAGGTGAACTCGGCCGATGCCGGTGACCTGATCTCGAAGCTTCCGGACAGCACGGCCGGCGCGGTCGCGATCTCCGGTGGCGACAGCCTGATCGACACCATCTGGCAGCAGGTGCAGAAGGCGGGCGGCGAGAACCTGAAGCCGATGCTCGACCGGATCACCGAGGAGACCGGGCTGACCCTGCCGGACGATCTGAAGAGCCTGGCCGGCAAGAACCTCGCGGTCGGCATCGACAAGGACACCGCGGACGGCCCGAAGATCGCGGCCCGGATGGAGACCGACCCGGCGAAGGCCGAGCCGGTGGTGCAGAAGCTGACCACGCTGTTGCGCGAGCGCTCGTCGCAGAACATCCCGATCGAGACCGCCAAGGACGACGACACGTTCGTGGTCTCGACCAGCAAGGACTACGCGGAGCAGGTGCTGAAGGGCGGCAACCTCGGCGGCACCGAGAACTTCAAGCAGGCCCTGCCGGACACCAAGGGCGCGGTGATGATCGGGTACGTCGACTTCGAGGCCGCCAGCGCGGTCAGCTCACGGCTCGCCGACAACAAGGACCTGGCCGCGCTCCGCTCGGCCGGCATCGTGACCCGGTCGACCGGTGATGGTGAGGCCGAGTTCAGCCTGCGGGTCGTCGCGAAGTAGCCCGCTCGAAGAAGCCCCGGACCGCCTGCGCGTAGGCGTCCGGGGCTTCTCTGTGGATCCAGTGCCCGGTGCCGTCGAAGCTGACGAACTCGGTCCCGGGCCGGCGACGGACCATCTCGGCGGCGTGCGCGGCGTCCAGCAGGAAGCTGTTTGTTGCCCGGAGCAACAGCGTGGGCTGTCGTACGGCGAGCCAGTCGCCCCACCAGTCGCCGACGTTCCCGCGCTGGACGGCCATCATGTCGTCGAGGTCGAACAGCAGCGCCCCGTCGTCGCCGACGCTCTCCAGGAAGTACTCCGGAGCAGGCGTGCCGGCGAAGAACTCGGCAGCGTCGGCGGGCGTTGCGAACCGGCGCGGCCAGCCGGTCACGTCCAGCACCGCGTCGCCCGGCACCGCGCCGACGTCCTCGATCACCACCGCGCGCACGAGCTCGGGCCGGCGCGCCGCGAGCTGGTACGCCGTGACGCCGCCGAGCGAATGCCCGATCACGAAGGCCGGACCCAACTCCAGCTCCTCGATGAACTCCGCCACATCGGAAACGAACGCCTCACGGCTGAAGTCGTAGCTAGCGGTCGCCGAACCGCCGTGTCCGCGGAGGTCTGGGGCGATCACGCGGTAGTCCGGGGCCAGCGCTTCGGCGAGGGCCGCGAAGGTCAGTCCGCGCCCGAACGTGCCGTGCAGCGCGACCACCGGCGTACCGGGGCCGCCCGCGTTCTCGTAGTTCATGCGCACGCGACCAATACTCGCGGACGGAAGACGGCGGGAAGCGCGATGACGATCAGGGCGAGCACCAGGCTGATGCGGAAGCCGGTCATGAAGTGCGCACCGGCAAGCAGCACCCCGAAGATCGCGGGCGCGGCACCGCTGCCCAACTGACGTGCGGCGT
Source organism: Kribbella sp. NPDC054772 (assembly GCF_053611945.1). Lineage (NCBI taxonomy): Bacteria > Bacillati > Actinomycetota > Actinomycetes > Propionibacteriales > Kribbellaceae > Kribbella > Kribbella sp. NPDC054772. The sequence continues at coordinate 330,360 of NZ_JBSHBJ010000002.1, read as the reverse complement.
TGAAGAGCCCGGAGCCGAGACCACTGCGATCCGTTGGCACACCGTTGAGCATCAAGGTCGTCGCGGTTGGTGCCACGAGTCCGGCGCCGGCACCGATCGGAAGCAACCAGGCGGTTAGTTGCCAGATCGCTGTATCGGCGAAGCAGAGACCGAGCAGGCCCACGGCCATCAGCGCCTGACCGAGGAGCATCGTGCGGTTGACTCCGAGTCGGGCGCCGAGCTGACCGGCGGCGAGGTTCGCGGGGATGATCAGCAGCGTCATCGGGACGAACACCAGGCCGGTCGTCCATGCGGAGTGTCCGAGCTCCTGCTGCAGGAGAAACGTGACGACGAAGATCGCGCCGTACGATGCGAAGTTCAGCGCGAAGCCGGTCGCCGAGCTGAGTAGGACCGGTGCCGAGCGGAGGAGGGTCGTCACACCGGAGGTGGTGCTGGCCAGGGCGGCAGGTTCGCGATGACCGGCGGCGGTGGCGAGGACGATCAGGCTGACCGGCAGGTTCAGCCAGAAGGTGGCCTGCCAGCCGAGCCCGGAGGTGACGGCGCCGCCGAGAGGCGAGCCGACCACCAGCGCGACGGCACCGGCGGCAGCCCAGCGGCCGACATCCCGGGCGCGCGAGGTCGTGTCGCCGTTGAGCAGCGACAGCCCGGCCGGGAGGACGACGGCCGCCGCGGCACCCTGGAGTGCTCGGGCGATCAGCAGCACCCGGAGATCGGGGGCGAGTGCGCAAACGATTGACGTCGCCGCGAACACACTGACGCCGGCGGTGAAGGCCCGGGCGGGCCCGATGCGATCGGCCCAGGCGCCCGCGGGCAGGAGGCAGAGCGCGAAGACGAGCGAGTATCCGGTGAGTACCCAGGACAGGCCAGGGCCGGTCAGATCACGGCCGATCGAGGGGAGTGCGGTGGTGGTCATCGACGCGTTCAGGGTGACCAGGAAGAACGAGAGCGCGGCGGGGACGAGCGCGGAGCGGCGTACGGGCATAGGACTACCGTGGGCGGTTCCGGGTGACTCCGGGTACACCTGTCAGGTGCAGTCAGGAAGGAATACATGAACCGGCAGCTCGAGCTCGGCGCGTTCCTGCGGGAGCGCCGGTCGCGCCTCACCCCGGCCGCCGCGGGCCTGATCGACGGCCCTCCCCGCCGTACGCCGGGTCTGCGGCGCGAGGAGATCGCCGAACTCGCCGGGCTGAGCGTCGGGTACTACGCCCGCCTCGAACAGGGGAACGCGGCGCATCCGTCGGACAGTGTGCTCGCGGCGCTGATCCGGATCCTGCAGCTCACCTCGGACGAGGCCCGTCACCTCCGGGCGCTCGCCGGTGCACAGACTCCGGTGGCTGCGGAACAGGTGTCCCGATCGGCGCTCCGGATGATGGACCTGTTGCAACCGCGCACTGCCGCGCTGGTCCTCGGGCGGATCGGCGACGTGCTCGCCTGGAACGAGTACGCGCTGCGGCTGTTCCCCGGTCGGCTGCCCGAGCCCGGTGAGCAGAACAGGCGGCCGAACAACGCGCGGTACGTGTTCTGCGACCCGACTTCCCGGGAGATCTTTCCGAACTGGCCGGAGGTGGCCGACGACACCGTCGCGCACCTGCGCACCGCCGCCGGGCATCTCGTCGACGACCCGGCCTTTCGCGCCCTGGTCGACGACCTGCTGCGCGAGAGTCCGGACTTCGCCGCCCGTTGGTCCCGGCGGGAGGTACGGCGGCACGTGTCCGGCGAGAAGTACCTGAACCACCCGACGCTGGGCCGACTGACGGTCGACTACGAGGTGGTCGCCGTACTCGACGAGCCCGATCAGTTCCTGGTCGTCTACGGGCTGCGGAATTCTTTTCCGGACGATGTCGAAAACGCTCGCCCGGCTTCTACCTCTTGAGTGAAAGCACCTCCTCAGGACAAGGAGCACCACGATGAACCACATCAGCGAGATCCGGACCGTCGGCGTACCGGTGACCGATCAGGACCGTGCGCTGGAGTTCTACACCGAGAAGCTCGGCTTCGAACTGTTGATGGACGCGCCGCTGCCACAATTCGGCGGCCGCTGGATCGTCGTCTCCCCGGCAGGCTCGGCGGGATCGTCGGGCAGCATCGCGCTGGTCCCTGCCAAGGAAGGCATCCCGGCCGGCGTCGACACCGGCATCCGCATGGCCAGCCCCGACGCCAAGACCGCCCACCAGCACTTCCGCGACACCGGCGTCGACACCGACGACCTGCTGGAGTGGCCCGGCATCCCCCCGATGTTCAGCCTCCACGACCCAGACGGCAACCGCCTCTACATCTCCCAGGTCTGACCTCACACAGGCAGCCGCACTCCCGAGAGCGAGGCGCAGACGCCCAGAAACGCGTCCTGCGTCTCGCGATCCGCGGCCATCGGATGCGTCCGGTGCGGCTGCTGATGGTAGTAATACCTGCCACTTCCGGTGCCTGCGGCTGTCGCCAGCCAGACCTGCGTCAGATGCGCCTGCCCGAGATCACCTGGCGCCCCGCGCCCGCCCATCTTCGTCGGCACCCAGCCGGGGTCTACCGCGTTGGACAGCACGTCCGGCCACAGCCGAGCGACGGCGAACGTCAGCAGTACGTCGTACAACTTGGAGTCCGCATACGCCTGCGCTCCGCGCCACCGGCGCCGTACCCACTGGAGATCGTCAAGCTCGACGTCGCCGCCCTCGTGCATCCCGGAGCTGAGATAGATCAGCCGGTCCGGCCGGTCGATCAACGCGGTCAGCAGGTACGGCGCCAGCGCGTTGATGGCGAAGACGTGTTCCAGACCGTCGGCTGTCTCGACCCGTGGCTCCTGGTCTCCGACCGCCGCGTTGTGTACGACGACATCGAATCGACCCGACGCGTTCGCCTGCTCCGCCACCTTTCGGGTCTCGGCGATGCTCGCGAGATCACCCACCAGCACCGCCGCGGCACCCGGCACGGCTGCTGTCGCGTCAGCCGCGCGTTGCTCGTTGCGAGCGTGCAGGACGACCTCATGCCCTTGGTCGACGAGCTCACGCGCAACCATTTGCCCGAGGCCGTCGGCCGAACCGGTGATCAGAGTGCGAGTCACGCCCCCACTCTGCCTCACACCAGGACGTGGCCGCCGTCGACGGTGAGGATGGAACCGGTCGCGTACGGCTGGTTCATCAGGTACACGTAGGCGGCGGCGATGTCCTCCGGTTCGCCGACGCGTTGGACGGGGAGGTGGCGGGCGGTCTCGTCGTAGTCGAGGGCGTCGCGCCACAGTGGCGTGCGGACGACGCCGGGTTTGACCGCGTTCACCCGCAGCGGCGCCAGCTCGACGGCGAGTGCGCGGGTGAGCGAGTCCATCGCGCCGCAGATGCTCGCGGCGACCGACCAGCCGGGCCCGGGACGGTCCCCGGCGGCGCCGGTGGTGAGGACGATCGAACCGCCAGGACGGATCTTCGGTACGGCGGCACTCACCGCACCGAGCGCGCCGAAGTACCGCAGCTCGAAGGCCGTTCGCGCCTGGGCCAGATCCATCGAGCCGACCTCGAGCAACGTCAACGCCTCCCCGGCGGTGAAGACCAGGTGGTCGAACGGATCGAGCTCGGCGAAGAACGCGGCGACAGCGCCGGCATCGGTGAGGTCGACGGTCGCACCGGTGGCCGAGCCCGGGAGCATCTCGACAGCCCGCTTCACCGACTCAGGGTTGCTGGAGGCAACAATCACGGTGGCGCCGGCGCTCGCGGCGAGTTGTGCGGTGGCCAGGCCGATACCCGACGTACCGCCGAGGACGACGACGCGCTGATCCTGCAGAGTCACTGAACTGCCTTTCGTGGGAAGGGATTTCGCTTCCTACGATGCGGCGGCCCGGGCCCGGCCGTCCAAGACCTGTTCCGGCCGCTGTAATACCCTGAAGGTATTATGGATCTCGACCTCCGGAAGCTCCGGTACTTCGTCGCCGTCGCCGAGGAACTGCATTTCGGCCGCGCCGCCGAGCGCCTGCACATCGCGCAGCCGGTGCTGTCCCGGCAGATCCGCGCGCTTGAGGACGAGCTTCGCGCGCAACTGTTCGTCCGCACGAAACGCAGTACCGAGTTGACCGCGGCCGGACGTCAGTTGCTCGACGATGCCCGCCCGCTGCTCGCCGGCGCGGACGCCACCCGCCGTCGGGTGGCCAGGGCGGCGCGCGGTGCGAAGACGTTCACGATCGGTTTCATGCCGGGGCTCACGGTGACCGAGGCGGTCCGCGCGTTCGGCGCGCTGCATCCCGAGATCGAGGTCGAGCTGATCCGGTCGACGTGGAACGACCAGGTCGACGTACTGCGGGACGGCCGGGCCGACGTGAGCGTGGTGCGGCTGCCGATCGATCAAGCGGGGCTGACGGTTCGGCCGTTGTTCGAGGAGCCACGGGTCGCGATGCTGCCGACCGGACACCGGCTGGCGGGCAAGCTGGCGATCGACATCACCGATCTCGCGGACGAGCACCTGCTGCAGGACCCGGACGCCGTACCGGAGTGGCGGGACATCGCGGTCGAACTCCGCACCGGAACGGCCAAGCCGGTGCCCGCCATGCGCAGTGTCGAGGAGAAACTCGAGCACGTCGCCACCGGTCGCGGCGTCTCGATCATCCCGCTCTCGGTCGCCACCTTCTATCAGCGCTCCGACGTCGTCGCGGTTCCCGTCGGCAACCTGGCCCACAACACCGTCTGCCTGGCGTGGACGGCCACCCGCCGCTCCCACCTCCTCCAGGACTTCGCCGCCCTGGCGCCCACGGTCGCCTGGACGACCTAGCCAAGCCGGGATTCGGTGGCATCATCGGAAGATGAGGTGGAGCGCAACCGCCCTCCTGGTGATTGCGTTGGTGGGGTGCTCTGGTGGGGGAGACGAGCCGGTACCCTCGCCCGGCACGCCGTCGGCCCGTAGTTTCCCGGAGCCCGGTGTGCAGACCCTCGACCCGGCGCGAGCACGGGCTTTGCAGACGGCGCTCTCGCGGATCACGGAGTTCCCGGACAGCCCGTCCGGGGCGAGCGGCGCTACGGCCGCCGTGGTCACCGATCACTGGACGTGGTCAGGCGCTGTCGGCAAGGACGCCCGCGGTACGCCGTTGCGCCCGGACACCAGCATGGGGATCGCGAGCATTACGAAGACGTTCGTCGCCGCCGAGGTACTGCGGCTCGCGCAGGAAGGGAAGATCAACCTGGACCTGCCGATCTCGCGGTACGTCCGCCACAGGCTGACCGCCAACAGTGCGACCGTTCGTCAGCACCTCGCGATGACCTCCGGCGTTCAGGACTTCCAGGAGTCCGACTACGAGCGGATGGACAGGGCAGTTGCCGCGGCGCCGGCCAAGCACTGGACACTCGCGCAGCCGCTGGACTACTACACGTCAACGGTTGGTTCACCGGACGGCGACTACAGCTACAGCAATCCCAGCTACGCGCTGCTCGGCATGCTGATCGAGAACGTCACCCGCGAGCCGCTCGCCGTTGCTCTTCGCCACGACCTGGCCACGCCGGCGCGGTTGCCGCACGTGGCTTTCCAGGACGGTGAGAAGCCGGAGTCGCCGGTGGTGGGTGACGCCAACGAATCCTGTGGCGCGCCGGACGGCTACGTCCCGTGCCGGGCGTTCGCGAGTGCCGGGGCCGCGTTCGGCGGCGCCGCGGCGGACGCGCCGACGGTCGCCCGCTGGGGATACCAGCTGTACGGCGGTCGCGTGATCCCGTTCGACCTGGTCGACCAGATGACCGCCGGCGACGGCGAGTACGGACTCGGGACGATGCGGTTCACCCGGGAGTTCGGCATCGGCGACGCCTACGGTCACGCCGGCATTTCACCCGACCACACCAGCCTGCTGGTGGTGATCCCGGACAAGCACGTCTCGATCGCCCTGATCCTCGCCGACGGAGACCGCAACATCGGCCGGCGCATGGGCGACCTCACCGATGCGCTCCAACCCCTACTCAGCTGAGCCCCGGACTCGGTACCGGATGTGGGTGGCCTGCGCCGTGTCGATCACTCGAACGATCTCCAGCTCGATGCGCCGCGGCACGTTCTCGTAGCTCACCCGGCCCGGATCGTGACTCACCACGAAGATCGGTACGCCGTGGTGGTCGCCGCCGTAGTAGTCGACCTGTTCCGCCGTACGCCGACCAACCAGTACTGCGCCGGTCGCGTGCAGCTCGTCCCAGATGGCACCGGCGTCACCTGTCGGACGGCCGAACTCGCCGTCGGTGTCCTGGTACCACTGGTGCAGCCGCATGAAGTCGTCGCCGCCCGGGTTGTCCGGCCCGTCGTTCGGCGCCGCGATGTAGCCGTCGACGGACATCGACATCAACAGCACGGATGAAGACATGAGCGTTCTCCTTCGCTCCGCGGGCACGGTTCTTCCCTGCCCTCCTGTCTTCGCGTCGAAGCGCCGACGGCCGATTCGACATCACTCCGCGGTGAGTGCCTCCAGGACGCCCTCGCCGTACTTGGCCAGTTTGTTCTCGCCGATGCCGCTGATGCTGCCGAGCTCGGCCAGCGAGGACGGCATTTCGGTCGCGATCTGCCGCAGCGTCGCGTCGTGGAAGATCACGTACGCCGGGACGCCCTGCTCCTTCGCCACCGCTGCCCGCCACGTGCGCAACCGCTCGAACACCGGCGCTGCCTCGGGCGGCAGATCGACCGCCGCCTTCTTGCCGCCGGACGACCTGGACTTGGAGCGCACCCGCTCGGGCTCGCGGCGCATCATCACCTCGCGCCGCCGGCCGAGCACCTCGGCGCTCTCCTCGGTCAGCACCAGCGTGCCGTAGTCACCCTCGACCGCGAGCAACCGCAACGCGAGCAGCTGCCGGATCACCCCGCGCCACTCGGTGTCCTTCAGGTCGGTGCCGATCCCGAACACGCTCAACTGCTCGTGCCGGAACTGCTTGACCTTTTCGGTCTCCTTGCCGAGCAGGATGTCGATCAGCTGGCCGGCACCGAACTTCTGACCGCGCTCGTGCTGCAACCGGTACACCGTGGATAGCAGTTTCTGCGCCGCGATCGTCCCGTCCCAGGACTCGGGCGGCGTCAGGCAGGTGTCGCAGTTGCCGCAGGCGTCACCGTGCTGACCGAAGTACGCGAGCAGTTGCGACCGCCGGCACTGGACGGTCTCGCACAGCGCGAGCATCGCGTCGAGGTGCGAGCTGAGCCGGCGCCGATGCGCGAGGTCGCCCTCGGACGTGTCGATCATCTTCCGCTGCTGCACGACGTCCTGGAGCCCGTACGCCAGCCAGGCGGTCGACGGCAGTCCGTCCCGCCCCGCGCGACCGGTCTCCTGGTAGTAGCCCTCGACCGACTTCGGCAGATCGAGATGCGCGACGAACCGGACATCCGGTTTGTCGATCCCCATCCCGAACGCGATCGTCGCGACCACGACCAGCCCGTCCTCGCGCAGGAACCGCGACTGGTTCGTCGCACGGGTCCGACTGTCCAGACCGGCGTGGTACGGCACGGCCTCGATCCCGTTCTGGGTCAGGAAGGCCGCGGTCTTCTCGACACTGTTGCGGGACAGGCAGTAGACGATGCCCGCGTCACCCGCGTGCTCGGTGCGCAGCAGATCGAGGAGCTGCCGCTGCGGGTTGTCCTTGGGGGCGATCCGGTACTGGATGTTCGGCCGGTCGAAGCTCGCGACGAAATGCTTCGCGTCGGACAGATTCAGGCGGGTCGCGATCTCCTGGTGCGTCGCCTCGGTCGCCGTCGCGGTCAACGCGATCCGCGGTACGTCGGGCCAGCGCTCGTGCAACTCGGACAGCATCAGGTAGTCGGGCCGGAAGTCGTGGCCCCACTGGGACACACAGTGCGCCTCGTCAATCGCGAACAGCGCGATCTTGCCCTGGTCGAGCAGCCGCACCGTCGCGTCGACCCGCAACCGCTCGGGCGCCAGGTACAGCAGGTCGAGCTCGCCGGCCAGGAACGCCTGCTCGACCTCACGCCGCTGCTCGAAGTCCTGTGTGGAGTTCAGGAATCCGGCGCGAACGCCGAGTGCCGTCAGCGCGTCGACCTGGTCCTGCATCAGCGCGATCAGCGGCGAGATCACCACACCGACGCCGGAGCGGACCAGGGACGGGATCTGGTAGCACAGCGACTTGCCGCCACCGGTCGGCATCAGCACCAGCGCGTCACCGCCGGCGACGACGGTGTCGATGATGTCGGCCTGCTCGCCGCGGAAGGCGTCGTACCCGAACACCCGCCGGAGGACCTGAAGGGCTTCGGAGTCGGGCAGTTCGGAAATCTGGCTCACCTCGGCGAGTTTAGTGAGATCGCGCCGACGATGCTGGCGCGATCGCCGATGCCTGTGGATTACTCGACAGGTTCGGCAGTTCCTCGCGCATCCACTGCCGTGGCGAGCAGCCCGCGATCGCCCGGAACTCGCGGGTCAGGTGCGCCTGGTCGGCGTACCCGACGGCGGCCGAGAGGTCGGACAGCCGGATCTTCGGTTGCCGCCGCAGTCGTCCGGTGACGCGCTCGAAGCGCAGTACCCGCGCCGCGACCTTCGGTGGCAGACCGAACTCCGCGGTGAACCGATCGGTGAGGTGCCGCCGACTCCATCCGACCTCACTCGCCAGTTCCTGTACGCCGATTGCGCCGCCCGCCGCACACAGTCGCTGCCACGCCCACCCGAGCTCCGGCCGGACGCGTCCGAGACGGGTCTCGTCGAGTCGACGCAGCAGCAGGTTCTCGAACAGGTCGAAGCGTGTGTCCCAACTCGGCGACTCGCGCAGTTGCTCGGTCAGCTCGCGCGCGGGTCGACCGAGGACCTCGTCGAGACCGACCACCGTCGATGCGAGTGCCCCCGGTGGCAGGCCGAGAAGCGCGCGCGCCGCCGGGGGAGTGAGCGATACCTGGACGCCGGCGCGGCTCGGCGTCTGCCCGATGTGGACCGCGCTCGAGTGCAGTCCGCCGACGAGTGCGTCGTACTTCTCGACCGGACTGCCCGGCCACGCGACGCCGAGTGGCTCGTCGAGGGTGATGACGAGTGTGAGGTGGCGCGAGGGCAGGCCGCGGTGCAGTTCGGGGGGATCACCGGCGTACGCATATCCGCTGATGTCGCCCACGAACGGGCGCAGCGCGGGATGCGCCGTCCGGGTGTGATGCCCGAGCCCTGCCATGACCTCAGGCTAGGACCGTCCACCGACAGAAACCGCGGCTCCAGAATCCGGGACCCGCATACCGTCATTCGGACGGGCGTGGCACTATCAGGAGATACGCCACACCTAGCTAGGAGATGTTCGTCGTGCCTGCTCTGAGGTCCCGCACTGTCACCCACGGCCGCAACATGGCGGGCGCCCGCGCGCTCATGCAGGCCTCCGGGGTACTCCGGGAGGACTTCGGGAAGCCGATCATCGCGGTGGCGAACAGCTTCACCGAGTTCGTGCCCGGCCACACGCACCTCGCGCCGGTCGGCCGGATCGTCTCCGAGGCCATTCACGCGGCTGGTGGTATCGCGCGGGAGTTCAACACGATCGCCGTCGACGACGGGATCGCGATGGGCCACGGCGGGATGCTCTACAGCCTGCCGTCCCGCGACCTGATCGCGGACTCGGTCGAGTACATGGTCGAGGCGCACTGCGCGGACGCGCTGGTCTGCATCTCGAACTGCGACAAGATCACCCCCGGCATGCTGAACGCCGCGCTCCGGCTGAACATCCCGACCGTGTTCGTCTCCGGTGGCCCGATGGAGGCCGGCCGGGCGACGCTGGTCGACGGCACCGTCCGCAAGCTGGACCTGATCGACGCGATGTCCGAGGCCGTCAACGAGAACGTCTCCGACGCCGACATCCTGCGGATCGAGGAGAACGCCTGCCCGACCTGTGGGTCCTGCTCCGGCATGTTCACCGCGAACTCGATGAACTGCCTGACCGAGGCGATCGGCCTGTCGCTGCCGGGCAACGGTTCGGTCCTCGCGACGCACACCGCCCGCCGCGCGCTGTACGAGAAGGCCGGCGAGACCGTCGTACAGATCACCAAGCGGTACTACGACAACGACGACGCGACCGTGCTTCCGCGCAACATCGCCTCCAAGGAAGCGTTCGGGAACGCGATGGCGCTGGACATCGCGATGGGCGGGTCGACGAACACGATCCTGCACCTGCTCGCGGCCGCGCAGGAGGCCGAGGTCGGGTTCGACCTGGACGACATCAACGCGGTCTCGCGGCGGGTTCCGTGCCTGGCCAAGGTCGCGCCGAACGTCGCCCCGCAGGGCACGTACTACATGGAGGACGTGCACCGCGCCGGCGGCATCCCGGCCATCCTCGGCGAGCTGCACCGCGCCGGTCTGCTGAACGAGAACATCCACACCGTGCACAGCGACTCGATCGACGACTGGCTGAAGACCTGGGACGTGCGGGGCGGTTCGCCGTCGCCGGAGGCCGTCGAGCTGTGGCACGCGGCGCCGGGCTGCAAGCGGTCCGCGACCGCGTTCTCGCAGTCGGAGCGCTGGGAGACTCTCGACACCGACTCCGCGAACGGCTGCATCCGCGACCGCGAGCACGCGTACTCGAAGGACGGCGGTCTCGGCGTCCTGAAGGGCAACCTGGCCGTCGACGGCTGTGTCGTGAAGACGGCCGGCGTGGACGAGTCGATCTGGACGTTCGAGGGTCCCGCGGTGGTCTGCGAGTCGCAGGAAGAGGCCGTCGAGAAGATCCTCGCCAAGCAGGTCACGCCCGGCGACGTCGTCGTGATCCGGTACGAGGGCCCGAAGGGCGGCCCGGGCATGCAGGAGATGCTGTACCCGACCTCGTTCCTCAAGGGCCGCGGCCTCGGCAAGGTCTGCGCCCTGATCACCGACGGCCGCTTCTCCGGCGGTACGTCGGGACTCTCGATCGGTCACGTCTCGCCCGAGGCGGCGTCCGGCGGCACCATCGCGCTGGTCCAGGACGGCGACCGGATCAAGATCGACATCCCGAACCGCTCGATCGAACTGCTGGTCTCGGACGAGGAACTGGCGGCCCGCGAGGCGGCGCTGAACGGCGTCTACGCCCCGAAGAACCGCGAGCGCAAGGTCTCCAACGCCCTCAAGACCTACGCCGCGATGGCCACCAGCGCCGACAAGGGCGCCGTCCGCGACATCTCGAAACTGGGCTGACCCTGACGACCGACGAAGTCCTCCCCGGCGGCCGCTTCTCGAAGCCGGTCCGCCGGGGCGACACAGTCCGCCGCCGCCGCGGTACGGCGAACTCCCACGCCCTGCTGCGGCATGTCGAGCACGTCGGCTTCGACCTCGCCCCGCGCTTGGTTGACGAACGCGTGCGGGCGGCTGACCCGGCATTCGCCGTACATGCCGAAGAGGATCACGCGGGTGGTTATCGCGCGGCATCGGCGTACGTGCTGGCGCATCGGGGCGAGTTGCTCTAGAGCTCCAGGTTTGCTTTACAGCTCCAGGTCGAAGGCGAGGTTGATGGCTTCGGCGAGGGCTGGCTCCTGGTCGGTGTGGAGGTAGCCGATCAGGCGGCCCAGCTGGGACTTCGGGATCGTCTGGATGTTGTCGCAGGAGATCGCGCTCGTGTGGTCGAGGCCGTTGTCGGGGCCGACCAGGACCTCGGTGGACAGGCCGCGGATCGTGCTGGTGATGGGGGCGACCGTGACGTTGGTCAGCCGGGGGCGGATGAGTTCCCGCGTCAGCACCACCACCGGCCGAGGCTTGTCGAGCCGGGCGATGTGCAGCGGGCGCATCAGTCGAGGTCGCTCAGCACCGTGCCGGCGGCGGCCGGCGCCAGGCCTTCGAGGTCGGGGTAGTCGCCGTGCTCGGCGAGGATCGCGAGATCCCGCGCGGCCAGCTCGCGCCGGCGTTCACGTTCCATCGCCCGAGCGACCACGGAGGCCCGGCTGGTCGCCTTGTCGGTGGCGACGAGCTCGTCCATGAAGTCGACCAGGTCGTCCGGCAACCGGACAGTGATCTGCTTACTCATACCAAAACCATACCGCCCCGGGATTCATTTCGGTAGCGCAGTCTGTCCCTCCAGCGTCGTCCACAGCCGCTCGGCGGCCGCCCGGTCCTGCGCCGCCGCCGACGGGTCGGTACGCCGTTCGCGCGAGTAGTAGAGCCCCGACTCGTCGGCCACGTCGGGGGAGGTGGCCAGCCAGACCATCGTCTCGGCGCCCTGTTCCGGGGTGCGGGCGAACGGTTTGGTCATCGCCATCATCAGCTTCATCAGCCGGCCGTTGTTCAAGTTGAACCCGGTCGCGACCAGGCCGGGCTCGAACGTGTAGGTGTGGATCCGCGGCATCCGGCGCGCGAGTTCTCCGCTGAGCAGGATCAGGGCGAGCTTCGTCTCGCCGTACCGGCGCAGTGATCCGCCGGTCAGCTTCGCCGACGCGGAGAAGTAGCGCTCGCCGCCCAGATCATCGAAGTCGACGGACTTCGCCTTCTCGTGCTCGTCCGACGCGGTCCCGATCACGCGCGCGCCGGACACCAGCCGATCGGCCAGCAGCGTGGTGATCAGGTACGGCGCGACGACGTTCAGCGCCCACGTCAGCTCGATGCCCTCGGCCGAGACCTGGTGGCTGCCGTAGATCGCGCCCGCGTTGTTTACCAGCACATCGATCATCGGCGCCCGCCCCGCGACGTCGTCGGCCATCGCTCGGATCGAGGCCTGTGAGGTCAGATCCGCCTCGAAGACGTCCGCGCCGCCGAGCTCGGCGGCGACCTGCTCCGCCTTCGCCCCGTTCCGCGCGACCAGCCCGATCCGGGCACCCTGCTTCGCGAGCGCCCGCGCCCCCGCCAGCCCGATTCCGTTGGTCCCACCCGTGATCAGTACATACCTGTCGTTCATCGCCTGGGTCCCCTCCCCGTTGTCCGGATCGCAGTCTAGGGACGCCAGGCGGTCGGCGGGATCAGTTCGGGGAAAGCGCCGACCACGAGATCAGGTCGGTGGCGGGGAGCGAGGGGAGTGCCGCGATGGCGGCCATCTCGCTGTCCATCAGGCCGACGAGCTGAACCAGCCGCGTGGTGGTGTCCGCGGCCTCGAGGAGTTTCTGCCGGTCCGGGGTCATGAGCTTCATGGCGGCCGACATCAGGTACGACAGCGTGCCCGGATCGTCCGGGAGGTCGCCGATGTGCAGGCCGGGCCGGCTGATCTCGCTGACCGCCGCGGCGTACTTCCGGAACCGTTCGACCGCGACCATCGCCGTACCCAGGGGGTCGTCGCCGCGTTCGTCGTCCAGCCACTCGACGTCCGCGACCAGGTAGTCGCCGCTGCCGTCGAGCTCGGACACCTTGAACCGACGGTTCCCGGTGAGCGTGACCTCGACCGGTCCGTCGTCGTCCGAGTCCAGCGTGATCTCGGAGATCGTGGCCGCGCAGCCGGTCCCGTACAGCGACCGGAAGACCCGCTCACCCAGCTCGTACCCGTCCCGGACCGCGAGGGCGCCACAGGCCAGCTCGCCCCCGTTCTCGACCAGGTCGCGGACCACCGCGCGGCCCTGGACGTCGGTCACCGGAATCGGGAGCACCAGCCCGGGAAAGATCACCGTGTCGACAGTGAGCAACGGCAGGCGGGAGTCCATGTCGACGAGCGTAGTGGACGCGGGCGGAGATCACGCCCGGTGACTGGCCGCCCTGTGGATGCGGCGCGGGGCCGAGGGGGTGTCACCACTAGACTGACGCCATGATTCGCCGCGTCGACCTGCGGGGCCGAGTGGCGGCCGGAGAGGTGACCGACCTCCAAGCCGAAGTACCTGCCCTCGTTCCCCGAGCCGTGTTCGACGTCGAGAAGGCCCTCGACGTCGCCCGACCGATCTGCCTGGACGTCCGCCATCGCGGCCTCGAGGCGATCAGGGAGTACGGCGAGAAGTTCGACCATGTGCGCGTCGACGACATCCGGGTCCCGGCCGCGGCGCTGAAGACCGCGCTCGAGGAGCTCGACCCCGAGGTGCGCAGCGCCTTCGAGGAGTCGATCCGCCGGGTCCGCGAGGTCAGTCAGGACGAGCTCACCGCCGACGTCACCTCCGAGCCCGCGCCCGGTGGCCGGGTCACGCAGCGGTTCGTCCCGGTGCAGCGCGTGGGGCTGTACGTCCCGGGCGGCCGCGCGCCGCTCGCGTCGTCGGTGCTGATGAATGTCGTACCGGCGCAGGTCGCCGGCGTGCCGTCGCTTGCTGTGGCTTCGCCGCCGCAGAAGGAGTTCGCCGGTCTGCCGCACCCGACCGTGCTGGCCGTGTGCGCGCTGCTCGGGATCGACGAGGTGTACGCGATGGGTGGCGCGCAGGCGATCGCCGGGTTCGCGTACGGCTTCGACGGGTGCAAGAAGGTCAACCTGATCACCGGTCCGGGCAACATCTTCGTGGTCGCCGCGAAGCGCTTCCTGCTGGGTGAGGTCGGTATCGACTCCGAGGCCGGCCCGACCGAGATCGCCGTCCTCGCCGACGACACCGCGGACCCGAAGCACGTCGCCGCCGACCTGATCAGCCAGGCCGAGCACGACCCGATGGCCGCCAGCGTGCTGGTCACGCCTTCGGAGGTGCTGGCCACGGCGGTCGAGGCCGAGCTGCCGCTCCAGGTCGCGAAGACCAAGCACCAGGACCGCGTCACCGAGGCACTGTCCGGTCAGCAGTCGGCCGTTGTGTTGGTCGACGACCTCGACCAGGGCACCGCGTTCGTGGATGCCTACGCGGCCGAGCACCTGGAGATCCAGACCGCGGACGCCGAGGAGCGGGCCGGTCTGATCACCAATGCCGGTGCGATCTTCGTCGGCAGCTGGTCCCCGGTGTCTCTCGGCGACTACTGCGCGGGTTCCAACCATGTGCTCCCGACGGCGGGTTGCGCCTGCCACTCGTCAGGCCTGTCCGTGCGCAGCTTCCTGAAAGCCGTGCACGTCGTGAACTACACCCGCGCCGCGCTGCAGGACGTTGCCGGCCACGTGGTCACGATGGCGCACGCCGAGGACCTGCCCGCCCACGGTGCCGCGGTGTCGGTGCGATTCCCAGAGGAGAACTGATGGGCCGCTTCGACGGGTTGCCGATCCGCGAGGAGCTGAAGAGCTTCGAGCCGTACGGCGCCCCGCAGCTCGACGTCCCGGTGCTGCTCAACGTCAACGAGAACCCGTACCCGGCGAGTGAGGCGACCGTCGCGGATATCGCCGCGGCGGTCACCGAGGCCGCCCGCGGCATGAACCGGTACCCGGACCGCGAGTTCCTCGGTCTCCGCGCCGACCTCGCGGCGTACCTGGCCCGGGAGTCCGGCGCGCAACTGGAGCCCGAGCAGATCTGGGCGGCCAACGGGTCCAACGAGGTGATGCTGCATATCCTGCAGGCCTTCGGCGGTCCCGGCCGTACGGCGTTGTCCTTCGCGCCGACGTACTCGATGTATCCGGAGTACGCGCGGGACACCAACACCGGCTGGGTCACCGGGCGACGCGCGGAGGACTTCACGCTGGACCGGAGCAAGGCGATCGCCGCGATCTCGCGACACCGTCCGTCGGTCGTGCTGCTTGCCTCGCCGAACAACCCGACCGGTACGGCGCTGCCGATCGACGTGACCGAGGCGATCGTCGCGCAGGCCGCGGCGCTCGGTTCGGTCGTCGTGGTCGACGAGGCGTACGCCGAGTTCCGCCGGGCCGGGACTCCGAGTGCGGTGTCCCTGCTGCCGTCGTACCCGAATCTGGCGGTGGCGCGGACGATGTCGAAGGCGTTCGCGATGGCCGGTGGCCGGGTCGGATACCTTGCCGCGAGCAAGCAGTTCGTGGACGCGCTGCGGATCGTCCGGCTGCCGTACCACCTGTCCGCGGTGACGCAGGCGACCGCCCGCGCGGCCCTGCGGCACTCGGACGAGCTGCTCGGCCGCGTCGAGCAGTTGCGTATTGAGCGCGACGAGACCGTCGACTGGCTGCGGTCGCTGGGACTGCGCGCGGTCGACTCGGACGCGAACTTCGTCCTGTTCGGCACGTTCGCCGACCGGCACGCGGTCTGGCAGGCGTTGCTCGACGACGGCGTCCTGATCCGGGAGACCGGACCGGACGGCTGGCTGCGGGTCTCGATCGGCACCGGCGAGGAGATGGCCGCGTTCCGCGCTTCGCTGGAGCGCATCCTCAAGACAGACACGGGAAGGCTGACATGACCCGCACCGCGCGGATTGATCGCGAGACCAGTGAGTCGAAGGTTCTCGTCGAGCTGAACGTCGACGGCGAGGGCCGGGCCGACATCTCGACGGGTGTCGGGTTCTACGACCACATGCTCAACGCGCTCGCCAAGCACGCGCTGCTCGACCTGCACGTGAACACGGTCGGCGACCTGGAGATCGACGCGCACCACACGGTCGAGGACACCGCGATCGGGATCGGCCAGGCGCTGAAGGAGGCGCTCGGCGACAAGCGCGGGATCCGCCGGTTCGGCGACGCGACCGTCCCGCTGGACGAGGCGCTCGTGCACTGCACGGTCGACCTGTCCGGCCGGCCGTACTGCGTGCACACCGGCGAGCCCGAGGGTCAGGTGTACGCGATCATCGGCGGCGACTACGCCGGTTCGCTGACCCAGCACGTGTTCGAGACGCTCGCGTTCAACGCCGCGATCTGCATCCACATCCGGGTGCTGTCCGGCCGCGACCCGCACCACATCGTCGAGGCGCAGTTCAAGGCGTTCGCCCGGGCGCTCCGGGCCGCCGCCGAGCTCGACCCGCGGCAGCCCGGCATCCCGTCGACCAAGGGCGCCCTGTGACGAAGGTCGTCCTGCTCGACTACGGCTCCGGCAACATCAGGTCGGGGGAGCGGGCGCTGCAACGCGTCGGCGCGGACGTCACGGTCACGTCCGACTTCGACGAGGCGATGAACGCCGACGGCCTGCTGGTGCCCGGCGTCGGCGCCTTCGAGGCCTGTATGACGGGCCTGAAGGCGGTCCGTGGCGATGTGATCGTCGACCGGCGGCTGACCGGCGGCCGCCCGGTGCTGGGAATCTGTGTCGGCATGCAGATCCTGTTCGCCCGCGGGATCGAGCACGGTGTCGAGACCGAGGGCTGCGACCAGTGGCCGGGCACGGTCGAGCGACTCCAGCCGGAGACCGGTGAGCCGGTCCCACACATGGGCTGGAACACGATCGACGTACCGTCCGGCAGCAAGCTGTTCGAGGGCATCGACAAGGAACGCTTCTACTTCGTGCACTCGTACGGCGTCCGCGCCTGGGAGCTCGTCGGCACCCGGGCGTCGGTCGCCCCGGCGGTCACCTGGACGTCGTACGGCGGCGACCGGTTCGTCGCGGCGGTGGAGAACGGCCCGCTGAGCGCCACGCAGTTCCACCCCGAGAAGTCCGGTGACGCCGGCGCGGCCCTGCTGGAGAACTGGGTCCGCTCGCTCTGACGGTGCGACGGCCGCCGGCTTGCGTCACCGACTGCGGCGAGCCCGCTGCCGGCGGTCGATGGCGACGGCGATCGCGGGGTACACCAGCACCGACAGGGCGCCCGCGCCGACCAGCGCGGCGGCGTTCTCGGGCAGCATCTTGCCGGTCTCGCGCCCGATCGTGGTGAGGGCGACGAGCACCGGCAACGCCGTCGACACGATGAAGACGAGCTCGAGCCGTCGCGCCCACGGCAGTGCGGTCCGATACACCAGCAGCGTCGGCAGACCGCGGACGATCAGCAGCAGGAAGAAGAACAGGAACAAGCGCGCCGGGGCTTCGGCGATGGACTCCACGGCGAGCCCCATTCCCGACGAGACGAAGAAGATCGGGATGAAGAAGCCGTAGCCGATCGTATCGAGCTTGCGGTCGAGCCCCTCGACGTTGCCGGGCGCCCAGCGACGCAGGACGACGCCCGCGACGAAAGCGCCGAGGACCGCGTCGAGCCCGAAGTCGCTGGCGACGACGAGGAGCAGCAGCAACAAGGCGATGGTCCACCGCAGCGTTGCCTGCGTCGTCGCGTCTTCGCCCTCCGAGAGGATCCGGGCGATTCGACGACCGCGAACCAAGCGGGGCAGCAGCGCGCTCAGGACCAGCGCGAACAGGCCCATCCCGATCAGCGAGATGAGCCCGACGAACCGGCCGTAGGACCCGAGCAGGATCGCGATCGCCACGACGGGCAGGAACTCGCCGACCGCCCCCGCGGCGAGAACGTGGGAGCCGAAGGACCCGCGCAGCATGTCGTTGTCCCGCAGGATCGGCAACAGCGTTCCGAGGGCGGTCGTGGTCAGAGCGAGCGCGACCGGCAGGAAGTCCTTCACGACGCCCAGCGCCGCGAGTCCTCCGACGACGGCACCGGCCAGCCCCACCGAGACCAGCCACCCGGCCACGGCGAGTTTGCCGGACCGCTGCTTGAAGAGCGCCAGCTCCAGCTCGTAGCCGGCGAGCAGGAACAGGAACCCCAGGCCGACGTTCGAGAGCAGCGCGATGCCGCTCGGATCGGCCAGGCCGAGCCCGTGCGGCCCGACGACCACGCCGCCGACCAGGAGCAGCACGACCTGAGGGACCCGGAGCCGGCCCAGCAAGCCGACCAGCACCGGTGTCACGGCCGCCACCAACGCGACCACGAACAGGCTGGTCAGTCCCGAACCGAGGTCAGCGTCCATCTCACCAGCCTGACCATGGCTGGGCGCCGCGGGCCTCCCTCAGGTCGGACGATCGTCGCGGCGCCGGTGGTGAATGTCTCCCTCCAAGGTCTTGTTGTTTGCGAATTGTTTACCGTACGTTCACTTCTCACCACTGCTTGTCATCGAGCCAGGAGGCCGCGCCATGTCCAGTTCCCTGTCCAGACGTCAGTTCGTCGGTCGTGCGGCAGCGGCCGGTGTCGCGGTGAGCGTGGCCGGGTCGGTGGACGCGCTGTACACCGCGCAGCCGGCCCTCGGTACGTCGGGACCGGCGATCGGCTACGGACCGCTGATCGAGGACCCCGACGGCATGCTCGACCTGCCCCGCGGGTTCAGCTACCGGATCCTGTCCCGCGAAGGCACGGTCCGGCCCGACGGGCTGCAGACGCCGAGCCGGTTCGACGGGATGGGCGTCTTCCCGGACCGGGACGGCGGCACCCGGCTGGTCCGTAACCACGAGTGCAGCCCGACCTCGAAGATCAAGGTCGTCGCCCCCGCCGAGCGCACCTACGACCCGGGCGGCGCCGGCGGCACCAGCACGCTGGCGGTCGACCGGCACAACGCGACCACGAAGGAGTTCGTCAGCCTCGGCGGTACGGCGATCAACTGCTCCGGCGGCCACACGCCCTGGCGCACCTGGCTGACCTGCGAGGAGACCGAACTCAAGGCCGGCGAGAGCGGCTACACCAAGGACCACGGCTTCATCTTCGAGGTCGACCCGTACGACGACCGCCGCAACGTGAACCCGTTCGCGCTGACCGCGATGGGCAGATTCCAGCACGAAGCCGTCGCGATCGACCCGCGGACCGGGATCGTCTACGAGACCGAGGACGCGTTCGTCGCGCCGCTCGGTGGGTTCTACCGGTTCCTGCCGAACCGTCCGCGCGGTGGCTGGGGTGCGCTGCGGGCCGGCGGCGAGCTCCAGGCCATGCACATTCCGGGCCTGCCGGACCTGTCCGTGGTCCAGGAGGCCGGCGCCGAGTTCCACGACGTGCAGTGGGTGACGGTGCCGGATCCGCTCGCGAAGACCGAGTCGGTCCGGGCGCAGGACTACGCCAAACCGATCACCGGCGGCTACAAGCTCGAGGGCTGCTGGTGGGGCGATCTCGACCGCTGTGTGTACTTCGTCTCGTCGTTCGCCCGGACCGAGCTGGGACCGAAGGTGGATCACGACGGTCAGGTCTGGAAGCTCGACCCGCGGAAGCGGACGCTGCGCCTCGAGGTGATCTTCACCCGGCCGAAGCCCGGCTCCGACGACCCGGAGTTCGACGCCCCGGACAACATCACGATGTCGCCGTACGGCGGTCTGATGATGTGCGAGGACGGGCTCGGTGAGCAGCACATCCTCGGCACCACCGCGGCCGGCGAGGTGTTCAAGTTCGCCCGCAACCGGGTGAACATCGGGACGCCGGACAAGCCGTCGTACGGCGAACTGTCGGGCGTCGGTTTCGCGGCGGACGGCCGGACGATGTTCTTCAACGTCTACAACCCCGGGATCACCTACGCGATCACGGGCCCGTGGCGGCGCCGCCGGTGAACTAGCCGCTGGTGAACTAGGCGCCCGGGAAGGCCACGGGCGCTCCACCCCAGGTGAGCTGGGCGGTCGCGGATCCGAGCAGGCTGTCGACCGCGAACGCGCGGACCGCGGGTTGTTCGGCGGCCTCGACGAGGTCGCCGTACACCGCGGCGATCCGGCGCTCGATCAGCAGCACCAGCGCGGTCGCGGTCGCGGTGTTCGTCACGGCCTGCGGCAGGTCGTACGCCGGTTCGGCCGCGACCGGGGTCTCGCCGGCCGCGACCAGCAGCGCGCTCAGCCGGTCGCGGTTGTCGCGGTGCTGCTCGAACGTGTCGGTGGCGTCGCGGAATCTGGCACCGCTCAGCTTGCCGCCGGCCACGCCGACGCCGTACAGCGCGGCGTGCTCACCGGCCAGGGCGGCCTGCAGGGCTTCCACCTGGTTCACGACGCCGCCTTCTTCTTCTTGGGTGCGAGGGTGGAGCCGAGTTGGGTCTCGGCGGCGGCGATCGTCGCCAGCAGCCGGGCCGGGGCGCCGGACAGCTTGCCGGCCGCGGTCGCATGGGCGGTCGCGGCGAGCTTCTCCTGCTGGGCGAGCGCCGCCAGCGCGGCCACCGACGACGCGGGGACCTTCGGCGGCTGGGTGGCCTTCGCGGCCACCCCCTGCGTCTCCTTGAGCTTCGCGAGATGGCTCACGTGGTACTTCGCTCCGGCGGCGAGCTGGGCCCGCAGCGCGGGAAACTTCCGGCTCAGGGTTGCGTAGTACTGGGACAATTGAGTCACCTGGGTCGCCGCCGTACTGAGCGCCGCGACGACCGCGGGGTCGACTGTCGGCGTCTCCTTGGCCGGACCCTGCGACGACGAGGGCGTTCCGTTGCCGGCACCCGGCGTACCGGACCCCGCGGCGGGATCGTCCTTGCAGCCGGTCAGCGCGAACGCGCCAGGCACGAGGGCGGCGGTCACGACGACGGCACGTCGAGTCAGCGATCGGCGGCGTTCAGGCACGGCGGAACCATACCTGGTGACGCGCCGACAACCGGTCCGGGACGAGCCGGTGACCCGGAACGGCGCAGCGGCCGGATAGGGTGGGCTACTGCCCTTGGCGCGATCGCCAAGGATGGAACGGGTGCACAACTGGAGAGAGGCAGGTCAACCTGTGAGCCGAAAGCCGAATCCCACGGGCCACACGGACACCACGAGCCTCGAGAACTTCCTGCGGCCGATCGTCGAGCAGTTCGGCTGCGATCTGGAGGCCGCGGACATCGCGCCGGCCGGCCGCCGCCGTTTGCTGCGGGTCCTGGTCGACCGCGACGGCGGGATCACCCTGGACGACGTCGCCGACGTCACCCGGGCCATCTCCAAGGCGCTCGACGTCGACGACATCATGGGCGAGGGCGCGTACACGCTGGAGGTCTCCAGCCCCGGCGTGGACCGGCCGCTCACCCTGCCCCGGCACTGGCGGCGCAACACCGACCGGTTGGTCGCGGTGACGCTGACCGCCGGCGGGAAGGTGACCGGGCGCATCAAGTCCGCCTCCGACGAGGCGGCCGAGCTGGACGTGAACGGCAAGCGGCGGACCGTCGCGTACGCCGACGTGGCCAAGGCCAAGGTCCAGATCGAGTTCAACCGGGCTGCCGGCAACGACACTGAGACAGTTGACGGCGTAGAAACACCTGCCGACGGCACGGTGGAGGAGAACTGACATGGACATCGACATGGCCGTGCTGCGGTCACTGGAACGGGAGAAAGACATCTCCCTGGACGTGGTCGTCGAGGCGATCGAGCAGGCGCTGCTGGTCGCGTACCACCGCACCGAGGGCGCCCAGCAGCACGCCCGCGCCGAGCTGGACCGCAAGACCGGGCACGTGACCGTCTACGCCCGCGAGCTCGCGGAGGACGGCACGGTCGCGCGCGAGTACGACGACACACCCGCCGACTTCGGCCGGATCGCCGCCACCACCGCGAAGCAGATCATCCTGCAGCGGCTCCGCGACGCCGAGGACGAGGTCCGGTACGGCGAGTTCTCGGGCAAGGAGGGCGACATCGTCTCCGGTGTCGTCCAGCAGGGCCGCGACCCGCGCTCGGTGATGGTGGACCTCGGAAAGATCGAGGCCGTGCTGCCGGCGCCCGAGCAGGTGCCGGGGGAGAAGTACGAGCACGGTTCCCGGCTGCGGGTGTACGTCGTCGGCGTCCGCAAGGGCTTCAAGGGCCCGCAGATCACCGTCAGCCGGACGCACCCGAACCTGGTGAAGAAGCTGTTCGCGCTGGAGGTCCCGGAGATCGCCGACGGCACCGTCGAGATCACCGCGATCGCGCGTGAGGCTGGTCACCGTACGAAGATCGCGGTCCGGACGCTGAACCCGTCGGTGAACGGCAAGGGCGCCTGTATCGGGCCGATGGGGCAGCGGGTGCGGAACATCATGCACGAGCTGCACGGTGAGAAGATCGACATCATCGACCACAGTGACGATCCGGCAACGTTCGTGGGGAATGCGCTGTCCCCGGCGCAGGTTACGTCGGTGGAGGTCGTCGACGCCGCGGCACGGGCCGCGCGGGTCGTCGTCCCCGACTACCAGCTCTCGCTGGCGATCGGCAAGGAGGGGCAGAACGCCCGCCTGGCCGCCCGCCTCACCGGGTGGCGGATCGACATCCGGCCGGATACCGATGTGACTCGGGATGGCGAGAAGGTAGACTGAGTGCTCGGTCGGTCGACTGAGTCGCAACCACACCCTGAGGATCACCTGACAGTGACGGCGGACGCGCGCCCTGGACTGAGTCAATCTCACCAGGCCCGGGAGCGCACCTGCATCGGGTGCCGGAAGCGATCCGGTCCGGCTGACCTGCTGCGGATGACGGTTTCTGGCGGTCTCGTACTGCCGGATCCCGATCGTCGGGCACCTGGCCGTGGGGCGCACCTGCACCCGGCGACCAAGTGCTTCGACCTCGCCGTCCGGCGCAAGGCGTTCCCCCGGGCCTTCCGGCTCACGGGTCCGCTCGACGTGACCGGGCTGCAGGACTATGTCGCGCAGCGTGATAAGTAAGAAGTAACACCAATGGCAGCCTCCGGGCTGCCCACGACGGTTCAGACCGTGCCGTCGTGACGACTTGAAGGCGGGTCCATCGACTCATGACCACTCGATGAGTGTCTACCGATGAGTGCAAAGCGATGAGCACGTACGTCAACTAACGGTCCGCGCCCAGGCTCGGACCAGAGGGAGAGTAGTGGCAAAGGTCCGGGTCTACGAGCTCGCGAAGGAGCTCGGAGTTACCAGCAAGGTCGTTCTGACCAGACTGAACGACATGGGCGAGTTCGTCCGGTCGGCATCCTCGACAATCGAGGCACCTGTCGTCCGGCGGTTGGCGGAGGAGTTCGAGAAGAACCCGCCGAAGAAGCGCACGGCCAAGAAGGCCGCTGCCAGCACGTCTGCCGCGCCGCAGGCGACCGCACCGGTCGCGCCCGCGGCGCCGAAGCCGGCCCAGCCGGCGACCCCGAAGGCTCCGGCCGAGCGTCCCGCTCCGGTCGCTGAGCCGACCCCGGCCCCGGTGGCCGAGTCGGCGCCTGCTCCGGCCGCTCCGGTGACCCCGGCAGCGACGGCTCCGGCGACCGAGTCGACGCCGGCTCCGGCGAAGGCCGCTCCGGCTCCGGGCGCCCGTCCGGGTCCGCGTCCGGGCCCGAAGCCGGGTCCGCGTCCGGAGCCCACCCCGGTGGAGTCCGCTCCGGCGGCTGCCGAGGCTCCGGCCCCGGCGGCTCCGGTGACCGAGACTCCGGCTCCGGCGACGCCGTCGTTCGAGGCTCCGGCCGCGAAGGCGGCTCCCGAGTCCCCGGCCTCGTCGGCTCCGGCCCCCGCGCCGCGCCGTACCGGTGGCGACAGCTCGGCCCGTCCGGGTCCGCGTCCGGGCGCTCCGCGTCCGGGCGGTTCCCAGCAGGGTGGCGGCGGCCGTCCTGGTCCTGGTGGTCAGGGCTCCGGCCCGCGTCCGGGTGCGCCCCGTCCGGGTGCCCCGCGTCCCGGCGCTCCGCGTCCGGGTGGTTCCCAGGGTGGCGGCGGTCCGCGTCCGGGTGCGCCGCGTCCGGGCAACAACCCGTTCAGCTCGACCCAGGGCATGCAGCGTGGTGGCCGTCCGGGTCCGGGCGGTGGCGGTGGCGGTGGCGATCGTGACCGTGACCGGCAGGCTCCGAGCCCGGCCGGCATGGCGCCGCGCCCGCCGCAGAACCGTCAGGGCGGTGGCGCCGGCGGTAGCGACCGGCCGCGTTCGGGCGGTGTGCCCGGCGCTCCGCGTCCGAACCCGGCGATGATGCCGAAGTCCTCGGCCGGAACCTTCACCGGTCGCCCCGGTGGCGGCTCGGGTGGTCCTGGTGGCGGTGGCGGTGGCGGTGGCGGTCGTGGCCGTCCCGGCGGCGGTCCGGGTGCCGGTCCGCGCGGTGGCGGCGGTGGCGGTGGCGGCTTCCGTCCCGGTGGCGGCGGCCCGAGCGGCCCGCCCGGTGGCGGCGGTGGCCGTCCGGGTCCGGGCAACCGTGGTCGTGGCGGAACGCAGGGTGCCTTCGGGCGTCCGGGCGGTCCGGCCCGGCGTGGTCGTAAGTCGAAGCGGGCCAAGCGCCAGGAATTCGACAACATGCAGGCTCCGGCCGTCGGCGGCGTGCGCGTCAAGCACGGTGACGGCGAGGTCGTGCGGCTGCCGCGCGGCGCCTCGCTGACGGACTTCGCCGAGAAGGTCGGAGTCGACCCGGCGTCGCTGGTCCAGGTGCTGTTCCACCTCGGTGAGATGGTGACCGCGACCCAGTCGGTGAACGAGGAGACGCTCGAGCTGCTCGGGACCGAGCTGAACTACGACGTCCAGATCGTTTCGCCGGAGGACGAGGACCGCGAGCTGCTGCAGTCGTTCGACATCGACTTCGGCAACGACGAGGGCGACGAGAGCGACCTGGCTCCGCGGCCGCCGGTGGTGACCGTCATGGGTCACGTCGACCACGGTAAGACGAAGCTGCTGGACGCGATCCGGATGGCGAACGTCCAGGCCAAGGAAGCCGGCGGTATCACCCAGCACATCGGTGCGTACCAGGTGACCACCGAGGTCGACGGCCAGGAGCGGGCGATCACCTTCGTCGACACCCCGGGTCACGAGGCGTTCACCGCCATGCGTGCCCGTGGTGCGCAGGCCACCGACATCGTGATCCTGGTGGTCGCGGCCGACGACGGCGTGATGCCGCAGACGATCGAGGCGCTGAACCACGCCCGTGCGGCGGGTGTCCCGATCGTGGTCGCGGTCAACAAGATCGACGTCCCGGCGGCGGACCCGACCAAGGTGCGCGGTCAGCTGACCGAGTACGGCCTGGTGCCCGAGGAGTACGGCGGCGACACGATGTTCGTCGACGTCTCGGCGAAGTCCCGGATCAACATCGAAGGCCTGCTCGAGGGCGTCGTGCTGACCGCGGACGCGGCGCTGGACCTTCGGGCGAACCCGAAGATGCACGCCGAGGGCATCGCGATCGAGGCGAACCTCGACAAGGGCCGTGGTCCGGTGGCGACCGTGCTGGTGCAGCGCGGAACGCTGCGGGTCGGCGACTCGATGGTGGTCGGTCCGGCGTACGGCCGGGTCCGGGCCATGCTCGACGAGCACGGCGACCCCGTCGAGGAGGCGACTCCGTCGCGTCCGGTCCTGGTCCTCGGTCTGACCGCGGTACCGGGTGCCGGTGACAAGTTCCTGGTCGTCGACGACGACCGGCGAGCACGGCAGATCGCCGAGAAGCGGGAAGCCCGCGCTCGTGCGGCGGCCAACGCGAAGCGTCGCGCCCGCCGTACCCTCGAGGACTTCATGGCCTCGATGGAGAAGGGCGAGAGCCAGGAGCTGCTGCTGATCCTCAAGGGCGACGTGTCCGGTTCGGTCGAGGCACTGGAAGACGCCTTGGTCCGGATCGAGGTCGGCGACGAGGTCAACCTGCGGATCATCGACCGCGGGGTCGGTGCGATCAACGAGAACGACGTCAACCTGGCCATCGCGTCGAACGCCGTCATCATCGGCTTCAACGTGCGGCCGGCGGGCAAGGCCGGAGACCTGGCCGAGCGCGAGGGCGTGGATGTCCGGTACTACTCGGTCATCTACTCGGCGATCGACGACATCGAGGCCGCCCTGAAGGGCATGCTGAAGCCGATCTACGAGGAGGTCACCCTCGGCCAGGCCGAGATCCGGGAGATCTTCCGCTCCTCGAAGGTGGGCAACATCGCCGGTTGCTGGGTGACCAGTGGCCTGCTGAAGCGGAACGCGAAGGTCCGGTTGATCCGGGACGGCGCTGTCGTCGTCGACAACACCGAGTTGTCGTCGCTGAAGAGGTTCAAGGACGACGCGTCCGAGGTCCGCGAGGGCTTCGAGTGTGGTCTGACCATCAACAACTTCAACGACATCAAGATCGGCGACGTCGTCGAGGCGTTCGAGCTCCGCGAGAAGCCGCGC
Organism: Kribbella sp. NPDC054772; assembly: GCF_053611945.1. NCBI lineage: Bacteria > Bacillati > Actinomycetota > Actinomycetes > Propionibacteriales > Kribbellaceae > Kribbella > Kribbella sp. NPDC054772. Next base: position 303,924 of record NZ_JBSHBJ010000002.1, on the reverse strand, counting down.
AGCTGATAAGTAGGCGGTGACCCGGCCCCGGGTCACCAGGAGTAGCGTCCGGAGAGACTGCGGTCTCTCCGGACGTTGTTCATGAATGAGGGAGTGAGCCCTGATGGGTGAAGCAAGGGCGAAGCAGCTGGCCGATCGGATCCAGGTGCTCGTCGCGGAGCTGCTCGAGCGCCGGGTCAAGGACCCGCGGCTGGGATTCGTCACGGTGACGGACGCCCGGCTGACCGGCGACCTGCGCGAGGCCAGCGTCTTCTACACGGTGTACGGCGACGAGCAGGAGCGGGCGAACACCGCCGCGGCGCTGGAGTCGGCGAAGGGCCTGATCCGCAGCGAGGTCGGCAAGGCGCTCGGCCTGCGGCACACGCCGAGCGTCGAGTTCTTCCTGGACGCCGTACCGGAGACCGCCGGTCACATCGAGGAGCTGCTGGAGAAGGCGCGGATCGCCGATGCCGAGGTGGCCAAGAGCGCGTCGGGAGCGAAGCCGGCCGGTGACGCGGACCCGTACAAGCACAAGGACGACGAGGACGAGCAGGACTGAGTACTGCGTTGAGCTCTGACTTCACCTCGACGTCCGACGGGATCGTCGTCGTCGACAAGCCGGACGGAATGACCTCGCACACCGTCGTCGCCCGGATCCGCAGACTGGCCGGGACCCGCAAGGTCGGGCACGCCGGGACGCTGGACCCGATGGCGACGGGTGTCCTGGTCGTCGGTCTGAACCGGGCGACGCGACTGCTCGGCCATCTCCAGCTCGCCGACAAGTCGTACGACGCGACGATCCGGCTCGGCGCGACGACGACGACCGACGACGCCGAGGGCGAGATCGTGTCGACCGCGCCGGTCGACGGGGTCACCGCGGAGGCGATCTCGGCCGCGGTGGCCGGCTTCCGCGGCGAGATCTCGCAGGTGCCGTCCAAGGTGTCGGCGATCAAGGTCGACGGGAAGCGCGCGTACGAACGCGTGCGCGCGGGCGAAGAAGTCGCGCTGAAGGCCCGCGCGGTGACGGTGTCGCGGTACGACATCCTCGACGTCCGGGCCGATGCCGAGGGGATCTCGGTGGATGTCACCGTCGACTGTTCGAGCGGGACGTACATCCGCGCCCTGGCACGCGACCTGGGCGCCGAGCTCGGCGTCGGCGGTCACCTGACGGCGCTCCGGCGTACCCGGGTGGGGGCGTTCGATCTCAAGGTCGCGCACACACTGGAGGGGTTGGCGGAGTCGTTCGACTGGCTCCCGATCGCGGACGTTGCCGGGGGCACCTTCCCGCGGTACGACGCCGACGACGCGCAGGCGGCCGCCATCCGGACCGGCCGTCCGCTGTCCGGCCTGAACCTCGAGCCCGGCCAGACCGCCATGTTCGCCCCAGACGGCACGTTCCTCGCCCTGTACGAACCCCACGGCCCGCTCGCCAAACCCACCGCCGTTTTCGTCGCCTGACCGCGTTCGAGGGGCGGACCCCTCAAACGGTGGGTTGGCACCCTCATTTCGCTGCTCGCGGACGAACGACGACCGGCCGGGGTCCTCCCGCCCATGCCTCGCCCCAGGCCCCGCCGCCTTTGTGGAAACAATGTCGCGCCGGCTGATCCTTTCTTTCCACAAAGCCGCTGGTGACCGCCGCCATCAGCCGCTGACTGACCGTCGCCCGGCAGAATGCCGAACGCCGCCTCGCTGCAGGCACACCGCGAGTCGCCTGACCCCGCACGTACTCGAGCCCGCACGTACTCGAGCCCGCACGTACTCTGGGGAGGTGCGTTCTCGTCCGACGTTGGAATGGGCCCCGGGGCCCGAGGTACTGGCGTTGGCGCCGGGGTCGACCGATATCGGCCCGGTCGCGGAGACGCTCGCCGCTGGGAAGGTCGTCGTACTGAGTGGTGCCGGGATCTCCACCGAGTCCGGCATCCCGGACTACCGCGGTGAGACCGGCAGCCTGCGTACCCACACCCCGATGACGTACGGCGACTTCGTGGCCAGCGAGACGGGTCGTCAGCGGTACTGGGCGCGCAGCCACCTCGGCTGGCGCACGATCGCCCGCGCGGACCCGAACGAGGGCCACCGCGCCGTCGCCGCCTTACAGGCCCGCGGCCACCTGAGCGGGGTGATCACCCAGAACGTCGACGGCCTGCACCAGGCCGCCGGCGCCCGCGACGTGATCGAGCTGCACGGCAACCTGGACCGCGTCATCTGCCTGGACTGCGGTACGACGTCGGCGCGGGAAACCCTCGACCAACGGCTCCGCGACGCCAACCAGACGTTCGCCGCCGAGGCAACGAGGATCAACCCGGACGGCGACGTCGAGCTCCCGGACGACGTCGTCCACACGTTCGTCGTCGTCCCGTGCACCGTCTGCGGCGGCATCCTCAAGCCCGACGTCGTGTACTTCGGCGAGAACGTCCCGAAGAGCCGCGTCGAGCGCTGCTACTCGCTGGTCGACGAGGCCAGCGCGGTGCTGGTGCTCGGATCGTCGTTGACCGTGATGTCCGGCTTCCGCTTCGTCCGGTACGCCGCGAAGGCCGGTACGCCGGTGCTGATCATCAACCAGGGTCTGACCCGCGGCGATCCGTACGCGACGTACCGGGTGAACCTGCCGCTCGGGCAGGCGTTGACCGAGGTGCTGGAAGAAACCACCGGGCCGAGCCACGCGTGAGGTGGCCCGGCCCGGAGTCCGCAGTACGGATTGGAAAGGGTCAGCGTTGCGCGCTGGTCCGTATGCGGTTCAGGGAGGCCACATAGGCCTGTTGGGGTGACGCGGCGGCCTGCTTTGCGAGCGCCCGCGCCTGGGAGGTCCAGGCGGCCTGCTCGGCCGCCGTGATGACGGCCGGCTGGCCGGTCAACGTCTTGTAGCTGAGGGCGGTCATCCCGGCTTCGCCCTCGTAGCGCGGGTGGTAGTTGAAGGCGCGGAGCAGGTCCACGTCCTTGCCCTGGATCCACGCCTGCCCGTCCGGTGCGCAGGCGTCGTGCCCGGTCGACGGCCCGAAGGTGTCGACGTACTTCGCTCCGCCGGCGGCCGCCGCGTTGGAGACGGCCGCGTTCAGCGCTTCCTCGATCGAGTACAAGTATGTGTAGTCGCCGTCGGCGAACGGCAGGACCGAGGGGCAGGTGCCGTGCTCGGGCGCGATCTTCGGGTACCCGAGGAGCAGGATCTCGGCCTTCGGCGACCGGGCCTTGATGCCCTGGACGACGACCGCGATCCGGGTCTGGGTCTGCGCGATCTTCGCGCGCAGTGTGTCCTCGCCGTTGACCGTGAAGTGCGCCTTGCACGGTGCGCCGGTCGGGTCCGAGGCGCGCAGCTTCGGGCAGGTGTCGATGATGCTGCCGAACACCCCGAAGTCGTTGCCGCCGATCCCGACCGTCACGAGGTCGGTGTCCGGCGTCAGCGCGTCGAACTGCGGAGCCGCCGTACCGAGCAGGGTGCTCTGCGGCTGCGTCATGTTCGTGGTGTCGGCGCCGCCGCAGCTCACGTCGGTGAGGTGCCGGACGTGCAACTTCGCCGCGAGCTGCTTCGGGTAGTTGTTGTACGACCGGAAGCAGCCGAGCGACAGCACCTCGGGCAGCGGGACGAACGGGGCGGCGGTGTAGGAGTCGCCGAGCGCCACGTACTTCGTGAACCGCGGAGTCGCCGCGGCGTTGGCGGCAGGCATGCCGACCAGCAGCGCGAGCGTCGCGCAGACGGCGACAAGACGGCGTAGCTTCACTGGACCTCCCCAGACTGACCAGATGCGCGGCCCAGACTAAGTTGAGTCACCTCGTGATTACAAGGGGTGATCATGGACCTGCTGCACGGATCACCGCTGGGACATGGAATCCTGCTGCCATGCGTGTCTGGCACGGAGTGGACCAGGTGAGCCCCGATTTCGGGCCGACGGTCGTCACCATCGGCAATTTCGACGGCGTCCACCGCGGTCACCAGCAGGTGCTCGCGCACGCCCGCGCGCGGGCGGCCGAGCTGGGCGGCCTCCCGGTCGTCGCACTGACCTTCGACCCGCACCCGATGCGGGTCCTGCGGCCGGATCACGCGCCGCTGATGCTCAGCGATCCCGAGCACCGTGCCGAGTTGCTCGGCGCGCACGGCGCGGACGCCGTACTGATCCTCCCGTTCACCAAGGAGGTGTCGGGCTGGTCGCCGGAGGAGTTCATCGAGCGCGTCCTGGTGAATGCGTTGCATGCGAAGGCGATCGTCGTCGGCGAGAACTTCCGCTTCGGTCACAAGGCGGCCGGGCACGTCGACACGCTCGTCCAGGCGGGCACGCAGTACGGCTTCCAGGTCGAGGGGCTGAGCCTGGCCGGTGACGAGCAGCCCTGGTCGTCGACGTACGTGCGGCAGCGGCTCGCCGATGGTGACGTCGAGGCCGCCGCGGTGGCGCTCGGCCGGCCGCTGCGGGTGACCGGCGTGGTCGTCGAGGGGGACAAGCGCGGCCGCGAGCTCGGGTACCCGACCGCCAACCTGCCGGCCGACCCGGGCGCCGCGGTCCCGCAGGACGGCGTGTACGCCGGGTGGCTGACCGTACTCACCCCGGCGCCGGGCGCTCCGGCGTACCCGGATCCGTTGCCGGCCGCGATCAGTGTCGGCAGCAACCCGACCTTCGACGGCGTGGACCGCCGGGTGGAGTCGTACGTGCTCGACCGCGACGACCTCGAGTTGTACGGCGCCACGGTGGCGGTCGACTTCGTCGCGCGGCTGCGGGGCACCCAGATCCGGTTCGACAGCATCGACGAGTTGCTGGTGCAGATGAAGGCCGACGTCGACGGCGCGCGCCGCATCCTCACCCCTCGTGCAGCTGATTAGGGTGACGCGTCCACGGACTGATACGCTGGCTGCTGCCGTCTGAACGGCCGCGGACAGAGAGTGCTCGGGTGAAGAAGCCCCGGTGCGCCGCGCAACGGAAATCGAGAGGACACCTGTGTCAGCTGTTGACGCTGCTACGAAGAAGAAGATCATGGGCGAGTACGCCCTGACCGAGGGCGACACCGGGTCCCCCGAGGTCCAGGTCGCGCTGCTGACCCACCGGATCAGCCACCTGACCGAGCACCTCAAGGAGCACAAGCACGACCACCACAGCCGTCGTGGCCTGCTGCTCCTCGTCGGTCAGCGCCGCCGGCTGCTGAACTACCTGGCGAAGAAGGACATCAACCGCTACCGGTCCCTGATCGAGCGGCTCGGCCTCCGCCGATGACGTCGCGAGGAGCGGCCCCCGAAACCTGGGTGGCCGCTCCTGGCGTATCCACGCACCAGTAGCGTGGGAATCCACAACTGAATACGTAGAGAGACGTACGAGGCGACGCGAAGCGCGTGGCGGGAGGACGACCGGTCCTCGGTAGTGGCTTTCGGGTGACAGGTAGCACTGCAGACACCCGCGGGCCTCGATCGAAGACCGGCACCCCGGAAGCTCGCGCCTCGCAGTCGTCACACTGCTAGAGAGGGGTATCCCGTGTCGGGATCCACAAGCGCGCCCATGGAGGGCGCCGAATTCGCTGAAGCCGTCATCGACAACGGCAGCTTCGGTACTCGCACCATCCGCTTCGAGACGGGCCGTCTGGCCCAGCAGGCCGCCGGCTCCGCCGCGGCGTACCTCGACGGCGACACGATGGTGCTCTCGGCCACCACGGCCAGCAAGAAGCCCAAGGACCAGTTCGACTTCTTCCCGCTGACGGTCGACGTCGAGGAGCGGATGTACGCCGCCGGGCGCATCCCGGGCTCGTTCTTCCGCCGCGAGGGCCGGCCCTCGGAAGAGGCCATCCTGACCTGCCGGCTGATCGACCGCCCGCTGCGGCCGTCGTTCGTGTCCGGCCTGCGCAACGAGATCCAGGTCGTCATCACCGTCCTGGCGCTGAACCCGGACAAGCTGTACGACGTGCTCGCGATCAACGCGGCCTCGATGTCGACCCAGCTCGCCGGCCTGCCGTTCTCCGGCCCGATCGGCGGCGTCCGCGTCGCGCTGATCGAGGGCCAGTGGGTGGCGTTCCCGACCCACACCGAGCTCGAGGACGCGGTCTTCGACATGGTGGTCGCGGGCCGGGTCACCGAGACCGGTGACGTCGCGATCATGATGGTCGAGGCGGAGTCCACGCCGACCACCTTCGACAAGGTCGCCGGTGGCGCGCAGGCGCCGACCGAGGAGATCGTGGCCGAGGGCCTCGAGGCCTCCAAGGCGTTCATCAAGACGCTGGTCGAGGCGCAGGCCGACCTGGCTCGCCGGGCCGCGAAGCCGACCGGTGAGTTCCCGGTCTTCCCGGACTACGCCGACGACGCGTTCGCCGCGGTCGAGGCCTCCGCGAGCGAGGAGCTCGCACAGGCGCTGACCATCGCCGGCAAGCACGAGCGCGAGGACGCCACCGATGCGGTCAAGGCCGCCACGGTGGAGAAGCTGGCCGCCGACTTCGAGGGCCGTGAGAAGGAGCTGTCCGCAGCCTTCCGCTCGCTGACCAAGAAGCTCGTCCGGCAGCGCGTGCTGACCGAGAAGGTCCGCATGGACGGCCGCGGCCTGGCCGACATCCGGCCGCTCAAGGCCCAGGTGCGGGTGCTCCCGCGGGTGCACGGTTCGGCGCTGTTCGAGCGCGGCGAGACCCAGATCATGGGTGTCACCACGCTGAACATGCTGCGGATGGAGCAGCAGCTGGACACGCTCTCCCCGGAGACGCGCAAGCGCTACATGCACAACTACAACTTCCCGCCGTACTCGACCGGTGAGACCGGCCGGGTGGGTTCGCCGAAGCGCCGCGAGATCGGTCACGGCGCGCTGGCCGAGCGGGCCCTGGTGCCGGTGCTGCCGTCGCGCGAGGACTTCCCGTACGCGCTGCGTCAGGTGTCCGAGGCGCTCGGCTCGAACGGTTCCACCTCGATGGGTTCGGTCTGCGCCTCGACACTGTCGCTGCTCAGCGCCGGTGTGCCGCTGAAGGCCCCGGTCGCCGGCATCGCGATGGGTCTGATCTCCGGTGAGGTCGACGGCGAGACGCAGTACGTCGCGCTGACCGACATCCTGGGCGCGGAGGACGCGTTCGGCGACATGGACTTCAAGGTCGCCGGTACCAAGGACTTCGTCACCGCTCTGCAGCTGGACACCAAGCTGGACGGCATCCCGGCCAGCGTGCTGGCCGGTGCGCTGACGCAGGCCAAGGACGCCCGCCTGACGATCCTGGACGTGATGGCCAAGGCCATCGACGCGCCGGGTGAGATGAGCGAGTTCGCGCCGCGGGTCATCTCGGTGAAGGTCCCGGTCGACAAGATCGGCGAGGTCATCGGCCCGAAGGGCAAGATGATCAACCAGATCACCGAGGACACCGGCGCCGACATCTCGATCGAGGACGACGGCACGGTGTACATCGGCGCGACCGACGGTCCGTCGGCCGAGGCCGCCCGGGCCGCGATCAACGCGATCGCGAACCCGACCATGCCGGAGAAGGGCGAGCGCTACCTGGGTACGGTCGTGAAGACGACCAACTTCGGTGCGTTCATCAGCCTGCTGCCGGGCAAGGATGGCCTGCTGCACATCTCGAAGCTGCGCCCGCTCGCCGGTGGCAAGCGCGTCGAGGCCGTCGAGGACGTGCTGTCGGTCGGCCAGAAGCTGCAGGTCGAGATCGCCGAGATCGATGACCGCGGCAAGCTCTCGCTGATCCCGGTCATCGAGGGCGAGGACGACAAGAAGAAGGACGCCGAGCCGGCAGAGTGACTCGAGCGATCACCAGCACACTGCTGAGCTCGGAGGCGGGCGGTCCGGTGAAACGGACCGTCCTGCCCTCCGGGCTTCGTGTGCTCTCCCAATCGGTCCCGGGCTTCCGATCGGTCACGTTCGGCGTCTGGGTCGGCGTCGGCTCCCGGGACGAACCGGAGCAGTTGGCCGGCGCCACGCACTTCCTCGAACACCTGCTGTTCAAGGGCACCGAGCGCCGCGACGCGCTGGAGATCTCCGCCGCGATCGACGCGGTCGGCGGCGAGATGAACGCGTTCACCGGCAAGGAGTACACCTGCTACTACGCGCGGGTGCTGGACTCCGACCTCCCGCTCGCGGTCGACGTCATCTGCGACATGATCACCTCCGCCACGTTGACGAACACCGACGTGGAGAGTGAGCGCGACGTCATCGACGAAGAGATCGCGATGCACGCCGACGAGACGTCGGACCACATCCACGACCTGTTCGCCGAGCAACTCTGGGGCCGGTCACCGCTCGGCCGCTCGATCACCGGTACGCCGGAATCGGTCGCCGGACTGTCCCGCCAGCAGGTCGTCGGCTGGTACCGGCGCCGCTACAAGCCCTCGAACATCGTCGTCTCGGTGGCCGGCAACGTCGACCACGCCGACATGGTCCGCCTGGTCCGCAAGGCGTTCGAGCGGCACTGGGTCACGACCGACGCCGAGCCCGCGCTGGTCCGCAGCGGTGCGGCCAAGCGCGTTCCGACGTACGGCGGGGTGCAGGTTCACCACCGGGACGTCGAGCAGGCGCACCTGGTGCTCGGGATGCCCGGACTGATCCGGAACGACGACCGGCGCTACGTGGCCGGCGTACTGCACGGGATCGTCGGGGGCGGAATGTCGTCGCGGCTCTTCCAGGAGGTGCGGGAGAAGCGCGGTCTGGCGTACTCGGTGTTCACCTTCGGCTCGGCGTACGCCGACTCCGGGATGGTCGGCGTGTACGCCGGCTGTCTGCCGAAGAAGGCGCCCGAGGTGCTGGACGTGATCCGCGGCGAACTCGCAGCGATTGCCAACGGCAACATCACGCCGGAGGAACTGCTCCGCGGCAAGGGCCAGATGCGCGGCTCGGTCGTGATGGGCCTGGAGGACACCGGCGCCAAGATGACCCGGATCGCCAAGGCCGAACTCGTCTACGGCGAGCTCCCGACCGTCGACGAGATCCTGCACCGCATCGACTCGGTCACCCTCGACGACGTCACCCACCTCGCCACCGAGCTCTACGCCGGCACCCCCGCCCTCACCGTCGTGGGCCCCTTCGAAGAAGACACGACCGCCTTCAACGGCTGATCACGCTGCACTCTGTCGGTCGGCAAGGCTGATCGGCAGGGTCTGGTAGCCGCGTAGGACGAGCCGGTCGCGGCGGGTGGGTTCGCCTGCTGGGGTGATAGTTGGGAAGCGTTCGAGCAACCGGGGGAACGCGATCGTGGCCTCGAGTCGGGCGAGGCTGTTGCCGAGGCAGATGTGGGCCCCGGCGCCGAAGCTCAACGGCTTGTTGTCCGCTCGCCCCGCGTCGAAGCGGTCGGGGTGCGGAAACCGCGCCGGGTCGCGGTTGGCGGCGCCGAGCAGTAGGACGAGATTGCTGCCCGCTGGGATCGTTGTGTCCGCGACCGTCCGACCGGAACGCGCGACGCGGGTCGTAACCTGTACGGGCGAGTCGTAGCGCAGTACCTCCTCGACGAACGCTGCGGGATCGGTCAGTCGATCCGGTTGGTCGAGCAGGATCGCGAGCCCGTTGCCGAGTAGGTCGGTGGTGGTCTCGAAGCCGGCGACCAGGAGCAGGATCAGGTTGGCGAGCAACTCCTCGTCGGACAGCCGCTCGTCGCCCGCGTCCCGAGCGGCGACCAGAGCACCCACCAAACCGTCGGCAGCGGGATCGCGGATGCGGTCGGCGAAGTACTCACCCAACTCGCGCGCGGCCGCGTCGGCGGAGGCATCCGCGGTGTCGGTGAGCTCGAGCGCCGCGGTGAGGTCGGAGGCGAGCGGCCGGAAGCGACGGCGGTCGTACGCCGGGACGCCCAGCAGCTCGCAGATGACCGTGACCGGGAGTTGGAACGCGAACCGGTCCATGAAATCGGCCTCGACTGGGAGACCGTCGAGCAGGTCGTCGACCGCGGCCTCGACGGCCGGTCGCAGCGCGGCCACGCGACGAGGGGTGAACACCTGCGAGATCAATGACCGCATTCTTCGGTGGTCGGGAGGATTGGTCCGGAGGATCGATCGCTGCATCAGGTCCAGTGCGGGCCGGGTCGAAGGCTCTGACGGGATCTCGAAGGTCGGGCTGCGCAGTACGTCGTCGACGGCGTCGTACCCCACGACCAGATAGGCGTCGTCGGCGATCGGCAGCACGGGGCCGAGCCGGTGCGCTGCGGCGTACAGCGGGAACGGGTCGGCGCGGCCGACCGGGGACATCAGCTCCTGGAGGATCTCGAGTGCCGTCATGCCCGGCGGCCGATCAGGAAGTAGCCGACCGCGTACAGCGTCGCGCCGGCGACCTCGAAGAGCTGGATCAGGCCGAAGCGCGGGCCGGACGTGAAGATGAACAGACCGCCCAGGGTGTAGGCGACGGCGCCGACGCCGAGCAGTACGCCGGCCACTCGCAGCCCGTGGCGGCTCAGCGTCCGGGCGAGCCAGACATAGCCGAGGGGAAAGATCAGCAGCGCCGGGAACACGATCAGCGCGGCCGGTGTGTCGAGGTCGGCCGGCTCGTGCACCAGGCTCGGCGCGTACTCGGCTCGAACCGGGTTGTGTGATCCGTCGAAGATGATCAGCGCGAACCAGAACAGCGTTCCGGCCAGAGCGGCGTACCAGGAGCGCAGGTCGCCGCGTCGCGTCAGCTGGTTGCCGAGCGCAATCATGCTGGCGAGGCAGACGACCTGCAGGCCGAGCCCGAGGGCCTGGATGTCGTGGGTGAGCCCGTACCGCTCGCCGGCCGCCGCGATGCTCCAGCCGTCGCGGGCCGGATGCAGCAGTGTCCCGAGCCAGAACAACGGGCCGCCGGTGAACGCGGTCAGGCGGGCGGTGGTGCGTAGGGTCCGGCGCAGGTTGGTCGGCGCGGGCAGAGTTTCGGTCATCAGCGACCTCCGGGAGAATGTCACTAGAGTGAAGCACTAGCGAATCACTAGTGATGCGCTCTAGTCAACGGCTATGCTGGCGTCCATGGCGCGTCGAGCGGACAAGACCCAGGCGAATCGGCAGCGGATGCGGGCGGCGGCACAGGCGCTGTTCACCACCCGGGGGTACTCCGCGACGTCGATGCAGGCGATCGCCGACGAGGCCGGGATGGCCGTGCAGACGCTGTACTTCACCTTCGGCACCAAACGCGCCCTGCTCGGCGAACTCCTCGACGTGGCGGTCGCCGGCGACGACGAGCCGGTGCCGACCCTGGACCGGCCGCGGGTGCGGGCGGCGATCGCCGATCCCGACCCCGAGGCGCAGTTGCGCGCGCAGGCGCGATTGGCCCGGGAGATCTACGAGCGGGTCGCTCCGGTGCTCCAGGTCGTCGCGCACGCCGCGACTGCGGATGCCGAGATCCACGAGCTCTGGGAGACCAACAATGCCCAGCGAGCCGTCGTGATGGAGCAGCTGATCGCCGCGCTCGCGGCCAAGACGCCGTTGCGCGCCGAGCTGGACGCGGCGGAGGCGACAGATGTGGCCCTCGCTCTGCTCAGCCCCGAGGTGTATCAGTTCTTCACCGTACGGCGAGGCTGGGAACCGGCCCGCTGGGAGAAATGGACCGCGGCCGCCCTCGTGACGCAGCTCCTGCCTGATCGGTAGAGTGACGGCACAACATCACAACGTGATCTGCCACTGGATCCCTGGACGCACGGGCTGGGCCCGCTTGCTGGGATGACACGCATTTTGCGGCCTCAATCCGCGCCGGACTACCGGCGTGGATCCGGCTGCTCTTGCGTGAAAGAGGATCACCGTGCTGGATGCGTTCCGTACTGCCCGTGAATCGTTGGCCGATGCGCTCCGGGTCGCCCCCGGTTGGCTGACGACGTACTCCGTCCTCCAGCTGTTCCTGGCCGTCCTGCCCGGCGCACAGGTTGTACTGATCCGCGATCTGGTGGACGTAGGTGACGTCTGGCCACCGCTGCTCGGGCTGACCGTGGTGGTCGGGGCGATGTATCCCCTCACCCAGGTGTCGAACATCGTCGGCCAGCGGATGATGCTGCGTCTGCGGCTGTACCTTCGCGTCGAGCTCGCGCAGGCGGCGGCGCGGCTGAGCCCGAGCCGGCTGGCGGAACCTGACGTGGTCAGGGACCTCGAGGCCGGCCAGGCGGCGACGCATCCGATGAGCGACGTCGCCGGCAAACCGGTGCAGGTGCTGAGCGCGGCGGCGACGTCGGTCGTGCTGTGCCTGACGATCGCGTCGATCAACCTGCTCTCCGGGATTCTCGTGCTCGCCGCGCTGGTGCCGACCGTGCTGGCGTTCACGCTGATCTCCCGGATGGAGGCCAAGGGCTGGCCGCGGGTCGGTGCGCACGAGCGCGCGGCGGCGTACGCGACCGAGCAGTTGATCCAGCAGCGTCCCGGCACTGAGTTGGCGGTGCTCGGCTCCGCGTGGAAGGTCGCTGACCTGATCGCGGAGAGCCGGTCGCAGGCGACTCACGTCCTCGATCGGATGATCAGGACGGCGATGAACTACGAGCTGGCCGCGGCGCTGGTGACCGTCCTGCTCTTCGGCGGGGCACTGGTCGCGCTGGTGACCGGCGGCGCCAGCGGGGGAGCGGCTGCCGCGGCGGTGGCAGGCACGATCACCGGCCTCAACGCGATCCGCCAGTGCGGGTACGCGTTCGGGGGCATCGTCACCGCGGCTCCACAGGCGAGGATCTACCGGCGATTCGTCGGGAGCGTGCGGGCCGGGACGACGCAGGCCGTGGCGCCGATGGTCGAATCGGTTGCCTTGGACCACGTCAGCTTCAGCTACGACGGCAAACCCGCTCTCCGGGATGTCTGTCTCGAAGCGCGCCGCGGCGAACTGGTGGCGGTGGTCGGCGTCAACGGCGCCGGCAAGTCGACCGCGATCAACCTGCTGGTCGGCACGTTGAGCCCGGATCGCGGCCGGGTACTGATCGACGGCAAGGACGCGGCGACGATGACCGAGTCCGAACGACTCAGCAACTTCGGCCTGCTGGTGCAGGAGTTCGGGCGTTTCGAGTTCAGCCTCCGGCACGCCGTCGGTCTCGGCGCACCGCGTGCTGTCACGGATCAGGACATCCGCGGCGCGCTGGCCGGCACCTTCGCCGCGGAGCTGCCGCTCGACACGCAGCTCGGTCAGCAATGGGGTGGCACTGGGATCTCCGGTGGACAGTGGCAACGGCTGGCCCTCGCGCGGATCCGGCTGCGCGACGCCGGGGTCTGGATCCTCGACGAGCCGACCTCCGCGATCGACGCCGAGGCGGAGCGGGAGATCTTCGCCGAGTTACGCCGTACCAGCGCTGGTCGGGTGACGATCGTGGTGTCGCACCGGGCGTGGACGCTGCGGGAGATGGATCGGATCTACGTCATCGACTGCGGTTCGGTGGTGCAGCAAGGCACGTACGCCGACCTGATGGCCGAGCCCGGTGGCCGGTTCGCCCGGCTGTTCGCGGCACAGCAGGAGTGACCACTCCGCGGTGGTAAGTTGGCTGGCCCGCGTGGTGCCGGCAGACGAGATCGAAGGCGGTGGTCATGGCAGTCGGTGCCGGACTTCGGCGATTCGCCTCTGTCGCCTGGCGAGCGGGCAACGGGCTCTCGATCCTGACCGTCACGACCATCGCGCTGTCCGCGGCCGCACCGATCGGGAGCGTGGTCGCGATCGGGCAGGTCGTCGCGGGCGTTGTCGCCGCCACCGAAGACGGGGCCGGCCTTCAGCGAGCGGTGAGCTGGGCCGTTGTTGCTGGCGGGTGCCTGCTGCTCCAGTGGCTCGCCGGTGCATTGCAACGAGCGTCCGCGACCGCGCTCGGCGAGCGGGTCGACGCGCTGTTGCAGCACGACCTGATGCGAGCTGTGTCCGCGCCGAGCGGCGTCCGCCACTTGGAGGACCCCGCGACGGCGGTGCTGGTGGAAGTCGGACGAGACACCCTGAGGGCGGACTGGGCGCGTCCGGGCCGGCTCGCGAGCACGATCGGCGGCCTGGCCACCGGGCGGGTCATCCTTCTGGCATCGGGGGTGATTCTGGCTGGGTTCCACTGGTGGCTGGGCGCGGGTCTGCTTGCTGCCGGCCTGTGGGCGGCGTACGAGGACAAGGTGGCGTCGCGCACCGAGGCTGGGCACCATTACGGCGCAACGGAGTCGGCGCGCCGGATGCAGTACTTCAACGATCTGGGGACCACGCCCACCGCGGCCAAGGAAATTCGCCTGTTCGGGCTGCCGGGCTACGTCGTCGACCGCCACGGCGAGACTTGGGCGGAGACGATGCAGCGGGTCCTGACGCGACCCGGTCGTCGTCCCGCGGTCGCGACCGCAGTTCTGGGCGTTGTCGTGCTGGGCGGGATCGTCCTGGTGGTCCGCGAGGCGATGGCGGGACATCTCCCGGCCGGCCAAACAGCGACGTACGTGCAGACGTTCATGGTCGCCCTGGCCGGTATCCAGCAGTCGTCGTGGACCGGCTTGCAGACCGAGCTCGCCCTGGCGACGCTGAAGCGGTACGACGACGCGATGGACGCGGTCGCACCGGCAGCCGATCCGGCGGACCGCGGATCTCGGCCGGCCGGCGGGATGCCGAAGCGAGAGATCGCCTTCCGCGACCTGTCCTTCGGCTACCCAGGAACAGATCGACGGGTACTGCGTGAGCTCGAGCTGGTGATTCCGGCCGGGCAGTCGGTCGCGGTCGTCGGGGTGAACGGCGCGGGAAAGACCAGCCTCGTCAAGCTGCTCTGCGGTTTGTACGAACCGACGCAGGGGTCCGTGATGATCGACGGCGTCGAACTACGGGAGCTCGACATCGACGACTGGCGGCGCAGACTGGCGGTCGTTTTCCAGCAACCGCTGCGGCTGCCGATGTCGGCGTTCAGCAATGTTCGGTTCGGCAGCGTCGACGCGCCGCCGTCCCTCGAGATCGCACAGACCGCCGTCGAGCGGGCCGGTGCGACCAGCGTCGTCGAGGCGTTGCCGAACGGCTGGGACACGGTGCTGTCGTCCGAGTTCGACGGCGGTGTGGAGCTGTCCGGAGGCGAGTGGCAACGGCTCGGCCTGGCGAGAGCCCTGTACGCCGTACAGCAGGGGGCGTCCGTGCTGGTGATGGACGAGCCGGCAGCGCACCTGGACGCCCGCTCCGAGGCGGAGCTGTACCGGCGGTTCCTGGACCTGACCGCGGGACTGACGACGATCCTGATCTCGCATCGCTTCTCCACGGTGCGGCAGGCGTCCTCGATCGTGGTGCTCGACGAGGGCAGGGTCGTCGAGCAGGGATCGCATGACGAGCTGCTCGAGCTCGACGGTACCTATGCGCACCTGTTCCGGCTGCAGGCCGCTCGCTTCGACGGAGGCCAGGCATGAAGTCGTGGGTCGCCACCGCCCGGCTGCTGATCGGGCTCGGCTGGGAGATCGGTCCGGGGCTGTTCCTGCTCTACACCGCGGTCACGATGTCGAGCTTCGTCAGCCCACTGCTCCTCGCCCTCGGGGTCCGGCCGCTGGTCGACGGCGTGGTCTCGGGGGAGTCACAGCAGATAGTTGCCGGTGGCATCGCAGTCGCCGTCGCGCTCTTCCTCGTACTGGTGGCCCCGATCGGTTATCGGTGGGCAACGATCCGGATGCGCGAGAGATCCAGCTTCGTCGCCGAGCGACGGGTACTGCGGCTCGCCGCGGGTGCCCCGCAGATCCACCATTTCGAGCGGCCCGAGTTCCTGGATCGCCTGCAGTCGTTGCGGCGCGAGGCACCCGAGCTCGGTGACAGCGTGACCCTGCCGTTCATCGGCCCCCTGGTTGTCGCACAGCTGGCGATCAGCACCGTCCTGCTGGCAAATCTGAAACTCGTGCTGGTCGTGCTGCCGTTGGTCGCCCTCCCCGCGCTGTGGTTGAGCCGCGGCGCGGAGAAGCTTCGCCAACGGTCCGAGCTGGAGGCGGCATCGCAGCGCCGGCTCGCCCAGCAGCTGTTCATGCTGTCGGTCGCCGCGTCGTCGGCGCAGGAGATCCACGTCGCCTCCTTGGGTGACGAACTGCTGCGTGAGCACCGCGAGGCCGTTGGCAAGGCCAACCGAATCGTTCATGCGGCCCGCTTCAGATCCGTCGCGATCGGGGCGGCCGGTTGGGCGCTGTTCCCGCTCGCGTACGTCGGGGCGATGGTGCTCCTTCTTCGGGAGGCAGTCGCGGGACGGGTCACTCCGGGCGACGTGGCCCTCGCACTGGCCCTGGCCAGCGCCGTCGTGAGCGGGGCGAACCGGATCCTCGATCTGGCCGGGTCCGTGCTGCGCGTGCGTACATCGGCCGAACACTACTTGTGGCTCGAACGCGAGGCTCGGCGGGAGCCGGGGACCGAGCCGGTTCCGGACCGTCTGGTCCACGGGATCGAGGTGAAGCAGGTGACCTTCGGGTACGGCGCGGACGATCGTCTCGCGCTGCCCGGTACCGACCTGTTCCTGCCCGCCGGACAGACGGTCGCCATCGTCGGAGAGAACGGGGCAGGCAAGTCGACCCTGGTCAAACTCCTCACCGGTATGTACCGCCCCGTCACAGGTGAGGTGCTCGTCGACGGCGTCGATCTCGCCTCGATGGACATCGAGGAGTACCGGCGGAAGGTGAGCGCCGGCTTTCAGGACTTCGTCCGCTACCAGCTGACCGTCGGCGAGGCCGTCGCGGTCGGCGGGCTGTCCGAGTCACCGGACCAGGTGACCGCCGCACTGAAGAAGGCGGACGCGAGCTTCGTCGAGTCCTTGCCGCGCGGCATCGAGACTCAACTGGGTACTTCGTGGGTCGACGGTGTGGAGCTGTCCGGCGGTCAATGGCAGAAGCTGGCGATCGCGAGGGCGCTCGTCAGACCGGCGCCGCTGCTGATGATCATGGACGAGCCGAGTGCTTCGCTGGACCCGCAGGCCGAGGCCGCCGTCTTCGATCGGCTCGCCGACGAGGCACGGGCCGGCCGCGCCGACGGGAGGATCACCTTGCTGATCTCCCATCGCTTCTCGACGGTGCGCGCCGCGGACCTGATCATCGTGCTGGAGAACGGCCGGGTGACCGAGCACGGCACGCATGACGAACTGATGAACCGCGACGGCACCTATGCGGAGGTCTACAGCCTCCAAGCCGCGGGCTATCGCTGACCGGATCCGGTCCACACAACAACCAGGGGCGTGAACACACAGCGCACTCGTGTAAGTGCGCATTCATCAGACTCGTCGTCCTCACTGTGCACTCGTCTCCCGCATCCCGTGTTCATGGCTCAATCACCAGGACCGGCAACACCCAGGCAGCTCCGATCAGCCGCTGGTTGGGCGCAGATAGCGAGCGAGAGCTGATCGACGGAGCGGATAGGGCGGGATGCCCGGGGACGATGGTCTTGCGCAATTCGGTCTGGTGGTGCCAGGGTCCGGTCAGTTCGAGTCCACCCTGGACGCCATCAGTACCGGCGCGCAGGAGACGGTCACAGGTCAGAGACGTCAGCGAGCCGTTGGCCGACGCACTTCGCCGATCAATTTCTGCTCGCTACACAGCTCCGCCAGCAGACGGAGGCATCGGGATCTGCGGCGGCAACTGCTGGGTTTCGCCCGACGACTGTGCGTGTCATCGTCGGGCAACTACCGGCACCCCGCCCAGGTCGCGCAGCGCCCTGCCGGCGTTGCGCAGCGGGGCCGGCTCAAGCCACGAGCGATGACCAGGTCACAAGAGACCGCGTCGTCGAGGTGCGTCAAGAGCGGGGCAGATTGATCACTGCCGCGAAACGACTCCACTCCCAGCCCGCGTCGCACGTGTGGTTGGCCAGCCGACCGACGGCTTGGGTCATTCTCGCGCCTTCAAAAGCCGACGCAAGGTAGGGGCACCCGCTTGAGTGGCTCGGCGCTCGAAGCGCCACGGGTTCTTCGTTCGTCGCCATCACGCCACCTCACCCTCGTTGATCGATCGAGTCAGCCAGGCCGGCGATGATCCCGAAGCCGCGGTCAGTGTCGAGCTGTCCACACCCAGTTGCCGTGCGACCTGACGCTGTGGAACGCCACGCGTGACCTGCCGATTCCGAACCCAACCGCCAGCGAGATCACCCAACCAATCTGTCTGGGTGGCCTCGTTTCGACCGTCGCGATCGCCCGTTTCGCGCCTGTCGACAGATGTACCTCCCGCCATCGACGTCGAAGCAGGACGCGAGATCTTTAGGGAACTCCACCGCACTCAACGACACCCGCATCACGAATTCGACATTCGTTTCGGTGACGATTGCTGGACTTGTTGGGTAGTCGAGTTCAGGTGTTCGACCGTCGCAGACGTGTCCGCTTTCCACTGCCGTTGTCCCATCGGAACAGTGGGTGGCGGTGGTTCGTAGACGGCTGAGCGGAGGCCGTCGCAGATGTCTCGCCAGCGCGGGGTTCGGCTAGAAGCGATGTCCAGGGAGGTTCGTCAGTCGAAGTGCCTGGGTGGCCGGCTCCGATGGCGGAGTGGAATCGGTGATGATTCCGGAAGCGGAGTCGGGCGGGCGATGTCGGGCGCGAAATGATCGCGGTAGTGCGCGATGGCGTGGAAGAGGCTGCGTGGTGATCCGCGACCTGATCCACACCGGCATCGACGATGGCCGCTCGCCACGACGCGACAGACACGTCAGGGACACGCCGACAGCGATTGACGGCCTCTTACTTAGGCACGTAGATTCATTTCATATCAGATCTGATATATCGCATCGGGCGTGCACTTCAAATAGTCTGGGGATGGTGAAGAGATGGCAAAGCGCATGGTTCAACTCTTTCGGCGATCGATTCGGATCGGCGGACGCTACACCTGGATCGGAAGTCATTCCTAATCCTTCAGGTGGGGTCATTGTGGCAGGCGTTAGCCTGCCGGCTTGACGTTGGCGGTATGTCAGCCAGGTTTGTCGTCGTGTCCGACGGCCGGAGTTACTGCAGTTGCTGTCCCTAAGGGGTGAGTTGTTGGCACGAGTCGCGAAGTTGATCGAGTGGGAACGTGGCCCCGGCGGAGCTGGAACGCAAGCCGTGACAGAACTCGGGCAACTCGTCGTTACCGCCGAGTTCGGACCGGTTCGGCAAGTAGTCGCATTCGTTGCGAGAGGCAACTGCGTTGCCGAGTAGGCGGTCGATGCGACGTTGCAGATGGCTAGTTTCGCAATGGGTCCCAACCGGGCGCGATCTCCTGGGTTTCGTTGCTCAACAGGTGATCCGCAATCTGATCCACACCGGCATCGACGATGCCGGTCGCTCGCCACGACGCGACAGGCATGACACGGACACGCCGACAGCGATTGACGAACCATTACGCAGGCACGTAGATTTATTTCATATCAGGTCTGATATATCGCATCGGGCCTGCACTTCAAATATTCTGGGGATGGTGAAGAGATGGCAAAGCGCATGGTTCAACTCTTTCGGCGATCGATTCGGATCGGTGGACGGTACACCTGGATCAGTCAGGGTCACTAACTGGTGAATCGCAATCGCGGATGAGCGGCAGGGTGGGCGCGTGCTGCGTTGCTCACCCTGCCGTTTCACTCGAGTGCGAGACGGCGAGAAACGGGTGTGAAATTGTCCCTCCGCTCCGAACTCCAGCAAACCATCAGTATGCTGCATGCCGTACGCGAATACGACAGAGATCGCCTCGGCTACATCGAACGGCAAAGAATTCAGGCTGGCAAAAACTTCTTCGTCGGTGACGGCAATCTGATCGTCACGGATGGTAAGCTCGCGAAGAAATTGCTAGCCGAGACTAACCGGGCGAATCACATCGACGACGGAATGTACCTGCGGACTAAGCCGATCGATACAGCGAAGGCGGCTACCGAAGAATGGGCCCCCGCTCGCTCCGCCGCCCATAAGCAGATGCGCCGGAAGCAGGTCGACGACCACGCTTCGATGATCCGTGACTCGTTCAGTGGATATCTGGACCGGATGCATGGCCGTCCGGTGGACGTCGTCAGTTGCCTCAAACTGGCGTCCGGTCACGCTATGAGCGAGCTGATCCTCGGCCAAGAGGATGCTCGCGGCATTCCAGAGCTGATCGAGTCTGCAGTCGAGGCGAACTTGCCCATTATGAACAGCTCACGACTGGTTCCGAGATGGTTTCCGACCCCAAAGATGCGCGCGCATCTTCGCAACACTGGTCGACTGAGATCGGTACTTGCGGCGACCATCGACAGGCGATCGCTCGCCGCAGCGGATTCACGTGGCGAAGATTCCTCCCTGCTCGGCGTCCTTTGTCGTGACGGACGGCTGACGCCCGAGCAGCTCCGATCTGCGGTGCAGGTCTCACTGCTGGCATCTTTTGGCGTTCCGGGAGCCGCCACGGCATGGTCCTTACTGGCGATCAAGTCCTCTGCGCAACTCGAGGCCCTGGCCCGCGACGAAGCCGAATCGGTCCAAGTGGTCGACGACCTCGCGCAGCGTGCGCCAGTCATAGCCGCAATAGTCAACGAGGCATTGCGCATGTACCCGCCAGCCTGGATGATTAGTCGGCTGATTACTGAGCCATGCGCCGTCGACAGCCTGACGATCCCTCGGGGAACTACGGCGAACATTGTAATCTACAGCATTCATCGTGACGAAGAAGAGTGGGATCGACCGCACTCGTTCGAGCCTGGTCGATGGCTGGAGCCCGATCGATGGCGCAAGGGAACCTATATACCCTTCGGCAGCGGTCCGAGAGTTTGTATCGGTTCTCATCTCGGAATTATCGAAATAATGACTATGCTCTGGACATTCCTGCGAGGGTACGATCTCGAGGTGGCGCAGATGCATCCCGAGCCGACGGTTCGTGCCTTGCTTACACCAAGGACGTTCACCGGCAGAATCCTCAAGATCAATGAGTAGCCAGCCCGAGTCCCGATCGGCTGTCAGAGGACCCTCAGTTGACTTTGTTGGGTCGCGAGCCGCCGTCTGATTGAGGCATCAGTTCTGAGTACGTCCACTGAACGGCCGAGCTGACGTTGATGTCGTAGATTTAGCCGATTTCGCAGAGAATCCAGGCGTAGTGCGACACGGCGAAATCTGATCGGGAAATCTGGGCTCAGACGACGGTGCCGCACAGAGAATCAAATCGCCGATGAGAAGCCTGCGCTGGTCATCGGCTGTTTCATTGACAGTCGGCGCGCGTACTGCCTGTGGTATCTGGCCGAATCGACTCGAGTGCCCGGAGGGTCTTGTATGCATGTCGCGGTCGTGGTCATCAACCTTGGGACGACCAATCTGATGGACCTTATGCTGAGATCGTTCTATGCGCACCACCGGAGTTCTCGGCACAAAATCTCGCTGCTGCTCTACGACAACGACACTGCTGATATCGGCCAGCTCGGCTGGACGGCCGCGATGGGAGTGGAGATCAGGCAGACCGGATATACCGCGGCCGACAATTCCGGACAGATCTACAACCATGGCGAGGTGCTCCGCGATGTCGTCCTGGCCGAGCCCGAATATGACGCATATCTATTCCTGGATACCGACACGTGTTTCGTGCGCGACAACACCGTCGACGCCCTGGTGGACGATCTCGAGGCGGATGACCGGCTCTTCGCGGTTCAGGCCACCTGGCTCGACCAGGCGGGGGAACTATTCGAGGAGCTGCCTGGCGGCATCGATCCGGCGACCGGCACGGTGCCGTACACCTGGATCCGGGAGGCTTGGAGCCGCAGTGCCGATGGTCCTTGGTCTACCCCTGGCTCCTATCGCGTCGAGTTCGGCGAGCGGGTGCATTCGTTCTGCGTTCTCGTTCGAAATGACAATGTATTCAGGTCCATCGTGTCGGCAGTGGGGTTGTCGGCCGCCCGGACCTACGAGATTCGCGGCGGCCGCTGGTGGGACACCCTCGGTCTGCTGACGCAGGTTATGAAGACCCACGGTCGGACCTGGCGGGTATGTGAGACCGGAGTCATTCATTTCGGTGGCGGCAGCTACAAGGACTGGGCACGAGCAGAGCTCGACCGGACCTGTGCTCGAATGCTGGAGCAGTACGAGGTTCCTCGCCCCGAGGCGTGGAAATGAGCGCTGTTGAGCGGCAACGACCGATGGCAATGTCGTTCGGTGCCGAAGCGGAGCGGTACGACCGGACCCGGCCGGCCTATCCAGCAGACATGATCCGGCGAGTTCTCTCCGCGAGTTCGGGGCGGGACGTTCTGGACGTTGGATGCGGGACGGGGACGGTTGCTCGCCAGTTCCGGGACGCAGGCTGCCGGGTGCTGGGGCTGGAGCCGGACGTGAGGATGGCGGCTCTGGTGCGCCGTAGTGGTATCGAGGTGGTCATCTCGGCATTCGAGAGCTGGGACGCGGCCGGCAGGCAGTTCGACGTCGTCAGCTCCGGGATGGCCTGGCATTGGATCGACCCCTTGGCCGGTGCCTGGAAAGCCGCCCAGCTGTTACGTCCAGGGGGAGTGCTTGCGGTGTTCTGGCACTTGTCCGAGCTTCCGCGGACTGTGCGGACCGCCTTCTTGACCGCCTACCAGCAGGTAGTTGCCGAGCTGCAGTTGGACGTCACCGTTCCGGAGCGCGATCAACGGTCCGCTGTCGAGCGGTACCAGGAAGTCCTGTCCGATGCGGCCAACGGTGCTCGGAAGACCGGATGCTTCGCGGAGGTCGACCAGCACCATTTCGGCTGGGAGGCCGCTTACACGAAGGCTGCGTGGCTTGATCAGCTACCAAGTCACGGCGCGTTGACATTACTGCCGGCGGTCGAGCGAGCACACGTAATCGGCGAGGTCGGGGCTGCCATCGATGAATTGGGCGGCAGCATGACCGTGCAGTACCTGACCGTCGCGGTGATCGCGACCCGGAGAGCGGGCGCTTCAGGTACCGCTGGAGTGCTCAGGTGCGGTAATTGACGGAGGTGCTTGGGTGACCGCAGCCGGAATATCCCCGACTGCAACCTCGACAAACTCCTGGCAGCCGTTCTGCGCGCACTCGCAGTCGAACACGTGAACGGCCAGATGCCCGGTCGTCTTGGCCCGTCCCGATCGCGGCCTTTGAATCGCCTGGGTGGCGATCCGGAGATTGCTGAGCCGAGTCAGCGCTTGCCGCTCATCGATACTGCGTGCGGCGGGGAGGTCTGTCAGGAATGTTCTGAAGTGCTGCTCAACGGCTCGGATCGTCTGGTCGACGGTCTGGCCGTCGACCACAAGGACAGTGGCGCGTGTTGGCGCCAGTTGGCTCCGCACCAGGTCCCAGCCCATGATGTAGCCTTCGTGCACGCCAGTCGGATGCCTGCGTTCGAGTCGTGCGCTCTGCTCTGCCTTGCTCGGCATCAGCCAGACCGCGTTCCCGGCAACTCCGGCCATTGCGGGAGTGACTCCCGCACCTTCGACAAGGACCGCCGTATTCA
The DNA here is from genome assembly GCF_053611945.1 of Kribbella sp. NPDC054772. Classification (NCBI taxonomy): domain Bacteria; kingdom Bacillati; phylum Actinomycetota; class Actinomycetes; order Propionibacteriales; family Kribbellaceae; genus Kribbella; species Kribbella sp. NPDC054772. The sequence goes on along the minus strand of NZ_JBSHBJ010000002.1, from coordinate 280,799 downwards.
GCGCCAGGGACCGAATGTCCTCGATGATCATCGGTCGCCGGTCGAAGTTCCCCGGACCAGTGCCCATAACATGCAGACCAGCCGCGGCCGCGCGTTGCTCGTGATCGAAGGCATAGGCATCAAGGCTATACCAGAAGAGGCCGTGCTTTCGTGCCAGCAGTCGGCTCACGGTGGTCTTTCCCGCGGCCGCCGGCCCGCCGACCCAGAGTATGTTCACCAGTTCGCCGTTCGGTTCGCTACTCATATGACTGGAGTGTAACTTTGCCGACCTCACATCCCCGAGCGCCGCTGCGTATGTACTGGTGGCGGCCGCGATCACACGACTGGGGCAATTTCGGCGACGAACTCGGGCCGTACCTGCTCGACGCGCTGTTCGGTCGGCGGGCGGTCTGGGCCGAGCCTGACGCCTGCGAGATCGCGGGGACCGGCTCCGTCATCGAGATGCTGATGGCGTTCAAAGGCAAGAATCGTCCGGTGCTATGGGGCTGCGGCATGATCTGGGAGACGAGCGGGCTGATTGCGGCCGAGGAGTTCGGAGTCGCGGCGCTGCGTGGCAAGCTGACCAGGTCGAGAGTCACGGACCTGGAAGCAGACGTCGCCCTAGGGGACCCAGGTCTGCTGGCCCACGTCCTGCTCAAGGGGTCCCCGCGCAAGGAGTATCTGCTCGGGGTTGTCCCACACTTTCTGGACGCCGAGCGGCCGGCCGTTGCTGAGTTGCGCAATTGGCCGGGCGTGACTGTCATCGATGCGACCGGGCCACCGCCCACGGTCGTGCAGCACGTCGCGCGGTGTCAGTTCGTCCTGTCCTCAAGCCTTCACGGCCTAGTAGTCGCGGACAGTGTAGGGACCCCCAACGCGTACGTCGCTTTCAGTGACGACGAGCGGATCGGCGGGCCGAACAAGTTCCGCGACTACTATTCGGCCTTCGACGACCCCGACCGGCGGATTGCCTTGTCTCTGCCCGATGTGCTCTCGGGTGACACGCGATCGGTCGTCGCCGAGGTGGATCGCCGGTACCGCCGTGCCGCCGATCTGCCGACGATCACGGAACGCTTGATCAAGGCCTTCCCGCACTGATCGACGTTCCCGATTGCGCGTTTGTGCGCACAGAGCGCAATCGATACCGCTGCCATGACGTCTGATGACTTCGCTGCTGATCTCGACTCCTCAGGCGATGCCGGTGGCCGAGCCGGGCAGGTCATCTGAGGTCTTGGATGATAACTCCTACGTGTCGAGGGGTGGATTTGTGTCTGACAACGTTGACATGCGCAGTTTCGACCAGCCACCATGACGCTTGTTCCGTCCGCTTAGCGGCCCTCCCGCCGAGGAAGTTGGTTTGACCGTGCGACGTCTGAGTGGGGTTGTGGGGGTGGCACTTGGCCTTGCGCTGGTGCTCGCCTCTTGTGGAGACGGCAAGAGCAGCAGTGGAGGCGGCTCTGGCACCAAGAGCGAGGTCATCGCGATGGCGGCCGACCCGCTGGAGTACATCAACCCATTGAACGACAACAGCACCCCGGGTATCGGGGTCTCGATGGCGATCTTCGCCCCGCTGGTGACCACCGATCCGGAGACCGGCAAGCTGCAGAACGTGATGGCCGACTCGGTCACGCCGGACAAGACCAGCCAGACCTGGACGATCAAGCTCAAGGCCGGCAACACGTTCCAGAACGGCCAGGCGATCACCGCCAAGGACTACGTCGACAGCTGGAACATGACCGCCGAGGGCTCGAACGCCTGGAAGAACAACGGCTTCTTCTCCAAGGTCGACGGGTACGACGCGCTGAACCCGCCGACGGCGGACGGCGCCACGCCGAAGCCGACCGCGGTGAAGACGCTGAGCGGCCTGAAGCAGGTCGACGACCTGACCTTCACGGTGAAGCTCAAGGTGCCGTTCTCGCAGTTCGGCCTGACCCTGCAGTACCTGGGTCTGGCGCCGCTGCCCGAAGAGGTGCGGAAGAACCCGGACGCCTACAAGCGCAAGCCGATCGGCAACGGCCCGTACAAGCTGGCCGCCGACTGGAACGCCGGTGACGACATCAAGCTGGCCAAGTGGGACGGCTACAAGGCCGGCCCCGCGCCGCAGGCCGACGCCATCACGTACCGGTTCATCCCGAACGCGGACACGGCGTACAACGAGTTCCTGGCCGGCAACATCGACTTCGTCGACGTCCCGTCGACCAAGGTCAAGAGCTTCAAGACCGACGCACCGGACCAGTGGGTGACCAGCGTCAGCTCGGGCGCCAACTACCTGGTCTTCCCGGCGTGGGACGCCCGGTTCAAGAACCCGAAGCTGCGGCACGCGTTCTCGGAGGCGATCGACCGCAAGGCGTTCGCCGACCTGGTCGGCCTGTCCGAGCCCGCCAAGGGCCTGGTCGCGCCGGACATGAAGGGCTACCGCGACAACGCCTGCAAGTACTGCGACTTCGACGCCACCAAGGCGAAGGCGGACCTGGCTGCGGCCGGCGGCTTCTCCGGCGTGCTGAACATCAACTACAGCACCACGTCGGCGACCGGCCAGATCTTCGCCGAGGCGATCGGCAACATGCTGCGGCAGAACCTCGGCCTGCAGGTGAAGTACACCGGCAAGCAGAGCTCGGAGATCACCGAGCTGGCCGACAGCCGCAAGCTGGACGGTCTGCGGTTCAGCGGCTGGGGTCACGACTACCCCTCGATCGAGGACTACCTGACGCCGATGTTCAAGTCCAACGGTGACGCGAACTTCTCCGGCTACGCCAACCCGGCGCTGGACGCCGTCCTGGCCAAGGGCGACGCCGAACCGGACCCGGAGAAGGCGATCACGCTCTACCAGCAGGCGGAGGACATCGCGCTCGAGGACATGCCGCTGATCCCGCTGTACACCAAGTCGAACGCGTACCTGCACTCGCAGAAGATCGAGCCGCGAGTCTCGAAGTACGTCGGTGTCTCGGCGCTCTGGGCAACTTTCAAGTGATTCGCTTCATTCTGCGCCGCATCCTCGCGGCGATTCCGATCGGCCTGATCGTCACGCTGGGGGTCTTCGCGCTCGTCTTCGCGATGCCCGGAGACCCCCTGCGGGAGCTGGCCGGAGACAAACCGATCCCGGCCGCGGTGCTGGCCGCCAAGCGGGCTCAGTTCCACCTGGACGACCCGTTCATCGTTCAGTACCTGCTCAGCATGAAGGACATCTTCACCGGGCATTTCGGGACCACGTTCGCTGGCGCGGACATCGCCGACCAGCTGAGCCTGCGCATCCCGGTGACGCTGAAGCTGGCGTCGATGAGTCTCGTTTTCCAGTGGGTGTTCGGTCTGCTGTTCGGCCTGTACGCCGGATTCCGCCGCAACGGCGTCGTTGACCGGCTGTTGCTGCTGGCAACACTTATCGTGCTGGCGGTGCCCGGCCTGGTGCTGTACTTCACCGGCCAGTACCTGTTCGGTGTCCAATTGAAGTGGCTTCCGGTGTCAGGGATCCGTGACGGCTGGCCGCTGTCCTACTTGCTGCCGGCGCTCTGCATCGGCGTCACGGCCTTCGCCGGCTTGGCGCGTCTGACGCGGACCTCGATCGTCGATACCGCCAACGCGGACTTCGTCAAGACCGCGCGAGCCAAGGGACTGCTGGAGCAGCGGATCCTCTGGCATCACGTGTTGCCGAACGCGCTCCTGCCGATGGTGACGCTGATGGGCATCGATGTGGCCGGGATCTTCGCCGGTGCGGTGCTGGCAGAGAGCATCTTCAACCTGCCAGGCCTTGGCCAGTTCATGTTCCAGGCGATCAAGCTGAAGGAAGGTGGCGTCGTGATGCTGCTGTCCACGCTGGCGTTCCTGATGTTCATCCTCATCAACCTGGTCGTCGACGTTGTATACGGCGCGATCGATCCGAGGGTGCGTAATGTCTGAGACCCAGCAGGTTTTCGGGGCCGAGTCACAGGACCTCGAAGGCCGGACACTGTCCAACCGCGAGCTGCTCGTTGCGCTGCTGCGCAAACCGCAGTTCGACATCTGTCTGCTACTCGTGCTGGCCTTCTTCCTGATGGCCGCGGTGCCGCGGGTGTTCACTTCGGTGGACCCGCGGTTCTGCGAGCTCGCCAAGAGCCAGCACGGGCGCGAGCCCGGGCACCCGTTCGGCTTCGACATCCAGGGCTGCGACTATCTGGCCAACGTCATTTACGGCGCGCGGCCGTCGGTGCTGGTCAGCCTGGTAGCGGGGCTCGGCGGCTTCGTCGTCGCCGGGTTGCTCGGATTGCTCGCCGGATACTTCCCTGGGCTGGTGGACACCGTCATCTCACGAGTCGCCGATGTCCTGTTCGCCCTGCCAGGGCTGATCGCGCTGATCGTGATCCTGAACTCGGTGCCGAACCGGAGCATCTGGATCATCGTCGCGATCATCTTGGTCACCGGGTGGCCGCAGGGGATGCGAATCATGCGATCCACGGTGTTCTCGGTGCGCAATCGTGAGTACGTTCTGGCTGCGCGATCGATTGGTGCGCCGCCGTTGCGAATCCTGCGCAAGCACGTGTTCCCGAACGCGATGGCGCCGCTGCTCGCGATGACGACGCTCGGCATCGGTGGTCTGATCGGTCTGGAGGCCTCGCTGACGTTCCTCGGAGTCGGCCTGCAACCGCCGTCGATCTCGTGGGGATCGCAGTTCGGCGTGGCCGCCTCCTTGCGGGAGACCCCGCACCTGTTCATCTGGCCGGCGTTGTTCATCTCCACGATGACGATCTCGTTCATGATCATCGGCGACTCCATCCGGGACGCCCTCGACCCGAAGTTGATGCGATGAGTATTGGCGAAGTACTGCTCAAGGTCGAAGACCTCTCCGTGGAGTTCGACACTCCCCGGGGTGCGGTCAGGGCCGTCGACGGGGTGTCCTGGCAGGTTCGGGCCGGGGAGACGTTGGCGATCCTGGGGGAGTCGGGGTCGGGCAAGAGTGTCTCGACCCAGGCGCTGACCGGGATCCTGGAGATGCCGCCCGGCCGGATCGTGTCCGGTACGGCGGAGTACCGCGGTGCGGACCTGATCTCGATGACCACCAAGGAGCGGCGCAAGATCGTCGGCGACCGGATCACGATGGTGTTCCAGGACTCGCTGTCGGCGCTGAACCCGGTGCAGTCGGTCGGGACCCAGATCGCCGAGTGCTACCGGGTGCACCGCGGGCTGTCGAAGCAGGACGCGATGAAGCGTGCCGCGGAGATGCTCGACCAGGTGCGGATCCCGGCCGCGGCGAAACGGGTGCGGGACTATCCGCACGAGTTCTCCGGCGGTATGCGGCAGCGCGTCATGCTGGCGATGGCGCTCGCGCTCGATCCCGACGTACTGATCGCGGACGAGCCGACCACGGCGCTCGACGTGACGGTGCAGGCGCAGATCCTGGAACTGATCGCGGAGCTGCAGGCCGAGCGGGACATGGGGGTCGTACTGATCACCCACGACCTCGGCGTGGTCTCGGACGTCGCCGACAACGTCGTGGTGATGTACGCCGGTCACGTGGTCGAGCGGGCCGCGACGTCGGCAGCGCTGGAACATCCCGTGCACCCGTACACCGAAGGCCTGCTCGGCTCGATGCCTTCGGCCGACCTGAAGGGCCGGGAGCTACCGACCATTCCGGGAACGCCGCCGTCGCTGCGGGCGATCCCGTCCGGGTGCGCGTTCCGGCCCCGGTGCCCGATCGCGATCGACGACTGCGCCACCGAGGTGCCGCCGTTGCTCACCGTGGGACCGGGGCGTGATGCCGCGTGCATCCGGCGTACGACGCTCGAGGCGAAGGAGGCGGTCTGATGCCGGAAGAGTTGCTGGTGGCAACGGATGTCCAGAAGCACTACGACATCAGCCCGGCGCTGAACTTCGGCGCCAAGACTCTGGTCCGCGCGGTGGACGGTGTCGACCTGACGCTGCGCAAGGGCGAGTCGCTCGGCATCGTTGGTGAGTCCGGTTGCGGGAAGTCGACGCTGGTCCGGCTGCTCGCGGCGCTCGAGAAGCCGACGTCGGGACAGATCGCGTACGGCGGTGTCGATGTCAGCAAGCTGCGGGGTCGCGAGCTGCGGCGCTGGCGGCGGAACGTGCAGGTCGTGTTCCAGGACCCGTACTCCAGCCTGAACCCGCGGATGCGGGTCGGCGAGATCGTCGCCGAGCCGTTCGAGGTGCACCCGGACGTCGCGAAGGGGATCGACATCCGGTCCCGGGTCCGGGAGCTGCTCGAGATGGTCGGTCTGCGGCCCGAGGACGAGACGAAGTTCCCGCACCAGTTCTCCGGCGGTCAGCGGCAGCGGATCGGGATCGCGCGGGCGATCGCGCTGAATCCCGACGTACTGCTGTGTGACGAGCCGGTGTCGGCGCTGGACCTGTCGGTGCAGGCGCAGGTGGTGAACCTGTTGATGCGGCTGCAGCGCGAGCTCGGCCTGAGCATCATCTTCGTCGCGCACGACCTGTCCGTGGTCCGGCACGTCTCCGACCGGGTCGCGGTGATGTACCTCGGCAAGGTCGCCGAGCTGGGCGAGCACCAGCAGGTGTACGACGTCCCCGCGCATCCGTACACGCAGGCGCTGCTGTCCGCCGAGCCCGGTCTGGCTCGGCAAGGCCGGGAGCGGATCGTGCTGGCCGGTGACCCACCGTCGCCGGTGTCGCCGCCGTCGGGTTGCCGGTTCCACACCCGGTGCCTGCGGGCGGAGGCGAAGTGCAGCACGGACATCCCCGTGCTCCGGGAGATCGGGTCCGGTCAGACCGTTTCGTGCCACTTCGCGGAAGATGCGCAGAACGCCTACTCGGCCGGTGTGAAAGAGCAGCGCGCGGGATAGCTGTCGAGTGATGGCCTAGGGTTGCGGCCGTGAGTACGGTTTCGCCGGCGGGTAGACGTTTCGTGCTGCTCGTCGGGGTGATCGCGATCGCCGGTGGCCTGGCCGTCTGGTGGATCATCACCGCCGCCCGGGCCGCCCGCGAGGGGTTCGACATCACCGACGAGGGCTATTACCTGCTCTCGTACCGGTGGTGGGACAGCAACCCGCTCGCGTTGACGGGCGTGCAGTACCTGTACGGACCGGTTTTCGAGTGGTTCGGGTACAACATCGTCGCGCTCCGGGTGTTCCGGCTGGTGACCGTGGTGCTCGTCCATCTGGGCTTCGGTTACAGCTTCATGCGGTGGCTGCGCGGCCGACGGCCGGGCATGCCGCCGACGAAGCTGTGGGAGCTGGCCGGGATGGCGGTCATTCTCGCCGCGGGCGGTATGTGTTACAGCTGGCTGCCGAAGTCTCCTGGCTACAACGACGTGGTCCTGCTCGGCGCGCTGACCCTGGTCTCCTGCGTGCTCTGGATGGCGACCGCTGTCGATCGCGGTCGCCCGGCGCCGTTCTGGGTGTTCGTCGCGGCCGGTCTGGTGATCGGCGCGATGGTGCTGGCGAAGTGGACCTCGGTCGTGGTGATCGGGCTGATCGTGATCACCGCGATCGTCGTACTGGCTGGGCAGGGCCGGCGGTCCGTTGCCCGCGGCATCCTTTTCGCGCTCGGTGGACTCGCGCTGGCGGCGCTCGTCGTCCAGCTGTTCGTCGTCCGGCTGAACGTCGCGGTACCCGGGATCCTGACCGTCAACAAGTTCATCGCGGGTACGTCGTACTCGCCGGCCGAACTGCTGCAGCTCTACTGGACGAGCACGATGAAGTTGCTCGGGCGGACATTGTTCGCGCACGGCCTTCTCCTGGTCGCGACCGCGCTGGCCGTCATCGCCCGCTGGCGCTGGCTCCGCATCGCCGCCGCCGTACTCGCCGTGGTCGCGCTCGCTCTGTCGGTACGCCGGGTGATCGTCCACGACGGCGCACTCGGTGGCTCCCAGCACACCGCGATGTACGCCGAGACGCTGCTGGCCGCCGTACTGGTCGCGGTGGTGGCTGCCGTCGGCGCGGTGCTCGCGGGTCACTTCGGTGTGACGGACTGTTCGCGTCTGAGCCGGGAGAACCTGCGGACCTGGATCATCCTCGCGCTGCTCGTGCTGCTGCCGCTCGTGCAGGCGTTCGGGACCAACACGCCCCTGTACACGATCGGCTTCAACGGGTTCGCCGCATGGGCCGCGGTCATGATCGCTGTGCTGACCGGGATCTGGGCTACGCCGATCGCCGCGCGCGCCACGCTCGGGCTCGTGCTGATGGGCTCGCTCGTGGTGACGGCGACGATCGCGTACACGGGTCTGTTCCGCTACCCGTACCGCTCGGTCGGGCACTCGCAGTTGACCGCGCCCGCGACGCTGCCCGCGTTGCAGGGCCTGCGCCTGTCGCCGCCCGCCGAGCAGAACTTCAGTCGGCTCGCCAACGACCTGCGCCCGTACACCGAGCCGAGCGGTCGGCCGATGCTGGCCTTCGACAAGATGGCCGGGCTGGTGCTGATGCTCGGTGGCCGGCCGGTCGGCGAGGCCTGGATCGCACCACTGGAACGTGAACGGACCGCGGCCGGGATCGAAGAGGTCTGCCGCAAGGGTCGCCCGTGGGACGGCGGCCGCCCGCCGCTGATCATCCTGAACCGGGAGATCTCGGACCTGGAGATCAACGCGCTGCACACCTGCGGCCTGGACTTCCACGCGGACTACGAGCAACTCGCGCCGGCGCGGCAGACGATCGGTCTGCAGGTGTGGATACCGAAGGGCGAGCGCCCCGCTCCGGCGGCCGGATGAGATCCTGTCTCTCGATCGGACAGGCGGCAGACAGACGTTCGGGACGGGAAGGTTGCGCATGATCAAGGTCGGTGTGCTGGGGGCCAAAGGCAGGATGGGCGCTCAGACGTGCCTCGCGGTCGAGGAGGCCGCCGACTGTGAGCTGGTCGCGCGGCTCGACCAGGGTGACGATCTCGCCGCGCTCACGCAGGCCGGCGCCGAGGTCGTGGTCGACTTCACCCGGCCCGAGGTCGTGATGGACAACCTCGCCTGGTGCATCGAGCACGGCATCCACGCGGTCGTCGGCACGACCGGTTTCGACGACGAGCGCCTGGCCACGCTGCAGTCGCAGCTCGCCGCGAACCCGGGCACCGGCGTCCTGATCGCCCCGAACTTCTCGATCGGCGCCGTGCTGATGATGCGGTTCGCCGCGCAGGCCGCGCGGTACTACGAGTCCGTCGAGATCATCGAGCTGCACCACCCGGACAAGGTGGACGCTCCCTCCGGCACGGCCCGTCGTACGGCGGAGCTCGTGGCGGCCGCCCGCCGGGAGGCCGGCGCCGGACCGATCCCGGACGCGACCACGACCGCGCTCGACGGGGCCCGCGGCGCGGATGTCGACGGCATCCGGGTGCACGGCGTCCGGTTGCGTGGCCTGATCGCGCACCAGGAGGTGCTGTTCGGCGACGAGGGCGAGACGCTGACGATCCGGCACGACTCGATGGCCCGGGTCTCGTTCATGGCCGGCGTTCTGCTCGGCGTCCGCAGCATCGGCACCGCCCCCGGCCTGACCGTCGGCCTCGAGAACTTCATGGATCTAGCCTGAGATGACCGCTAAAAGGACCGCGTTCGTCCTGGCGGCGGTGTTCGTCGCGTACGCCGGGTTGATCGGCTGGCGTGGCGTCCTGCTGATCCGGGTCGGTACGCCGGTCCCTGTCGTGCTCGGGCTCGCGGTCCTGGTCATCCCGCTGGTGGGCGCGTACCTGGTCTGGCGCGAGATCCAGTTCGGCCGGCAGACCGAAGTACTGGCGCGTGAGCTGGAGGCAGCCGGTGGGCTGCCGGTCGACGATCTGCCGCGCCGGCCGTCCGGACAGGTCGAGCGGGCGGCCGCGGACGAGGCCTTCGGGAGGTACCGCGCCGAGGCCGAGGCCTCGCCCGTGGACTGGCGGGTGTGGTTCCGGCTGTCGACGGCGTACGACGCCGCGGGGGACCGCAAGCGCGCGCGGGAGACGATGCGGAAGGCGATCGGGCAGCACGGCGCCCCGTCCTGATCCGGTGAGTTCCCTGCGAGTTCGCTGGGAACGGGCCGAGATGACTGACAATGCGTGGCCGGACGGGATACCTTCGGTGCGGAAGGTACGTGGCAGCCGCCACGTACAGGTCGGAGACTGGGTGGGGCCGTCCTGTGCCATCAGACGGGTCTCGCCGCGGCTCGGACGACGTGCAGGTGGACGGGTTCGGCGGCTTGTTGCGACGGCATCGGCGGGAGGCCGGGCTGTCGCAGGAGGCGCTGGCGGAACTCGCCGGTCTGAGCGTCGACGCGATCGCGGCCTTGGAACGCGGACGCCGGCGTGCACCGCGAGCGCATACACTGCGCCTGCTCGCGGACGCGCTGCGACTCCGCGAGCCCGACCTGTCGCTGCTCACCGCGGCGGCCCGCCAGGAGGCCGACCCCGGCCGCCCGCCGATGCGGCAACCGCCGGCACCGACCAACGAACTGATCGGGCGGACGACCGAGCTGACCGCGGCGAGTCGCGTGCTGGGCCAGCGAATCACTCGTTTGCTCACCTTGACCGGCCCGGGCGGCGTCGGCAAGACGCGCCTCACGATGGCGGTGGTGGCCGAGGTCGCCGACGCGTTCCCGGACGGCGTCTGCTGGGTGCCGCTCGCGACGTTGACCGACTCGTCGGCCGTCGTACCGGCGATCGCGGCGTCGCTCGGCCTGCACCCGATGGAGAGCACCCGGCTGGTCGAGGAGATCGCCGAGCGGATCGGCCGCGGCACGATGCTGCTGACGTTCGACAACTGCTCGCACGTGGTCGCGACGGTCGGCCAGGTCTGCGCCGCCCTGCTCGAGTACTGCCCGAACCTGTCGATCCTGGCGTCCAGTCGCGAGCTCCTGCGACTGCCGGGGGAGAGCGTGTACGTCGTACCCGCGCTCGGACTGCCGCACGACGACGAGCTGGAATCGTCCGGGGCGGTCCGGCTGTTCGTCGAGCGGGCCAGCGCGCGCGGCTACGACCCGACCGGCGAGCTGGACCAGGTCGCGCGAGTGGTACGCCGGCTGGAGGGCATGCCGCTCGCGATCGAGCTGGCCGCGGCCCGGACCAACGTGATGACGATCGAGGAACTCGCCACCGAGCTGGAGACATCGTTCACCATCCTGGCCGGTGGCTCGCGCACCGCGACGCCACGCCAGGCCTCGATGTACGGCGCGATCGAATGGAGCCACGCGCTGCTGACCCCGGCCGAGCGCGACGTGTTCGCGCAGCTGTCGGTCTTCGTCGGCGGGTGGACGCTGAACGCGGCGGCCACGGTGATGTCCGGGCAGACCGATCCGGGGCCTGCGGAGCGCGCCGAGGCGGTCGACCTGATCGGACGGCTCGCGGACAAGTCGCTGATCCGGGTCATCCGGCGGGGCGGCGTCGCGCGATACCACATGCTCGCCGTCATCCGCGAGTTCGCCAACGAGCGGCTGCGGACCGCGGGTCACGCCGAGGAGGCATCCGGCCGGCACGCGCAGTTCTTCCTGCGACTGGCCGAGGAGTCCGAGGAGCACCTGCGCGGTCCACGGCAGGGGGAGTGGCTCGAGCGGCTGGAGCGCGAACTCGACAACCTGCGGTCCGCGATGGCGTGGGCGCTGCGGACCAACTCGGTCGCCCAGGCCCTGCGCCTGGCGAGCGGGCTCTGGCAGTTCTGCTACCTGCGCGGGCATTACGCCGAGGGCAGCCGATGGCTGGAGCGGGCCCTGGCGCTCGGCGACGCGACGCCGTCCGACGTGATGGCCGACCTGTCCGACGCCTGCGCCAAAGCGAACCTGGGGGCCGGAACGCTTGCCTTCCTCCAGTGCGAGTACGACGTGGCGACCGAACGGCTGCAGGCCGCCCTGCAGCAGTACAAGGACCTCGGCGACAAGGTGGGAACGGCGCAGGTGCTGCAACGCCTCGGCGGAGTCGCCCGCGAGCGCGGCGACTACGAGACCGCGGAGGATCTGCACTGCGAGAGCTACGACCTGTATGAGAGCCTCGGCGACCGGGCCGGGATGGCGTCGGCGCACAATCACCTCGGCCTGGTCGCCTGGCTGCGTGGCGATCTCGAGGTCGGCGCCCGGCGCTGCCGGCGCGCCCGCGACAGCTTCCGGGTGGTCGGCGACGGCGAGGGCCTCGCCTGGTCCCTGATCAGCCTGGGCGCGATCGCGCAGTACGGCGGTGAGCTCGTCGAGGCCGAGGATCTCCTGCAGGAGGCCCTCGCGCTCGCGCAGCGGCTCGGCTACCGCGAGGGCGTCGCCTGGTCGCTCAACCAGCTCGGCATCATCGAACGCCGCCGCGGCCTGACCGAACGCGCCGTACACCTGCTCGACGAGAGCCTGGCCGAGCACCGCGATCTCGGCGACCGGTGGCGGTCGGCCAGCGTGCTCGAGGAACTGGCGGCGGTCGCCCAGCACCGCGGCCGCAGCGAGTACGCCGCGTTCCTGCTCGGGGCCGCGGACGGGGTCCGCGAGGTCATCCAGGCACCGGTACCTGCGATCGAGAAGGCCGACTGCGACGCCACCCGAGCCGCGGTCGAAGCGTCGCTCGAACGACGGGAGTTCCGGGTCGCCTGGTCGGCAGGTCGGGCCGCACCACTGGCGGCGGTCGCCGACGGCTATCCGCCACCTGGCTCGACACCCGCCGCGGGCTGGACCCGCGATCCGCTCTGAGGCCGATTCCGGTCCGTGCAGCCGATCCGGGCGCCGATCCTGGTCGGACGCCTGCCTCGCGGAGCACCACGACCTGGGGGATCGACGATGCCCCGCGAGGGATCTGAAGGCGCGGTTCGAGAAATGTGACCCGGCCGGCTGTGTCCTCTGTCTGACCCCCCAGGCAGTCCCCCCACCCCACCGCCGGCCGAAGCCACGTCGGCGACGGCACCGTCATCGAGCCCTCCCGGTCGACGGCCGGTTCCTCCGCGCTGAATCAAGGTTGCCGTGATCACGCAGCGTCGCACAGGGACGCAACCCTGACATCGCCCTGACAAATTTGTCCTGACAACGAAAGCGCCAGGCCATTTTCGCCGACGGTGACCGGATTCTTTCGGTGCGTAGGAGAATACGCGGCAGGATTCAAACGCTCGTCACGGCAGATATCCGGAAATAGCTTTTGTGAATCCGGCGATCTTTCGTAAAGGAGCACCGTGCGCGTAGCCGGTCGTGTCCCCGAGTCCGGGCTGCTCGCGGTCCGGTGCCGGGATCCCCTCGCCGCGGCAACTGGCGTCCTTGGCCGGTGCGACCCCGGTGGTGAGGAACGTGTTGACGATCCGGTCCGCGCACTTGTTCACGCCGCCGTAGACGCCGTGGTCACCTTCGCCCGTGACGGTGAGCAGCCGCGAGCCGGCGTACCTGCTGTGGGCCGCGGTGGCGAGGCCGTAGTTGGTGGCCGGGTCGTGCAAAGACTGCACCATCAGCGTTGTGGGCAAGCCTTTGCCGGTCGGTGTCGGCATCGTGAGGTTCGGGCGGTCCCAGTAGAAGCACGGGTTCTCGGTCATCGTCCAGCCGACCAGCGGGTAGTGCGGACCGAGGCGGGCGGCGAGCTGCTCGCCGTACTCACGGCCCTGCGGCCAGGCGGTGTCGTTGCAGGTGATCGCGGTGAAGGTGGCGTCCTCGGCGTCGTCCGCTCCGAGCATTCGCAGGCCGACCGGGGAACGGTTCGCGCGCTGCACGAGCTGCCGCTGGCGGGCCGTCGAGAGCGCGTCGACGCGCCGCTGCGCGGCCTGCGGACCGCCGTGTTCCTGGGCCGCGGAAAGGTCGCGGAGAAATGCCAGGTCGACCGCCAGGGAATGGAAGTCGAGCTTCGAGTACATATCCTCGGTGACCATCTGGTCCAAGGTGTTCTGGTCATAGGTGACCTGGACCCCGGCGTCCATGAACTCCTCGGTGGCCGGCCGCTCCTTCAGCGACCGTCGTAACCGTTCGTAGGCACGGACGACCGCACCGGGTGACGATCCGAGGTGCAGCTGGTCGTCGTACTTCGCCGCCCAGGTCGCGAAGTCCTCGCGGAACCGGCGCTCGAACGCCTGCGGCTGGCCGGCGAAGGTGTCCAGCCAGGTCCTGGTGAAGTCCGTGTTCGAGTCGAGGACGAAGCGGCCGACGTGCTCGGGGAAGTAGGTCTGGTAGTAAGCGCCGAGCCAGGTGCCGCCGGAGTACCCGACGTAGTCGATGGTGTCGAAGCCGAGCAGCCGCCGGATCAGGTCCATGTCCTGCACGGTCTGCGCCGTGGTGATGTAGGGGAGCAGGCCGCGCGACTGGCGGTCGCAGTACTGCTGGGCCATCTCGGACGCCTCGGAGATCAGGTCGCGGTTCGCGGGGTCGCGGTCGCGGGCGTCCATCGTGTAGCCCGGGCTGCCGTCGCAGCTGACGTTCGAGCTGCCTCCCGTGCCCCGAGGGTCGAAGCCGACGGCGAGGTGGTCCTTCGCGAGCGCCGCCTGACTGGCCAGGTACGGCGCCATTCCGAGGCCGGCACCACCGGGCCCGCCCGGGTTGCCGAACACGACCCGGCTCGGCTTGTTGCCCTTGGCCGGCGCGACCTTGCTGACCGCGATCTGCAGGTCCTTCGCGGTGTACTGGTTGGCCCAGTCACGCGGGACGGTGATCTTCGTGCAGTACGTGCGGAGCTCGGTGTCACCGCAGGGGATCCACTGCGGTTTCTGGTCCAGGTACTTGTTCGCGACCTGGTGCGGTGCGTCGACGACGGTCGTCGCGTTCATCGACGCGGTCGCGCCCGAGCCGGGGACGACGAGGACGGCGACTGCGGAAAGCCCTAGGCCGACGGCCAGGGTGAGGTACTTCATGCAGACTCCAGCGGATGGCCTTGCGTGATCGGACCGTGACAATCTGTCATGCCACCCACGCGCGGTCGAGCACCACCCCCGGCTCGTCGCCGTTCACGAGCCTGCTAGGGCGCTGGTACTGCGGGAGCTACTCGGTGCCGGGGTCCGTGTGCAGGCGGATCTGCTTGATCCGGACCGACTCGTCGCCGTACAGATCGAGCTCGCGGTGGGCGCCGTCGGGAGCCCACCCGGCTTCGGTGTAGAAGGCCCGCAGTACGTCGTCGGTGGAGTTGACCCAGACCGTCACGCGGCCGAAGCCGTCGGCGCGGATCGTGTCGACGACCGCGTTCAGCAGCCGGGACCCGTGGCCGGCGCGGGTCGCCTCGGGGCTGACCGCGAGCTCGGCGATCAACGCGTCCCGCTGCGCGTCGGCGTCCGGGTCGTCCGACGGCGTGATGGCCGCGAACCCGACCAGCGTGCGGCCGGCCAGCGCGACCATCACCCGGTTGCGTGCCTCACCCGGCGCGAGCAACGCGGCCCGCCACTGGGCCGCGAACTGCGCCGGGTTCAGGTCGGCGAGGACGTCGGCGGGAAGCAGTCCGGCGTACGACGTCCGCCAGGCCGCGACCTGGATCTCGCCGATCTCGTTCGCCTCCGCCGGAAGGGCGAGGCGGACGCTCGTGTCGGCCACCGGGGAGTCGCCGGACGCGCCGGACAGATCCGAGAGGTTGGCGGGTTCCGGAACGCCGAAGTCACTCATGCCCGCCATCCTCCCAAACCCCTCCGCTGCCCTTTTCCCCACCCTCAAAGAGCTTCAGTAGACGAGCTTGCGGAGCAGCGTCTCGGCTGGGCCGCGGTAGGAACGGCGGCTCATCGCGTACGACCCGAGCACCGAGATGATCCAGACGCCGATCGCCACCAGCGCCGCGGTGTACGCCGTGCTGCCGAACCGCAGGTCCAGCATGAACGGGGCCAGCAGCACCGTCCACGCAACCGACTGGAACAGATACCCGGACAGCGACCGCTGGCCGAGCGCGGAGATCGCGCGGACCGGGAGCGACTGCTTCTTGATCCGGGTGACCAGCAGCGCGAACAGAGCGACGTACCCAGGACCGCCGAACATCCCGCTGACGTGCGAAAGGGTGCCCAGGGCATCGACAGCGGCCTTGCCGACGTGCAGCCAGCCGGCGCCGACCAGCGCGAGCGGCAGACCACCGAGGACGGTCAGCCCGAGCCCGCCGGCGGCGACCGACTTCAGCAGGGTCTTGTGCGCGCCCGGGTTCTCCAGGATCTGCTTGCGGGCTGCCCAGATGCCCAGCCAGACGATGACGGTGACACCCAGCACGCTGGCCGCGTGCATCGGGTACTCGTGCAGCCGGTCGACCATGCTCGCGAAGTAGGAGGTCGCGCCGAGGGACGGGTTGGGGGAGTTGGTCAACGGCTGCGCGGGACCGGAGTTGTTGACGATGGCGAGCACGGCCTTGGCCCCGAACGCGACGGCCTCGACCGCCATCAGCGCCCAGATCACGAAGACGATCCGGTGGAACTTGTCGCTGCGGTTGAGCAGGAACAGGGTGCAGAGGATGCCGACGACGCCGTACGCGCCGAGGAAGTCACCGAAGTACAGCAGCGTCGCGTGCGCCAGTCCGAAGGCGACCAGCCAGGCGTTGCGCTTGAGCAGGATCCGCCGTACGGCGCCGGGGGTGGCGCCCGCGGACCGCTGCCGCCGGGCCAGCTGGACCAGGCCGTAGCCGAACATCACCGCGAACACCGGGTAGGCGCGGGCGTCGACGAGGGTCAGCTTGAGGAAGTTCAGGATGCGCTCGAAGCCGTGCGGCGCGCTCTCCAGGCCGGGCTGGCCGGCGAAGGCGAAGTTGGCGCTGTTCGCGAGCCCGATCAGCAGCAGCATCGCGCCGCGGATCAGGTCCGGCGCCAGCGCGCGCTCGCGGCCGGTGACCGGACCGCGGTGGTCGACGGCCGGGGCGGCGGTAAGGGTGGTGGTCACGGGGTCCTCCGGGAAACTGTTAAGCCCTTGAACGGATAACAGAATCCTCGCGCCGCCCGGCCCGGCGCCCCAGTGCGTCACCCCCACTTCGCGGGGTAGGTCCAGATCCACCTTTGTGACAGTTTCTGTTGATTCTGAGAAAAAGTGTCACATATGCTGGGGGTATGGACAGCTTCCAGGCGACCATCGACGCCGACGGCCGGATCGAGCCGCGGGACGCGATGCCGGAGGGGTACCGCAAGACCCTGATCCGGCAGATCGCGCAGCACGCGCACTCCGAGATCATCGGCATGCAGCCCGAGGGCAACTGGATCAGCCGCGCGCCGTCGCTGCGCCGCAAGGCGATCCTGATGGCCAAGGTGCAGGACGAGGCCGGCCACGGTCTCTACCTGTACGCCGCCGCGGAGACGCTCGGCGTGGACCGCGCGGACCTGCTCGACCTGCTGCACAGCGGGAAGCAGAAGTACTCCAGCATCTTCAACTACCCGACCCTCACCTGGGCCGACATCGGCGCGATCGGCTGGCTGGTCGACGGCGCCGCGATCGTCAACCAGGTGCCGCTGTGCCGCTGCTCCTACGGGCCGTACGCGCGGGCGATGGTCCGGGTCTGCAAGGAGGAGTCGTTCCACCAGCGGCAGGGCTTCGAGATCCTGCACACGCTGTGCAACGGCACGCCCGGGCAGAAGGCGATGGCGCAGGACGCGCTGAACCGCTGGTGGTGGCCGTCGCTGATGATGTTCGGCCCGCCGGACTCCGCGTCCACGCACTCCGAGCAGTCGATGGCGTGGGGCATCAAGCGGCACAGCAACGACGAACTGCGGCAGCGTTTCGTCGACATGACCGTCCCGCAGGCCGACGTACTGGGGATCCGGGTTCCGGACGACGGGTTGTCGTACGACGCCTCGACGGGGCACTACCGGTTCACCGAGCCGGACTATGCGGAGCTGTATGAAGTTGTCAAGGGCAACGGTCCGTGCAACCAGCAGCGGTTGGCGCGCCGGGTCCAGGCGCACGAGGACGGCGCGTGGGTGCGAGAGGCGGCGGCTGCTTATGCGTCGAAGCAAGCTTTGAAGGCTGGTGCCGCATGAGTGTCGAGCCGCTGTGGGAAGTTTTCGTGCGGTCGCGCCGCGGGCTGTCGCACACGCACGTCGGGAGTCTGCACGCGCCCGACGCGACGATGGCGTTGCGGAACGCGCGGGACGTGTACACCCGCCGCCAGGAAGGCGTGTCGATCTGGGTGGTGCGGGCCGCGGACATCACCGCGTCGAGCCCGGACGAGAAGGACGAGTTCTTCGACCCGGCCGCCGACAAGGTGTACCGGCATCCGACGTTCTACGAGGTCCCGGAAGGCGTCGAGCACCTGTGAACGACCTGTCCGCCTACACGCTCCGGCTCGCCGACGACGCGCTGATCGCGGCGCAGCGGACGGCCGAGTGGATCGCGTCCGCGCCGCAGCTCGAGGAAGACGTTGCGCTCGGCAACATCGGGCTCGACCAGCTCGGACAGGCCCGGTCGCTGCTGCAGTACGCCGGCTCGCTCGACGGCCGCACCGAGGACGAGCTCGCCTACTTCCGTGACGAGCGCGACTTCCTGAACCTGCAGATCTGCGAGTTCCCGAACGGCGACTTCGGCTTCGCGATGGCCCGGTTGCTGTACTTCGCGACGTACCAGCACCTGTTGTACGACGAGTTGCGGTCCGGCACCGACGAGACGCTGGCCGGCGTGGCGGGGAAGGCGGTCAAGGAGGTCGCGTACCACGTCGACCACGCGACGCAGTGGGTGCTGCGCCTCGGTGACGGGACGGACGAGAGCCACCGGCGGATGCAGGCCGGGCTGGACGCGCTGTGGCCGTACACGGGGGAGATGTTCGAGTCCGACGAGCTGGTGCGGCGGTTGCCGGTCGCTGTCGATCCGTCGACTCTCCAGGAGGCCTGGCTGCAGCGCGTGCTGGCGGTCGTGGACGAGTCGACGTGTGAGCGGCCGACGTCGGCGTACCAGCACAGCGGCGGCCGCGAAGGACGCCATACCGAGCACATGGGCTACCTCCTCGCCGAGATGCAGCACGTGGCCCGTTCGCATCCAGGTGCGACATGGTGACCGATGCGGCGGTGTTCGAGGCGGTCGGTGAGGTCACGGACCCCGAGGTGCCGGTGCTGACGATCGCCGACCTCGGTGTCCTGCGCGGGGTGCGCCACGAAGGCGACGAGGTGGTCGTGACGATCACGCCTACGTACTCGGGTTGCCCGGCGATGGATCTGATCCGTCACGAGGTCGAGCTGACGCTGAACCATCTGGGTGTCGACGGCCGCGTCGAGACGGTTCTGTCTCCGGCGTGGACGACCGAGTGGATGAGCGAGGTGGGGAAGGCCAAACTCACGGAGTACGGCATCGCGCCGCCGACCGGCACGGGGCCGGTGATGGTGAGCCTGAGCGTGCGCTGCCCGCTGTGTGGGTCGCTCGACACGAGCGAGCTCAGCCGGTTCGGGTCCACCTCGTGCAAGTCGCTCTGGCGGTGCAACTCCTGCCGCGAACCCTTCGACCACTTCAAGGCGATCTAGATGACCACGATGGCTCCCCGGCGGCGCGCGACGTTCCATCCGTTGAAGGTGGTGGCGATCGATGCGATCACCGACGACTCGGTCGCGATCACGTTCGCCGTACCGCCGGAGCTGGCGGGGGAGTACGAGTTCACCGCCGGGCAGCACCTGACGATCCGCCGTACCGGGGAAGAGGTCCGCCGGAGTTACTCGATCTGCTCGGCGGAGGGATCGGGCGTACTGCGGATCGGGGTGAAACGGATCCCGGGCGGCGACTTCTCGTCGTACGCCGCGAAGGAACTGCGGATCGGTGACGAGCTCGAGGTGATGACGCCGCTCGGCCGCTTCGGGACGACGCTTGATCCGGCCAATGCGAAGCACTACGCGTTCGTCGCCGCGGGGAGCGGGATCACGCCAGTACTGTCGCTGGTCGCGACGATCCTGTCGGTCGAGCCGGCGAGCCGCGTCACGCTGCTCTACGGCAACCGCACCGCCGGTTCGGTGATGTTCGCCGACGAGCTCGCCGACCTGAAGGACCGGTACGCCGAACGCTTCCACCTGGTGCACGTCTTGTCGCGCGAGACGACCGAGGTGGAGCTCTTCAGCGGCCGCATCGACGGGGACCGGTTGCAGCGGATGTTCGCGACCATCCTCCCGCTGGACTCGGTCGACGAATGGTTCCTCTGCGGTCCGTACGCGATGGTCGTCGGCGCTCAGGAACTCCTGCTGGGCGAGGGTGTTGCCCGCGAACACGTGCACGCCGAGCTCTTCCATGTCGGCGACGAGGCCCCTCAAGCACCGGTCGAGGAGTCGGCGACGGACGAGGACGCCGCGCAGGTCACGATCATCCTCGACGGCCGTCGCTCCACGTTCGCGCTGTCCGAGCACGCCAAGGCCGTCCTCGACGCGACGCTCGCGGTCCGCTCCGACGCTCCCTTCGCCTGCAAAGGTGGCGTCTGCGGCACCTGCCGGGCCAAGGTCCTCGACGGCAGCGTCCGGATGGACACGAACTGGGCCCTCGAGCCCGACGAGATCCGCGCCGGCTACGTCCTCACCTGCCAGTCCCACCCGACCACGCCGACCGTCACGCTCGACTACGACGCATAAGAACAGCCGGCCTCCCACCTGAAGGAGGCCGGCTGTTCTTGTGCGGGTCTCAGTCGGTGCCGGCCTCCATGGCGGCGCGGTCGAGGAGTTCGTCCTCCTCGGTGGCCTCGCCGCGGGAGGCGATCGCCTCGGCGCCGCCGGTCGGCAGCTCGCCGATCAGGTCGGTGGAGGACGCCAGCGCCGGGTTCGAGGAGCCGAACATCCCGAGGCCGGCGTACTGCTCGAGCTTCGAGCGCGAGTCGGCGATGTCCAGGTTCCGCATGGTCAGCTGGCCGATCCGGTCGACCGGGCCGAACGCCGAGTCCTCGATCCGCTCCATCGACAGCTTGTCCGGGTGGTAGCTGAGCGCCGGACCGGTGGTGTCGAGGATCGAGTAGTCCTCGCCGCGCCGCAGCCGCAGCGTGACCTCACCGGTGACCGCCGTACCGACCCAGCGCTGCAGGGACTCCCGGATCATCAGCGACTGTGGGTCGAGCCAACGACCTTCGTACATCAGCCGGCCGAGCTTGCGGCCCTCGGTGTGGTAGCTGGCCAGCGTGTCCTCGTTGTGGATCGCGTTCACCAGCCGCTCGTACCCGGCGTGCAGCAGCGCCATCCCGGGGGCCTCGTAGATACCCCGGGACTTCGCCTCGATGACCCGGTTCTCGATCTGGTCCGACATCCCCAGCCCGTGCCGGCCGCCGATTGTGTTGGCCTCCAGCACCAGGTCGACCGCGGAGCCGAACTCCTTGCCGTTGATCGTCACCGGCCGGCCCTGCTCGAACCCGAGCGTGACGTCCTCAGCGGCGATCTCGACCGACGGGTCCCAGTGCTTCACGCCCATGATCGGGTCGACGGTCTCGAGTCCGGTGTCGAGGTGCTCGAGGGTCTTCGCCTCGTGCGTCGCGCCCCAGATGTTCGCGTCGGTGGAGTACGCCTTCTCGGTGCTGTCGCGGTACTGCAGGCCGTGCGCGACCAGCCACTCCGACATCTCCTTGCGGCCACCCAGCTCGTGCACGAACTGCGCGTCCAGCCACGGCTTGTAGATCCGCAGCTGCGGGTTCGCGAGCAGGCCGTAGCGGTAGAACCGCTCGATGTCGTTGCCCTTGAACGTCGACCCGTCGCCCCAGATCTGGACGTCGTCGTCGAGCATCGCCCGGACCAGCAGCGTGCCGGTCACGGCCCGCCCGATCGGGGTGGTGTTGAAGTACGTCCGGCCGCCCGACCGGATGTGGAAGGCGCCACAGGCCAGCGCCGCGAGACCTTCCTCGACCATCGCCGTACGGCAGTCGACCAGGCGGGTGATTTCCGCCCCGTACGCCGTGGCGCGGCCCGGCACCGACTCGATGTCAGGCTCGTCGGCCTGCCCGAGATCAGCGGTGTACGTGCACGGGATCGCACCCTTGTCCCGCATCCACGCAACCGCAACCGACGTGTCGAGACCACCCGAGAAGGCAATCCCGACCCGCTCACCGACCGGCAAAGAAGTAAGCACCTTGGACACAGGAAGAGTATGCATCACCCTGCATGATTATGCAAAGCCGCCTCGTCCTTGTGCCCCCACCAACCGAATCTCGCCGCCGATTGCGGGTGGTGGGGCTCAAGGAGTGGGTGGCTGGTGTGACGGGTGGGGTGGATGGGGGAGGATGTGGGTCGAGTGAGGGGAGTGAGGCGCCGATGATGGGGCGGTCGCATGCGTTGTCGGGGTGGTGTGCCGGGCTGGCGGTGGCGCCGTTGGTCGGGCTGACCTCGATAGCGGAAGTGGTGCCGTTCGCGGCGGCCACGGCCGGGTACGCGTTGGTGCCCGACCTGGATCATCCGGGCGCGAGTGCCTCCCGGCTGCTCGGGCTGGTGACCCGGCTGGTGTCCGGAGCGGTCCGGGCCTTCTCCGGTGTCCTCTACAACGTCACCAAGGGCCCACGTGACGAGGACAGCACCGGTAAGCACCGCCACGCGACCCACACGCTCGTCGCGGCGATTCTGCTCGGCATGCTCGCGGCGAGCCTCGGTGACCGCGGCAAATGGGCCGTACTGGCGGTCGCGCTGACCGGACTGGTGCTCGCGGCCGACGCGCTCGGAGACTGGATCGTGCTCGCCGTACTCGGGGCCGCCGGCTGGTCTGTGGTCAGCACCACCGGCGCAGGTACGGCGCTCCCGGGAACCGCGGCTGCTGACGCTCTACAAACAGGTCTGACCCAGATCGGCGGCTGGATCGGAGTGTCCGTCGCGCTGGGCATGTTCGTGCATTGTCTCGGCGACAGCCTGACGCGCGCGGGCTGCCCCTGGTTGTGGCCGCTCCCGATCGCGGGCGAGACCTGGTACGAGATCCGCCTGCCGAGGTTGTTGCGATTCCGCACGGGCAGTTGGGTCGAGCACCTGGTCATCGTCCCGCTCCTGGGCGTCGGCGCCGTACTGCTCCTGCCTGGCGCTCTCCAGGTGGTCCAGCGGTTCTTCGACGCGACCTCGGTCTGGATCGCCGGTCAGTCCTGAAGCCGCCCACCCAGGTACGACGGAACGCCCCGCGACTCGAGTGACGCGGCGAAGCGCTGCTGGTTCCGCGCGCTCGGCCACACCTCCAGGAGGGCCAGCGGCAGCGCGAGCACGGCTCCGATCAGCACCACCCAGAAACTCTGTACGACGAATGCCAGCGCGACCGAGACCAGGAACACGCCCTCGCACAGTGCGAACCGGGTGAACGTCGACGCCGTGAACCGCCGCCACGACTCGGCCTCGATCTCGGCGGCGGGGCGACCGGAGTGCTCGAGCGCGGGCGTACGGAAGCCGGCCAGCTCGCAGAACGTGTACGCGGCGGCGGCTGCAGCCAGCACCACGAGCGGCGCCCACGTCGCTGGGAACTCGCCGGTCCCGTCGGTGGCGAGCACGAACCACAGCACCAGGGTGATCATCGGGATCGCGCCTGCCATCGCTGCGCAGATGATGGTGAGGCTCTGCTGCGCTGCTGGAGGCTTAGTAGATGTCGACACGCGGATGACCCTAGCGGTCTCGAAAGTCACCGATTTATCGACACAGAGCACTCGTTTCATCACCCAGAGTATTTGCAGAAGTTTTTCCGGACTTTTTTGCTGGAAGCTGTAACGACTCCCGGGTCGAGCCCGATAGGACGAGTGAGCCTGGTGGCTGCCCGGACCCCCGAGCGGACAGCCACCAGGCCTACTCATTTCTTCAGGGTCCAGGAGCGGTAATCTGAGGCTCATGTCCTCGCCAGAATCCACGCCCTCGCCGGCGCTGCCGTTCGGCCGCCTGACGACCGCGATGATCACTCCGTTCCGGGCCGACGGTGCGCTCGATCTCGACGCCGCCCAGCGGGTCGCGACCTACCTCGTCGACGGCGGTAACGACGCCCTGGTGCTGAACGGGACCACCGGCGAAGCGCCGACCACGTCGGACCAGGAGAAGGTCCAGCTGATCGAGGCCGTCCGCGAGGCGATCGGCGACCGCGCCTTGATCGTCGCCGGGGTCGGCACCAACGACACCGCGCACACGATCGAGTGCGCAAAGCAGGCCGAGGCCGCGGGCGCGCACGGTCTGCTCGTCGTCACGCCGTACTACAACAAGCCTCCGCAGGACGGGCTGCGCGCGCACTTCACCGCGGTCGCCGACGCCACCGGCCTGCCGAACATGCTGTACGACATCCCCGGCCGGTCCGGCGTCGCGATCAAGACGGAGACCTTGATCACGCTCGCTGAGCACCCGCGGATCGTCGCGGTGAAGGACGCGAAGGGTGACATCGCGGGGACCACCAAGGTGCTGGCGAACACCGATCTGTTCTACTACTGCGGTGCGGACGAGCTGAATCTCGCCTCCTTGGCGATCGGCGCGGTCGGCATCGCGAGCGTGGTAGCCCATGTCGCGAGCCGGGAGTACCGGCAGCTGATCGACGCCGTGGTGGCCGGCGACCTTGCCACCGCACAGGAGATCGACCGACGGCTGGTGCCCGCCGTCGAGACGATCATGACCAGGACCCAGGGCGCCATCATGGTGAAGGCCGCCCTCAAGCTGGCCGGTGTCATCGAGCACGCGACCCTCCGGTTGCCGTTGGTTGAGGCGACCGCCGAGCAAGTGGACTGGCTCACCACCGACCTCAAGACGGCAGGACTGATTGCATGAGCCATCCCCATCCAGATCTCGACGCGCCCGGACCTCTCGCTCCGGGCGCTTTGCGGGTCATCCCGCTCGGCGGCCTCGGCGAGGTCGGCCGGAATATGACGGTGTTCGAGTACGACGGCAAGTTGCTGATCGTCGACTGCGGCGTCCTCTTCCCGGACGAGAACCAGCCCGGCGTGGATCTGATCCTGCCGGACTTCGAGCCGATCCGGCACCGTCTCGACGACATCGTCGCGGTGGTCCTGACGCACGGCCACGAGGACCACATCGGCGGGTTGCCCTACCTGCTGCGTGAGCGGGGTGACATCCCGGTCGTCGGGTCTCAGCTCACGCTCGCGCTGCTCGAGGGCAAGCTGAAGGAGCACCGGCACCGCAACGTGCCACAGCAGACCGTGGTCGAGGGCGAGAAGCTCCAGATCGGGCCGTTCGTCTGCGAGTTCGTCGCGGTGAACCACTCGATCCCGGACGCGCTCGCGGTGGCGATCAAGACGCCGGCCGGCGTGGTGCTGCACACCGGTGACTTCAAGATGGACCAGCTGCCGCTGGACAACCGGATCACTGACCTGCGCGCGTTCGCCCGGCTCGGCGAGGAGGGCGTCGACCTGTTCATGGTCGACTCCACCAACTCCGAGGTGCCCGGTTTCACCACCCACGAGCGCGACATCGCGCCGGTGCTGGACCGGGTCTTCACCAAGGCGAAGAACCAGCGCATCATCGTCGCCTGCTTCGCCTCGCACGTGCACCGCGTCCAGCAGGTGATGGACGCCGCCGTGAAGCACCGCCGCAAGGTCGCGTACGTCGGCCGCTCGATGGTCCGCAACATGGGCGTGGCCCGCGACCTCGGCTTCCTGACCGTGCCGGGCGACACGCTGATCGACATGCGCGACCTCGACAACTACCCGCCGGAGCAGGTGGTGCTGGTGTCGACCGGTTCGCAGGGCGAGCCGATGTCGGCGCTGTCCCGGATCGCGGCCAACGACCACAACGTCGTCCACCTGCAGCCGGGTGACACCGTCGTCCTCGCGTCGTCGCTGATCCCGGGCAACGAGAACTCGGTCTACCGGGTGATCAACGGCCTGGTCCGGCACGGTGCGAATGTCATCCACAAGGGCAACGCGCTGGTGCACGTCTCCGGCCACGCGAGCGCCGGCGAGCTGCTGTACTGCTACAACATCGTGAAGCCGCGCAACGTGATGCCTGTGCACGGTGAGGTCCGGCACCTGCACGCGAACGCCGACCTGGCGGTGCAGACCGGCGTACCGCGGGAGAACGTGGTGGTCGTCGAGGACGGTGTGGTGGTCGACCTGATCGACCGCAAGGCCGTGGTGGCGGGCAAGGTCGACTGCGGGTACGTGTTCGTCGACGGCTCGACCGTCGGTGACATCACCGAGACCTCGCTGAAGGACCGCCGGATCCTCGGGGACGAGGGCTTCATCTCGGTGATCGCCGTGATGGACTCGGTCACCGGCAAGCTCACCGCTGGGCCGGAGATCCAGGCGCGCGGGTTCGCCGAGGACGACACCGTCTTCGACGACCTGAAGCCGAAGATCGAGGCCGAGATCGAGAAGGCGATCGGCGGCGGGGTCGACGACATGTTCCAGCTGCAGCAGGTGATCCGCCGGGTGGTCGGCAAGTGGGTCAGCGACACCCACCGCCGCCGCCCGATGATCATTCCGGTAGTTGTCGAAAGCTAGTAACGTCGGCGCGACTAGACGAAGGGGTGGGCCGGCGATGAGTGTCAGTGGAGTGAACGGGACGGGCCAGCGCCGGCCCACGATGAAGGAGGTCGCCGCCCGGGCCGGGGTCGCGTTGAAGACCGTGTCCCGGGTGGTGAACGAGGAGCCGAACGTCAGCCCGGAGCTGACCGCGAAGGTCCAGGCCGCGATCAAGGAGCTCAACTACACCCCGAACGAGTCCGCCCGGATGCTGCGCCGCGGCAAGACCGGGACGATCGCCGTCGTGATCCGCGACATCGGCGACCCGTTCTTCGCCTCGCTCGGCCGCGCGGTCGAGCTGTGGGCGCGCTCGTCCGGCTCGGTGGTGATGATCGGTCTGACCGACGAGGACCCGGAGCGCGAGAAGGACGTCTGCCTGGAGTTCGTCGCCCGCCGGCCGGACGCGCTGATCATGGCCCCGATCGGCGAGACCCAGGACTACCTGGCCCCGCACGTGGACGCCGGGATGGCGGTCGTCACGATCGACCGTCCCGCGCACGGTATCGAGGCCGACGCCGTACTGGCCGACAACGCGGGCGGCATCGATCAGGCGATCGACCACCTGGTCCGGCAGGGCCATCGGCGGATCGCGTACCTCGGTGACGACGAGCGGATCTTCACCGCTCGCGAGCGGGTGGTGGCCTACCGGGCGGCGATGGCGAGGCACCGGATCGACGTCGACGAGGACCTGGTGCACCTGTCCGAGCCGACCACCGAGGGCATCGGCATCACGCTGTCGGCCGTCCTCGATCGAAGTGATCCTGCGACGGCGTTGCTGTCGGCCAACAACATGACCACTGCCGAGGTGCTGCGCGGTCTGGCCGGGCGGCGGGATCGGGTCGCCCTGGTGTCGTTCGACGACCTTCAGTTGGGCGACCTGCTGAGCCCGGGGCTGACCGCGGTCGCGCAGTCGGCCGACGTGATGGCGCGGACCGCGATCCAGTTGATGACCGAGCGCCTGCCGGAGCCGCATCGCCCCGGCCGCACGGTCCGCGTCCCGGTGAAGCTGACGATCCGCGGTTCAGGCGAGATTCCGCCCGCTCACTGATCGGAGTTCCGCGGCCAGCGGGCAGTCGAACGGGTCACGGGCGCGAAGTCCCACGTTGTTCAGATAGCCGACGACGATCCGGTACGACGCGAAGAAGCTGACCTCGGTGTAGGCCACGTCGTGCAGCCCGCAGTACTCGCGGACGATCGGCTGCACCCTCCGCAGCGTCGGCCGTGGCATGCTCGGGAACAGGTGGTGCTCGATCTGGTAGTTGAGCCCGCCCATCGCGAAGTCGGTCAGGATCCCGCCGCGGATGTTGCGCGACATCAGGACCTGACGCCGGAGGAAGTCCAGCTTCATCGTCTTCGGTACGAGCGGCATGCCTTTGTGGTTGGGCGCGAACGAACCGCCGAGACACACCCCGAAAACGGCGAGCTGCAGGGCGAGGAACGCGCCGGCCTTGCCGATCGGCAGCAGGATGAGCAGCACGGCCAGGTAGCCACCGATCCGGCCCGCCACGATCGCGGCCTCGACACGCTCGACCGAGGTCGCCCCCCGGCGCAGCAGGTGCCGCATGCTCGAGACGTACAGGCTGAGGCCCTCGAGGGTCAGGAGGGGAAAGAACAGCCAACCTTGGCGACGGGTCAACCAGGCCTGGAAACCCCGGCGCCGGCCGGCGTGCTCCGGGGTGAACGCGATGACTCCGATCGCGATGTCCGGATCCTTGTCCAGCTGGTTCGGGGCGCCGTGGTGGCGGCTGTGCTTCGATCGCCACCAGTCGGCGCTCATTCCGACCAGGCCACCGGCCAGCAGACGCGCGGTCCAGTCGTTCCAGGCAGCGGAGTCGAAGATCTGCCGGTGCGCACTGTCGTGGCTGAGGAACGCCACTTGAGTCAGGACGAGCGCGAGGGCACCTGCCATCAACAGCTGGAACCATGAATTGCCGAGCAGACCGACGCCGACCCAGACCGCGATGAAGGAACCGACCACCAGGGCGATGCGTGTCAGGTAATAGCCGCGGCGCCGGCGCAGCAGCCCAAGCTCCCGGACGGTTCGCAGCAGGTCGGTATAGAGGTGCGTGTACCTGTGCTGCGCGCGCAGGGGATCGTCGTCGTCGGCAAGCAGCTGTGACAAAGGAATCGCCCCGGCTCCGGAAGTGCATCGGTCGATGCGCTACCGGGGTACCGGGGCAGCGTACGAGAATGTGCTGAGACCCTCAACGGAACCACGTCGGGTAACCGTACGCAAGGCTGGCGCGGGTCGCGCCGCGCGAGTCCAGGGTGATTTGACGCCCAGTTCGCTCGGCTTTCATCTGAGCGTCACCAGCGAGGCGCACCTTCGGGGACATGAAACTGAGCCGCCGCCAGCTCCTGGCCGCATCCACAGTCGCCGGTGCCTCCCTCGCCGTACCCGGGGTGGCCGCCGCGGCGCCGAACCTCGTCCGTCGCGACCGTCCGGCGCTGCCGTCCGGGATCGCGAGTGCTGACGTCACGCCTAACTCGGCCGTCGTCTGGTCGCGCACCGACCGCCCCGGCCGGCTGGTCGTGCAGCTGACCAGCCACGGACGCTTCGACAAGGCGATCAACCTGCGTGGTCCGAAGACCGACGCCGCCGACGACTTCACCGCGCGGCTGCCGCTGCGTGGCCTGCGGCCCGGCCAGCGCTACGACTACCGGATCGGTTTCGAGGACGCGCAGGGCCGGATCGGCGAGACCCTGGACGGCTCGTTCAGTACGCCGGGCCGCAACAAACCGGTGTCGTTCGTGTTCACCGGTGACACCGCGGGCCAGGGGTACGGCATCAACCCGGACCTCGGCGGCATGGTCGCGTACCGGGCGATGCACGACACCCGGCCGGACTTCTTCCTGCACTCGGGCGACAACATCTACGCCGACGGCCCGATCCAGGCCGAGCTGAAAGTTGCCGACGGCACCATCTGGAAGAACGTGGTGACCGAGGAGGTCGCGAAGGTCGCCGAGACGCTGGCCGAGTACCGCGGGCGGTACAAGTACAACCTGCTCGACGACAACGTGCGCTCGCTGTACGCCGACGTACCGCTGATCGCGCAGTGGGACGACCACGAGACGCTGAACAACTGGTACCCGGGGGAGATCCTCACCGACGACCGGTACACCGAGAAGCGCGTCGACGTCCTCGCGGCGCGGGCCAAGCAGGCGTTCCTCGAGTACCTGCCGATGGAGCACGTCGCGGACCGGGACCGGATCTACCGCAAGGTCAGCTACGGGCCGCTGGTCGACGTGTTCTGCCTGGACATGCGGACGTACCGCGGTGCGAACCCGGTCCCGTCGACGGCCGGACCGGTCGCGATGCTCGGCGCCGAGCAGGCCGCCTGGCTGGTCCGTGAGGTCGCGGCGTCCAAGGCCACCTGGAAAGTGATCGCCAGCGACATGCCGATCGGCCTGCTGGTGCCGGACGGCGACCTGATCGAGGCGGTCGGGAACGGGCTGCCCGGTGCGCCCGGCGGTCGCGAGCACGAGATCGCCTGGGTGCTGAGCCAGTTCAAGAAGCGCAAGGTCCGCAACGCGATCTGGCTGACCGCGGACGTGCACTACGCCGCGGCCCACCACTACGACCCGGCGCGCGCGGCGTTCACCGACTTCGACCCGTTCTGGGAGATCGTGGCGGGCCCGATCAACGCCGGGACGTTCGGGCCGAACGGGCTGGACAGTACGTTCGGGCCGCAGGTCGTGTGGTCGAAGGCGGCCGACTTCCCGAACCAGTCGCCGGCCGGCGGCAACCAGTTCTTCGGTCACACAACGATCGACCCACGGACCGGCGTGTTCACCGTGTCGTTGCGGAACCTGTTCGGCAAGGTGCTCTGGTCGAAGGACATCAACCCCACCCGATAGAGCCTGGTTGAGAGGCCCGTCACTGATGGGTCCGTCGTACTCACCCGGCCCCGGCGCCTGCGCGGGATGCCGCCCACCGGGGCCGGTGAGTACGACGCGTTCTCCGGCTAGGTTTGGATTCATGACCTATCCGGAGAGCCGCCGCGACGACGTGGTCGAGACGATGCACGGACACCAGATCGCCGATCCTTACCGTTGGTTGGAAGACCCTGACGCGGACGACACCCAGGACTGGGTTCGCCGGCAGAACGCCTTCACCGAGGACGAGGTGTCGGGCTACGCGGAGCGCGCGTGGTTCCAGGACACGCTGTCCGCGATCCTGGCCAGGCCACGCGCCGGTGTGCCGGTGAAGAAGGCGGGTTGGTACTTCGCCGGGCGCAACGACGGCACGCAGGCGCAGGACGTGATCTACGTGGCCGAGTCGCTCGACGAACTGCTCAGCGGCGGCCGGGTGCTGATCGACCCGAACACGCTGTCCGCGGACGGCACCGACTCACTGGGCTCGTTCACCGTCAGCCCGGACGGCAAGTACTTCGCGTACGGCATCAACGAGAGCGGCAGCGACTGGACGACGTTCCGGCTGCTCGACATCGCCACCGGTACGCCGGTCGACGACGTGGTGTCCGAGGCCAAGTTCTCCGAGGCGACGTGGCTCCCGGACAGTTCGGCGTACCTGTATCTGCACTACCCGGTCAGTGGGCGGAACGAGGGGACCGAGACCACCTCGCTGGCTGCTGGGCGGCTGATGCTGCACAAGGTCGGTGCGCCGCAGTCCGAGGACGAGCTGGTGCTGAGCATCCCGGACAAGGAGCAGTACTTCTACACGCCTGAGGTGTCCGACGACGACCGGTACCTCGTCGTCCACATCACCGAGGGGACCGACCCGAGCACGCGGCTCTGGGTCTACCCGATCACCTCCGACGGGCTGGGCGAGCCGGTCAAGGTCGTGGACGAGTTCAAGGACGAGATCGCCTTCGTGCGGATGTCCGGGGACCACCTCGTCCTGCGGACCGACCGCGACGCGTCACGAGGCCGAGTGGTGCTGTCGACGCTGGCAGGCGAGTTCACCGACCTCATCCCGCAGGGCGAGGCGACGCTGCAGGCAGTCCGCGGTACGGCGAACGGCCTGGCCACGCTGACGCTTGTCGACGCGCAGTCGGTGCTGACGCTCTATGCGTTGGACGGATCCGGTGCGCGTGAGGTCGACGTACCTGGCGGGGGAGTGGTGGGGCTCAACGCGTCACCGGAGTACGACGAGCTGTTCGTCGGGCTGTCGACGACGACCGACCCCACGCTGTCGTACGTCGTGTCGACCGGGTCAGGCGACGTACGTGCACTGCCGGAGCTGGTCCGCGGCTCCGGTGGCTTCACGCCGCCGCAGGTCACCGTGACGCGCCGGATCGCTCCCGGACGCGACGTGCCGTACTTCCTGATCACCCGGTCCGACCTGGACTTCTCCGCACCGCGCCCGACCCTGATGTGGGGGTACGGCGGATTCCGCATCCCGATCCAGGCGGACTACCGTCCCGGCTGGCCGGCGTGGCTCGCCGCCGGCGGAGTACTGGTCATCGCCAACCTGCGTGGTGGTGGCGAGTACGGGACCGACTGGCACGATGCGGGGCGGCTCAAGAACAAGCAGAACGTGTTCGACGACTTCATCGCGGTCGCAGAGCACCTGCGCGACACCGGCGTGACCACTCCGGAGCAGCTGGCCATGCACGGCCGCAGCAACGGTGGACTGCTCGTCGGAGCGGTCATGACGCAGCGACCGGACCTCTTCGCGGTCGCACTGCCCGGTGTGGGCGTGCTGGACATGCTGCGGTTCCACAAGTTCACCGTGGGAGCGGCGTGGGCGTCCGACTACGGTCTGCCCGATGACCCCGAGCAGTTCGAGGACCTGTTGGCGTACTCGCCGCTGCATCGCGTCAGCGACGGGACGGCGTACCCGGCGACTCTGGTGGTCACTGGTGACCATGACGACCGCGTGGTGCCGTTGCACAGCCACAAGTTCATCGCGACCCTGCAGCATGCGCAGTCCGATCCGCGGCCTGTCTTGACTCGCGTCGAGGTCAACACCGGCCATGGCTTCGGAAAGCCCGCCGCGATGGTCGCTGCGGAGTGGGCGGACCTACTGGCGTTCGCTGCTCACCATGTAGGTCTCGTACCTCCCGAGCAGTAGGAGCGCTGCTTCACCAGATGCGCGGCGCGTGGAGGTCGCGGGGATCGTCGGCCGGCTGACAGCCGTGGGCGCTCTCCGCGTACTCCGTCCGCGGGCCAGTGGTGGCCAGCGTGCGTACGGCGTTGACGAGGCGGTCCACGTGCTCACGGGTCGTCCCGAGGCCGAGGCTGGCTCGGACCGCCGTACCGTGTTCGCTGCCGGTGGTGAGCAGGTGGCCGACCAGGAGGTGGGCGCAGAACTTGCCGTCGCGAACACCGATGCCGTACTCGGCGCTCAGCGCGGCGGACACCAGCGTCGAGGTCAGACCCTTGACGGTGAAGCAGACTGTGCCGACGCGGTCGGCGTCCGCACCGAAGATCGAGTACGTCGTGACGCCGTCGATCTGCGCGAGTCCGGTGCGCAGGCGGGCCAGCAGGCTGCGCTCGTGCTGCTCGATGGCGTCGCGGTGCTTGCTGATCGCGGCGCACGCGGAGGCGAGGGCGATCGCACCGATGACGTTGGGGGAGCCGCCCTCGTGCCGCGCCGGTCCGGTCGACCAGACCACGGTGTCGCTGGTGACCGCGTGGGTCGCGCCACCGCCGTACAGGTACGGGTCGGCGGCGTCGAGCCAGTCCGAGCGGCCGATCAGCGCGCCGGCGCCGTACGGGGCGTAGAGCTTGTGACCGGACAGGGCGACCCAGTCGACATCCAGTGTGGCGATGTCGACTGCGCGGTGCGGCGCGAGCTGGGCGGCGTCGAGGCAGACCCGGGCACCATGCGCCTTGGCGACGGCGGCGATCTCGGCAATCGGGAAGATCTCGCCGGTCACGTTGGACGCGCCGGTCACGACCACGAGGCGCGGGCCTTCAGGCGCCGCCCGCAGCGCGTCGGCGACGTTCGTCACGGCCTCGGTGGGGCTGCTCGGCGCGGCGAGCCGAATGGTCCGCTCGGCCGGCCAGGGGAGCAGCGCCGCGTGGTGCTCGGACTCGAACACGATCACGGTCGCGTCCGCCGGCACGGCGTGCGCCAGGAGGTTCAGCGCGTCGGTGGTCTGCCGGGTGAAGATCACCTGGTCGTCGGTCCGGGCACCGACGAAGGCGTGCACCTCGGCGCGTGCCCGCTCGTACCACTGGGTGGTGATCCGCGAGGCGTACCCGTTGCCGCGGTGCACCGACGCGTACGACGGCAGCGCGGCCTCGACGCTGTTCCGCACCGACTCCAGACACGGGGCGCTCGCACCGTGGTCGAAGTTCGCGTAGTCGGTGACCCGGCCGTCGGCGAGCGGGACCAGCAGGTCCGAGCCGACGGTGGCGGGGATGCTGCCGGTCGCGAGCCGGGCGACGGTCGGTCGGTTGGACGTCGTACTGGCCGGCTCGAGGATGGAGAGGATCGACATGCTGGTGCTCCCAGGAAGTCCGCGCTTGCCGAACGGGGTATCCGCACGGCCTGGTCTTCACCCGGGGCACCCCACCGCGGAGGAGGGTTGCCGGCCAGCGAGCCGGGGCTTGTCGCTGGCACTCATGACCTGCCGTGAACGGTAACGAACGGGATACGGGGTCCGCCAGTGCATATCTCATGTGATGAGATAGATGTACACAATGTGGGACAACGTGAGGATGGCAATGACCTGGAACGCACCTGCGGTCGAGCGGCCGGACGGCTCGCTGACTGCTCCCGAACGCGAGCTGCTGCAGGGTTATCTGGATTTCTATCGCACCACGCTGCTGTTCAAGTGCGCGGGGCTGACCGCCGAGCAGTTGGCGGCCCGCCCGTCGCCGCCGTCCAACCTCTCGCTGCTCGGCCTGATCCGGCACCTCACGAAGGTGGAGCGGATCTGGTTCCGCATCCACTTCGCCGACGCGCCCGCCGAGCCACTGTTCGCGCCCGAGCTCGGCAAGGACGCGGACTTCGAGCTGATCGATCCCGCTGACGCGCAGGCGGCGTACGAGGGTCTGATCGCGGAGTGGAAGCTGTCCGACGAGGCGGTCGCCGGTCGTTCCCTGGACGATCGCTTCACGTTCGGCGGCACCGAGTCGTCGCTGCGGATGATCTACATCCACCTGATCGGCGAGTACGGCCGGCACTGCGGCCATGCCGACCTGCTCCGCGAGCAACTGGATGGCACCACCGGCGCGTAAATGGTCCACGGCAGGTGGAAAACGGTTGCCGTTCACTCTTCCCGGCGCGGACTTACCGTGCTCAACTCGTCACATGAAGCGAACGACCGCCCTCGTGGCGCTTGCAACAGCGATGATTGCCGCTGTCCTGGCGTTGCCCGCCAGTGCGGCGTCCGGGGTGCGGATCGAGGTGCTGTCCGCACCCCGCCCCGACATGGTCAGCGACGGCAACGCGCTGGTCTCCGTCTCCGGCCGGCACCTGGAGGACCTGAAGGTCCGGCTGAACGGCCGTGACATCACTAGTACCTTCACCCGGACCGCGGACAAGCTGGTCGGCGTCGTCCAAGGCCTCGTCGACGGCCGCAACACGCTCACTGCGGCCGATGCGCGGCTCGAACTCACCAACCATCCGCGGACCGGCCCGATGCTCGCCGGCCCGCACGAGACGCCGTTCGTTTGCGGTACGGCGACCTTCATCACCCTCGCGAAGGTCCCGCTCGGCCCACCGACCGACGCGAACTGCTCGGTGCCGATCCGCGTCGACTACCTGTACCGCTCGACCGTGGACCGCTCACTGAAGGTGCTCCCGGCAACGAAACCGGCGGACCTCGCCACCACCACGACCTCGGACGGCCGGACCGTGCCGTACGTCGTCCGCGTCGAGACCGGCGTGATCAACCGGTCGATCTACGAGTACGCCGTACTCAACGATCCCGCCGCGGGTGAACCGAGCGCGCTGAAGGCGCCGACCGGCTGGAACGGCCGCCTGGTCTACACGTTCGGCGGCGGCTGCCCGGGTGGTTGGTACCAGCAGGGGAGCGGCACCGGCGGCGTCAACGACGACGTACTGCTCGGTCGTGGGTACGCCGTCGCGTCGTCGAGCCTGAACGTGTTCGGGGTGAACTGCAACGGCGTACTCGCGGCCGAGACGATGTCGATGACCCGTGAGCACATCCTCGAGAGCATCGGCGTACCGAAGCAGACCATCGGCTGGGGGTGCTCGGGCGGTTCGTACCAGGTGTTCCAGATCGCCGAGAACTATCCGGGCCTGCTCGACGGGATCATGGCGTCCTGCGTGTTCCCGGAGGTCGGCTTCGCGACGCTGCACACGATCACCGACGCGTTGCTGCTGGACCACTACTTCAAGTCCGCGACCGGCTGGACCGACGAACAGAAACGGGCCGCGTCCGGGTTCGGCATGGTCACCACGATCGCCAACCTGGCTGGCGCCGGCCGACGGATCGACCCGCGGGTCTACTGTCCCGCGCAGCTCCCGGTCGCGCAGCGCTACGACCCGGTCAGCAACCCGGACGGCGCGCGCTGCGACGTCTACGACCATCAGGTCAACATCTGGGGCAAGAACCCAGCAACCGGTGCGGCCCGGCGCCCGCTGGACAACGTCGGGATCCAGTACGGCCTCGACGCGCTGAACGCGGGCAAGATCACCGCGGCGCAGTTCCTGGACCTCAACCGCGCGATCGGCGGGTTCGACACCGACGCGAACTTCGTACCCGCCCGGACCGTCGCGGACCAGCGCGCGATCGACACGGCGTACCGGACCGGTCAGCTGATCAACGGTGGTGGGGGACTGGCCAGTACGCCGATCATCGACTACCGCCAGTACTGGGACCAGTTGCCGAACGGCGACATCCACCTGATCTTCCACTCGTTCTCGCTCCGCGAGCGGTTGCAGAAGGCGAACGGCGACTTCGGCAACCACGTGATGCTCGTCCAGGCCGGAGACGCGGCGGGCGGCTTCAGCACCAAGAACCCGGTGCTCACCAACGCACTGGACGCGCTCGACCGGTGGATGGACGCGACCGACGCGGACCAAGGGCCCGGCTCGCCGCATGAACGTCTGCTGCGCAACAAGCCGACGTCGCTCACGG
Source organism: Kribbella sp. NPDC054772 (assembly GCF_053611945.1). Classification (NCBI taxonomy): domain Bacteria; kingdom Bacillati; phylum Actinomycetota; class Actinomycetes; order Propionibacteriales; family Kribbellaceae; genus Kribbella; species Kribbella sp. NPDC054772. The sequence continues at coordinate 244,677 of NZ_JBSHBJ010000002.1, read as the reverse complement.
ACGCGTGCTGGAGCCCGCAGAACCAGAAGATCGTCGAGACGCAGGTCGACGGCATCGGAACGACCAAGTGCAACACGCTGTACCCGGTGTGGCCGGCGCCGCGTCAGGTGGCCGGCGCCTCCGTTGCCAACGACGTCATCAAGTGCCGCCTGCATCCGATGACGCGGTCCGACTACAAGGCCAAGCTGACCGCAGCGCAGTGGAAGACGCTGCGTCAGACCTTCCCCAACGGCGTCTGTGACTGGTCGAAGCGAGGTATCGGCCAGCAGGACCCGGGCCCGAGCTGGCCAACCTTCTGACCTCCTAGGCTGCGGGGTGTGCCCTTCACGCTGGCCCACCCCGCGGCCATCCTCCCGCTGATCCGCCGGCCCCTCGTCGCATCGGCCCTGATCGCCGGCGCCGTCGCACCAGACCTGCTGTACGTCGACCCGCTCTATCGGTTCGCCACGCAGCAGGTCAGCGGCAACTTCACTCTGACGCTCACGCACGAGTTCACGTCCGCGTTCTGGCTGGACCCGCTGTTGGCGCTCCTCCTGCTCGCCGTCTTCACCGTCCTCCTCAAGCGCCCGCTGATCGCGCTCGCGCCGCCGTCGCTGGCTGCGCGCCTCCCGTCCCCGCGGCGCATTCCTCGGGTGCCAGGCGTTCGGGTGCTGCTGTGGACCGTCGTCTCGGCCGTCCTCGGCGCCCTGACCCACGTCATCTGGGACTCCTTCACCCACGGCGACGGCTACTTCGTCCAGCAGTTCCCCGACGTCTTCCGCGCCACCGTGACCCCGGCCTGGGACGTCAATCGGATCCTGCAGTACGTCAGCACCGTCGGCGGCTGCCTGGTCCTCGCCGTCTGGCTCTACCGCTGGTTCCGCCGTACGACGCCGGCTCCCGTCACTCCGGGTGACCAGGTCGCCCCCTGGGTCCGGTACGTCGTACTCGCCGCCGGGACCCTCCTCGCAGCGACCGGAGCGATCATCGAACTCGGCCGCGCGGACGGTGAGCTGGGCGGCGAAATCGCCGTACGACTGCTGCTCTCCGGCCTCGTGTCGGGAGGCCTGGCCGCCCTCGGGTGGTACGTCGTGATCTGGCATCTGGTTCGGTTCCGGAGGCGGGTCGCGACACTGTGACGCTACGGATGGGGCAGCGTGACCGGCGTGTGACACGTGGGACTCGAGAGGTGATCGGGGTAGCCTCAGGAGTATGGCGACCCGCACGTCTTCCCCGGCGCGGGCGCAGAAGTCGGCAGCTAAACGGCCCAGTACGGCTCGTTCGGCTGCTGGTGGACGCTCCCGTCCGTCAGCCGCCCAGAAGCGAGGGCAGAGCACGAAGCGCGGTGGATCCACGGCCGCGCGGACCAGCACGCCCAAAAACAGCGGACCGGGTCCGTTCGCGGCCGCCATGCTCGCTCTGTGTCGCGGAGTGGTGAAGGTCTGGATCGGTATCGCGCACCTGCTCGGCAGGATGGTGCGGGGGATCGGCAACAGCGCCCGCGACCTCGAGCCGGAACACCGCCGTGACGGTGCCGGGCTGTTCCTGATCGGTCTGGCGCTCGTAGTGGCCGCCGCGATCTGGTGGGACCTCCCGGGCTCGGTCGGCAACGCTGTCCGCACGGTCGTCGGCGGCAGCATCGGCATGCTCGGTTGGGCATTGCCACTGCTGCTCCTGCTGATCGCGATCCGCACGCTGCGTGACCCTGAGCGCAACGGCCCGGCAGGCCGCCAGGTCATCGGCTGGACAGCGGTCACCCTCGGCGTCCTCGGCCTGATCCACATCGCGAACGGTCTGCCCCGGCCCAGCAACCCGGCCGACGGACCGCTGAGCGACGCCGGCGGCGCGATCGGGTACTTCATCTCGTCGTTCCTGTCCGACCTGCTGACGCAGTACGTCGCGGCGCCGCTGCTCGTGCTGCTGTCGATCTTCGGCGCGCTGGTCGTCACCGGTACGCCGGTGTACTCGATCCCGCTGCGGTTCCGAGCGGCGTTCGACGTACTGATGGGGCGGACCGAGCTGCCCGAGGACGCGCCGTCCGTGCAAGCCGCGCCGACCGACGACACGGTCCGGCTGACGCGCAAGCAGCGCCGCGCGAAGGCGGAACTCGAGGACGACGACGACCCGACGGTCAAGCCGTACGACTCGCCGGTGCTCGAGAGCCGCGAGATGGCCAAGCGCGGCCGGAAGACGAAGGCCCGCGAGCCGGAAGAGGACGCCTACGACGTCGACTCCGAGAGCGCTGCTTCGGCACCGGAGTCGGTCGACGAGGCGCCGGCCGCCTCGAAGAAGGCCTCGTCGCCCACGCCGCCGCCCGAGCCGCCGCCACACACGCCGCTGCCCCAGCGGGTCGAGCAGCTGAGCCTGTCCGGCGACATCACGTACACGCTGCCCGACGGCCAGATGCTCAGTCCCGGTTCGGTGCACAAGGCCCGCACCAAGGCCTCCGACCAGGTCGTCGACCGGCTGACCGAGGTGTTCGAGCAGTTCGGAATCGACGCCCAGGTCACCGGCTACACCCGTGGCCCGACCGTCACGCGGTACGAGGTCGAGCTCGGCTCCGCTGTCAAGGTCGAGAAGGTCACCGCGCTCTCGAAGAACATCGCGTACGCCGTGGCGTCGGCCGACGTCCGGATCCTGTCGCCGATCCCGGGCAAGTCCGCGATCGGTATCGAGATCCCGAACACCGACAAGGAGACCGTCAGCCTCGGCGACGTGATCCGGTCGGCGACCGCCCGCAACGACCACCACCCGATGGTGGCCGGCCTCGGCAAGGACGTCGAGGGCGGCTTCGTGGTCGCGAACATGGCGAAGATGCCGCACCTCCTGGTCGCCGGTGCGACCGGCTCGGGCAAGTCGTCGTTCGTCAACTCGCTGATCACCTCGATCCTGATGCGCTCGACGCCGGACGAGGTCCGGATGATCCTCGTCGACCCGAAACGGGTCGAGCTGAACAACTACGAGGGCATCCCGCACCTGATCACGCCGATCATCACCAACGCCAAGAAGGCCGCCGAGGCGCTGCAGTGGGTCGTCCGCGAGATGGACATGCGGTACGACGACCTCGCGGCCTTCGGGTTCCGCCACGTCGACGACTTCAACAAGGCGGTCAAGGCGGGCAAGGTGAAGCCGCCACCAGGGTCCGAGCGCGTGCTCTCGCCGTACCCGTATCTGCTGGTGATCGTCGACGAGCTCGCCGACCTGATGATGGTTGCACCGCGCGACGTCGAGGACTCGATCGTCCGCATCACCCAGCTGGCGCGTGCCGCCGGTATCCACCTGGTGCTCGCCACCCAGCGGCCGTCGGTGGACGTCGTGACCGGTCTGATCAAGGCGAACGTACCGTCCCGACTGGCGTTCGCGACCTCGTCGCTGGCCGACAGCCGGGTCATCCTGGACCAGCCCGGCGCGGAGAAGCTGGTCGGTCAGGGTGACGGTCTGTTCCTGCCGATGGGCGCGAGCAAACCGATGCGGATCCAGGGCGCGTGGGTCACGGAGAACGAGATCCACACGGTGGTCGAGCACTGCAAGGAGCAGTTGCAGCCGACGTACCGTGAGGACGTCACCGCGGCGCCGGGGCCGAGCAAGGATCTGGACGACGAGATCGGGGACGACCTCGACCTGGTGGTGCAGGCGGCGGAGCTGATCGTTTCCACCCAGTTCGGCTCCACGTCGATGCTGCAGCGTAAGCTCCGCGTCGGTTTTGCCAAGGCCGGCCGGCTGATGGACATCCTGGAGAGCCGCGGCGTCGTCGGTCCCAGTGAAGGTTCGAAGGCCAGGGACGTCCTGGTCAAACCCGACGACCTAGAGGACTTCATCAGCACCCTCCGAGGAGAGTGAGACCGTGACCGCGGCGAGCGCACTGCCCAGGCAGGAACGATTCGACGTCGACCCGAAGCCGACGCCGTTCACCGTGCACGCTTCCCAGAAGGTGCACGGCGGCCTGGCCGTCGGGGCCGCGCTGGTGGCGATCGGTTTCGCCGCCTCCGCGTCCACGAGTCCGACCGGCATCCTGCGCTGGATCGTGGCGGCGGCCTTCGCCGCACTTGCCGTCGTGTGCGCCCGCGCCCTGACGGTGGGGGACATGCTGGTCGCCGACGACGTCGGCATCCGCCTGCGGATCGGCAACGAGTGGATCGGTACGCGGTGGGAGGACATCGAAGAGGTGACGGTGCTGCAGCGCCGGCATCCGCTCGACGACGGGCGGATCGCCGTACATCTGCAGGATCCTGGGCCGATCCTCGGTGCGATGCCGAGTTCGACACGCAAGCGAACCGATGCCAACCGGCGGCTGACCGGATCGTCACTCGCGATACCGTTCGGGTTGACGGCTCGGCCGTCGAATGGGGAGGTTGTGCAGGCTCTGCACATGCTGGCGGATGCCAGATGTCCGGTCAGAGAACAACTCTGAGTAGTCCGTGACCCCGTCGTACCAACGGCGTTGAGTTGGTGTCGGCGGACCGGTCGCCGACTAGGCGGGCGTCAACGCTCCGCGCGATAACGCCGAGCGAAGGAGAGGATGGTGGGGACGTGAGCATCGGCAGCGAGCTCACGGCGGCCCGCGAACGGGCCGACATGACGATCGAGCAACTGAGCGCCGCGACCCGGATCAGAACCGGGCTGCTGATCGCCATGGAGGCCGATGATTTCTCCCGCTGCGGCGGGAATTTCTACGCCCGTGGACATATCCGGTCGATCGCTCGCGTGGTCAAGGCCGACCCCGCGCCACTGCTGGCCACCTTCGACGCTGAGCACGCCGCCGAGGAGGAGAAGTCGCGGCGCGAGGAACGCGCCGCGGTCAAGGGCCCGACCCTGCGCCCGGCCCGGCCACGCTGGGCCCTGGTGGTCGGCGCGATTCTCGTCATCCTGATGGGCTGGGGGATGGTGCGGCTCTTCACGCTGCCCAACGACATCGAGGCCAACGCGTCCAAGACCGCGACCGCCACGGCGACCGTCACCACACCGACCCCGAAGACATCGCCGAAGCCGACGGCCCAGCCGACCAAGAAGCCGGCGTCCCCGAAGCCGCCGGTCCTGAGGACCGCGCTGACGCTGACCGCGAAGAACGACGGCACGTACCTGACGATCCGCGACAAGAAGAACCGCCGCCTGTTCCAGGGCCGCCTCAGCCCCGGCATCGCGCAGTCCGTCACCAGCTCCGGCGACATCCGCGTGACGGTGGGCAACCCCGGGAACCTGATCATCGTCCTCAACGGCAACCGCCTCGACACCAAGCTCTACAAGTTCACCGCCCACCCGAACGGGACGCTCAGCAAGACCGCCTCCTGAGTTCGGGGTGTGAGATCGGTTGGTGAGTTAGGTCGCGGCGTGTACCGCGCGTCATACTCGTAGCGATGACTACGCCACCCACCACCGTCGCCCTGGTCACGCTGGGCTGTGCCCGCAACGATGTCGACTCCGAGGAGCTGGCCGGCCGGCTCGAAGCCGGTGGCTTCCGCCTCGTCGACGACGCCGCCGAGGCGGACACGGTGGTGGTGAACACCTGCGGCTTCGTCGAGGCCGCGAAGAAGGACTCGGTCGACACCTTGCTGGCGGCCGCCGACTACAAGGACTCCGGCCGCACCCAGGCCGTCGTCGCGGTCGGCTGCCTGGCGGAGCGGTACGGCGAGCAGCTCGCCGAAGCCCTCCCGGAGACGGACGCGGTCCTCAGCTTCGACGACTACGCCGACATCTCGGACCGCCTCCGCGCGATCCTGTCGGGTACGAAGCATCAGGCCCACGTCCCCCGCGACCGCCGCAAACTCCTGCCGCTGGCCCCCGCCGCCCGCCACACCACCGAGGGCGTAGCCATCCCCGGCCACGGCAACCCAACCCCCGCCGCAGATGCCCCAGCCACGAACTCTCCTGCGGGCGCCTCTGCTGCTGCCGCCGGCGACCTCATCACGGGCCACGCGGCTGCTGTCGCCGCGGATGCGTCCGCGACCGGCCGCGGCGCGGCCGCAGTTGCTTCCGGTGCCGCTCTCGGTGACGCAGCGCCGGCGCCGGTTCTGGGCGACCACATACCCGCCGCGCTGCGTCCGGCGCAGCCGGACGGCGCTGCACCCGAGCCCGCCGGCCTCAAGGGACGCTTCGTCACCGGCGCCCCCGAAGAACTGAAGATCGACGCCCCCGACCTCGAACTCGCCCCCGCCAGCGGCCCCCGCGTCATGCGCCGCCGCCTCGACGGCGGCCCGATGGCCCCGCTGAAGCTCGCCTCCGGCTGCGACCGCCGCTGCGCGTTCTGCGCCATCCCGATGTTCCGCGGCGCCTTCATGTCCCGCCGCCCCGCCGAGGTCCTCCGCGAGGCGGAGTGGCTCGCGGAGAACGGCGTACGCGAACTGTTCCTCGTCTCCGAGAACTCCACCTCCTACGGCAAGGACCTCGGCGACCTCCGCCTCTTGGAGACCCTCGTCGGCGAGATCGCCCAGGTCACCGGCATCACCCGCGTCCGCGTCTCGTACCTGCAGCCCGCCGAGATGCGCCCGACCCTCATCACCGCGATGACCTCCACCCCCGGCGTGGTCCCGTACTTCGATCTCTCGTTCCAGCACGCCTCGGGCCCGCTGCTCCGCCGGATGCGCCGCTTCGGCGACTCCGAGCGCTTCCTCGAACTCATCGCCCAGGTCCGCGCCGCCGCCCCGACCGCCGGCATCCGCAGCAACGTCATCGTCGGCTTCCCGGGCGAGACCGAGGAAGACGTCGACATCCTCTGCGACTTCCTGTCCCGCGCCGGTCTGGACGCGATCGGCGTCTTCGGCTACTCCGACGAGGACGGCACCGAGGCGGAGACCTACGACGGCAAACTCGACGAGGACACCATCGCGTCCCGCCTCGACCGAGTCACCCGCCTCGCCGAAGACCTCACCTCCGCCCGCGCCGAATCCCGCATCGGCGAACTCCTCGAAGTCCTCATCGAGTCCCTCGACCCCACCAACGAAGCCGTCAACACCGACGCCGGCGCCGACGCCGACGCCGACGCGGACGCTACCGACGCAGCGAACGCCTCGGCCGACGCAGCTGACGCGTCTGCGGACGCAGATGACGCCTCCGCCGAGGCCGCAGAAGCCGCTGACGCTGCACGCGCGGGCGCTGACTTCGGGCAGCGCCCGGCCGACGAGTTGGCGGACAGCGGACTGCTCGGCACCGGTCGGACGGCCGAGGGTCGCGCCGCGCACCAGGGTCCTGAGGTGGATGGGATCACGACGCTGACGGGTCTCCCGGACGGCATCAAGGTCGGCGATCTGGTGTCCGCGAAGGTGGTGGCGAGCGACGGTGTCGACCTGATCGCCGAATTCGCGGCGCTCGTGACGGCGCCGGACGCCCGTTCGGCAGTTAACCTGACCGCGTGACCAACCCGCCGACGAACCCGGCGCCACGCGCTGCCGGCAGTCATCTCCACGCGCCCAGCGCCTGGAACCTGCCGAACGCTCTCACGGTTCTCCGGCTGGTCCTGGTACCGCTTTTCGTCTGGCTCCTGCTCCGCGAGGGCGGCCACACCACCGACAACCGCCTGCTCGCCACGGCCGTGTTCGTCGTCGCGATCGTCACGGACCGCTTCGACGGCGACATCGCCCGTCGCTGGAACATGGTCACGAACTTCGGCAAGGTCGCCGACCCCATCGCCGACAAGGCCCTCACCGGAGCCGCCTTCCTGGGCTTGTCCTACCTCGGCGAACTCCCGTGGTGGGTCACCATCCTCGTGATGGTCCGCGAATGGGGCGTCACCGCCCTCCGCTTCTGGGTCATCCGCCACGGCGTCATGCCCGCGAGCCGAGGCGGCAAACTCAAAACCGTCCTCCAGGCAATCGCCCTGGGCCTGTACCTCCTGCCCTGGCAGGACGTCGCCATCCTCCACTGGACCGCCGTAACCATCATGGCCGCCGCAGTCCTGGTCACCGTGGTAACCGGCATCGACTACGTAGGCCGAGCCCTCCGCCTCCGAGCCGCCGCCAAACGCCCCCTCCCATAACCCGATAGCCCGGTCACGCCGGCCCCTCAGCGGCCCCGCGCCCTCCACCCAGCGCCCTCGCCCTAGCGCCACCTCGCCCCAAGGCCTGCGCCCACTGCACGCGCCCCAGCGCCCGCGGCTCGGCGCCCCCGGACCAGCGCTCGCTCGACCTAGCTCGCCATCGGTACCGCGCGGCTCCCACCCCACCCTCGGCCCGCACCGCCTGCGCCAGGCATCCTCCGTTCGCCTACCCCGGCATGCCTCGCCCGGCCGACTCCGCCTGGTTACGCTCCGCGTCGCGCACGTCGGCGCCTGCTGGTGGTGCGCCGCGCATCTCGGAACCCCGCCGTTGGGCGGCGCGGGCTGAAGATGCGTTTGTCAGCGGCTGGTTACAAGTGGGGTGGGGGAGAGGGCTATGAGTCCGCCAGCCAGGAGAGCATCTTGCCTCGGGACCAGGTACGGCCGACTGACTCGGTGTGTAGAGAGCCGTGTCTGAAGACTGCGAGGCTGATGATGCTGTGACCTGAGGCCCGGCGGTCGCCGAAGGTTGGGATCGCGGGGGCGACTCCGACGCCTTCCACCGAGACCCACGCGATCGGCCGGAGGGTTGCCGCGTCGTTCAGGTGCTGGAGGAACCGCAGCCGTCCCTCGAGCGGAACATTCGACAGTGCCCAGGTCGTAGTGACGACCGGCAACACACCAGCAGGCACCTGAGCGAGCGCATCGGGCAGGACATCAACAGGATCACCGCGCACCAGCGTTGGTGCCGTAGTGGCCGCCAGTTCGAGTTCGGCGCCGAGCAGTGCCAGCGCGTCCACCTCATCCGGAGGCAGACATGCACGCAACCACCGCGCCTGATCCACATCTGTGACGTCTACCGGATCAACGTCCACGACGGCTCGACTAACGACCTCAGGAATCGCCCGCGTCGGCACACCCCGGTCACCCACCATCGAAGCCGCCACCTGCAGCGACGAACCCGAGTCACCCAGCGACTGCCCGTCGCTGTAAGCAATCCCAACCCGATCGACAGTGAGATTGAGCCCAGCCGCCCGCCCCACATCGATCAGCCCGATCGCGTCCGCGCCGACCCGCTGAGCGACCTCCGCAATAGCCGGGTACAAGACGGCGTACCGCCCGCTCTCGTTCGAACGCACAGTCCGGCTCTCGGCAAGCGAGACCACCGAGTCCCGCATCCGCACCACGACATCGACCGCCACAGTCCCCGCCGCATCGCCCCGTTCGTGATCAGCTGAGGCGTTCGGTGCGGGGGCGAACGCCTCTGCTAAGTCAGGGGCTTGGCCGGTGAGGGCGAGATAGTGGAGGACCGCGAGGATGATCGTTGGACTGCGCTTGCGCGGTGACGCTGTCTCGATGACTGCGAGAGCCTCGTCGGACTCGCTCAAGGCGAGCGCGATCCGGGTGCTGAGCGGAGAGGTCTTACTCGCGTCGCTCTCTGCGAAGCGGCGATAGATCTGAGCGAGTGAGCGGCCGTGACGCTCCGGCTTGGATCCTTGAGCGGTCGGCATCGGCACCTCCAGGAGTTTAGCGATCGTCCAGCACGTCAGGGACGTGCTTGGGGTGTGTTGGTGGGGTGGGGCACGGGCGTTGGTGTTGAGTACAGGTACTGGTCGGAGTGAGGGAGGTGGCGGGTGGCTGGTGATGGGGTAGACGCGGCAGTTGGACGGTTCGTGGAGCTGCTCCTCGAGCGGGGCGTGACGGTTGCGACGGCTGAGTCGTTGACTGGGGGGATGGTTGGGGCTGTTCTCACGGACGTGCCGGGGGTGTCGGCTGTGTATCGGGGTGGCTTGGTGGTTTACGCGACTGACCTGAAGGCCAAGCTTGCAGGCGTGCCTGAGGATCTGTTGGCGGCTGTAGGCCCCGTGCATCCGGATACGGCTGCAGCCCTGGCCAATGGAGTGCGAGAGCGTTTGGAGGCCGATTACGGGCTCGCGACGACGGGTGTGGCCGGTCCGGACCCGCAGGCGGGGATCGAGGCCGGCACGGTGTACGTCGCGGCGGCCGGCGCGGGGTCCGTCCAGGTCCGGAAGCTGCAGGTCGCCGGTGATCGGGCGGTTGTACGCCGGGCGAGTGTCCAGGCTGTCCTCGAACTCGGAGCCGCAGTTGTGGCGGAAGAACTCGACTGAACGGGGTGTTGAGACCAGCATGGGACAGGTAAGGCAGACTGGCACGGCGCACCGAAGGTGGACATTGCGTCGGGGAGTGACCCAGCAACAGGTACCGTTGGTTCCTACGGTCGCGCTACCGTGCGAGTAGACGTGGCCGGACAGGTGGAAGGGAGAAACCCTATGGTGCTGGTTCGTGGCCTGTTGGGCGACGTGCTGCGGCGTAAGCGGCTGCGCCAGGGGCGCACTCTCCGCGAGGTGTCCGCTGACGCTCGGGTGAGCCTTGGCTACCTGTCCGAGGTGGAGCGCGGCCAGAAGGAAGCCTCCAGTGAGCTGCTGGCAGCGATCTGCATGGCGCTCGAGGTGCCGCTGTCGACGGTCTTCGCCGAGGTGAGCGAGGACCTGGCGCGCGAAGAGGCTCTGGTGCTGGCGCACCCGACCATCGAGTCCGAGGTCGTGGCCTCGGCCGCGTGAGCTCCGAGTCATCGGACACCGCCCTCGGGCGCTGGAGTGCTGCACGGCTGGATCAGTGCTGTCCGGCTCGGCCAGAGGAGCTGCAGCGCCGGCAAGGGCGGGAAGCCCGGCTGCCGGAACATCTGGTTCGCCGTGTATAGGTGCGTTGCTGAGTCGGGGAATCGGAGCAGTTCCGCCGTCTCGGGCGGTGGGAAGAAGGCGGACAGGTCGTCGCCCTCGTCGAACTCCGCGCCCTCCATCACCGCCCAGGCGAGCGGCTTGAGCCCGAGGTACGCCGAGCACGGCTCCGGGTCGAAGACGATGATCTCCGGATGTCGGTACAGGCTGAGACCGAGCGTGTACCCGAAGGCTGGATTACGGGCGCCGCCGCCCTCGACGTACTGCATCGTCCAGCCGTAGGTCCGGATGTTCTGCTCGATCTGCCGTGAGTACTGCTCGTCGGTCACACCGCCGCACGCCTCGCACATCGCCTCCTCCTCTCGCTCGAACATGTGTTCGATGTGTCAGAGAAGATATCGGTGTTCGATCCCGCCGCTGGGGTTTTCCACAGGGCAGTTCTGTGGGTCAGATTTCCGGCTGGCAGGCCGGGCACCAGTAGGTGACCCGCTCCCGGGTTGGTTCGCCGAGCATCGCGGAGAGGATCGTCGTACCGCAGCGTCGGCAGGATTTGCCGGCGCGTTCGAACACCCAGGAGCGTTGCCCGGGACGGTCGACGCCGGTACTGACCTGGGTGCCGTTGCGCACGTTGGCCTTCATCAGCTTCCGGCTCAGGTCGACCGCGGCAGGGACATCGACCGCCGAGACCGGACGCCACGGGTGCAGACCGAGCAGGAAGCAGACCTCGACGCGATAGAAGTTCCCGATTCCGGCGAGGTTGCGCTGATCGAGCAACGCCCCGCTGATCGTCCGTCCGGGATCGGACTCGACGTTGGAGATCGCAACCGATCGGTCGAACGACGGTGAGAGCAGATCGGGCCCGAGATGCCCGACGACGCTGTCCTCGTCGTCGGTGGCCACCAGATCGAGGACCGGCAGCCGGTAGCCGACGGCCGTCCAGGGAGCGGTTTCGAGCACCGCGCGGACCTGATGATCAGGCCCGCCGTGCCACCGTTCGCCGGGGCGGTACAGATGCCAACTCCCGTCCATCCGGAAGTGGCTGTGCAGCGTCAGGCCGCCGGAGATCCGCATCAGGATGTGCTTGCCCCGTGCAACGACCTCGTTGATCGTCCGACCGCTGAGGTCCGTCGTCGCGAGTGTCGGAACCCGGAAGTCGGTACGGACCAGTTCCTGCCCCGCCAGCGCCTGATTCAGCCGCTTGCAGGCCCGCCAGACGGTGTCCCCCTCAGGCATGGCTGACCGCCGCGACCGTCAAGCCCGCAGCCGCAGGCCGCGCGGCGTCGCGTGGAATCCGGCCTTCGCCAACGCATCGCCGAACGCGGTGTGCCGAACTTGCTCGCCGTCAGCTGTCTCCACACTCAACTTCCCGAGCTGCCCGTCCCGGATCGCCAACGCCAGCGCATCCACGGCCGGCTGCAGCAGGTCAGAATCCTCGGTGAAGCTCAGCACGGTCCGCCCGCCCCGCTCGACGTACACGATCAGTTGGCCGTCGACCATCACGACCAACGCACCCGCCTTCCGGCCGGGCCGATGACCGCCGGCGCTTTCACGCTCGGGCCAGGACAGCGCCGCACCATACGGGTTGGCCGGATCAGAAGCAGCTAGTACGACGGCGCGCGCGGTCAGCTCCTCGTCCTTTCGGGCGCGCCCACCGTTGCCGGGCCCGAAGCGACCAGGTGGACCAAACGGCCCGTCAGGCGTCGCCGCGGACGAGGTTGGCAGCTCGGCCAGAGCTCGCAGCCGATCGACCGCGCCTGGCAGTGCGAACTGTGCAGCCCCGAGTCCCGCTACGAAGTACCCGCGCCGGCATCGCCCGGACTCCTCGAACGCGCTCAGCACCTTGTAGACGGCAGCGAACCCGCCGGGTGTGCGCTCCGTGATCACCGACCCGCGCGTGACGATCCCGTAGCGATCCAGCAGCGTCTCGGCCGCCGCATGCGCCCGCCGAGTCGCGTCCGTACTGCGTTCCGGGAGCAACGACCATCGCCCGCCCGCCGTCGGCGGCCCACTCCGCGACGGCATCGCCGGCCGCCCGGGCCGCACAGGCCGCCCTGGTCGTGCACGCGGCGTCGCGCGGCGAGTCCGATGACTGCCACGGCCGCCACCGACGAGGGACCGGACAGGCGTCAGCGTGTCGTTCGTCAGGTACCCGGACCACACGAGATCCCAGAGCACCCCAACCAGCGCCTCGTCCTCGACGACTCCGGATGCGGCACCCACCGCGTCACTCAGTTGTCTGAAGAAGAACGCACCCCCACCAGACAGCGAATCAAGAACCGCCTGATGCGTCTCACCCAACTCGACCGCCGGGTCCGGATCAGGCAGCGTCAGGTCACAGTTGTCGGCCAGATGCAGCGAGACCCACCCATCTGTCCCGGGCAGTGAACCCGCGCCGGCCCAGATCACTTCACCGGTCGCCGTCAGCTCGTCCAGCATCGACGGCTGATATCCGGGCACGCGCGATGGCAGCACGATCGACTCGAGCGCCGACGCCGGCACAGCGCATCCCGCCAGTTGCTCGACCGCTCCGAGAAGTACGTCGTACCCGCGTCCGCGGCTGCTCGTGATCCCTTGCCAAGCCGGCAGGAAGCGGGCCAGCGCCGACGGATCGACGGGCTCGACCTCCTTCCGTAGCGCGGCGAGTGAGCGCCGTCGCAACAACCGAAGGATCTCGCTGTCACACCACTCGAGCGCGATCCCGCCCGGTAGGAATTCGCCCTCGACGACGCGACCGGCCGCTGCCAGTCGTCGCAGCGCCTCCGTGACCACCGCGACCCCGATGCCGAGATGCGTCGCGAGATCGATCGCCCGGAACGGCCCATGCGTGCGCGCATACCGCGACACCAGATCGCCAAGCGGATCGGCGACCGGCTCGGCGTGCGCTTCCGCGACGCCAGGCGGCAGCGGTACGCCGAGAGCGTCGCGCAATCGAGCGACATCCTCGACGACCGCCCATCGATGCTCACCGGCGATCCGAACCCGAACGACTCGGCGAGCCGCAGCCAATGAAGTCAGCCAGGATTCCGCATCCGAACCGTCGACGCAGCGCTGCGTTGCCTCGGACAACGACAGCGGCCCGATCAGTCGCAGTACGTCGAACAAACCCTCGGCATCGCGGGCGCGGCGGTCCTCGGCGAGCCGCTGCAGCTCAGCCTCAGTGCGCAGCACGACCTCTGCGTCTAGCAACTCGCGCAGCTCGGTCCGCCCGAGCAGCTCGGCCAAGAGGCTCTGATCGAGTGCCAGCGCCGCAGCACGCTTTTCCGCGAGCGGACTGTCGCCCTCGTACATGAAGGCGCCCACGTAGCCGAACAGCAAGGACTTCGCGAAAGGTGACGCCTCTGACGTCTCCACCTCGACAACCGAGATCCGGCGTTCACCGATCCCGGTCAGCAGGTCCTTCAACGCCGGCAAGTCGTAGACGTCCTGCAGAACCTCGCGCAACGTCTCCAGCACGATCGGGAACGACCCGAACTTGCTCGCCACGCTGAGCAGCTGGGACGCCCGCTGTCGCTGCTGCCACAGCGGCGATCGTCGCCCGGGATTCCGTCGCGGCAGCAGCAAGGCCCGCGCGGCACACTCGCGGAATCGCGCCGCGAACAACGCCGACCCACCGACCTCGGTGGTCACCAGATCCTCGATGTCCGCCGGATCGAACAGCACCAGATCCGCTCCCGGCGGCGCCTCGTCGGTCTCCGGCAGCCGCAGCACGATCCCGTCGTCGCCCGAGACCGACTGCGCATCCGTCCCGTACCGATCGCGCAGCCGTGCCGCGATCGCCAGCGCCCACGGCCCGTGCACCTGACCGCCGTACGGCGAATGCACGCACACTCGCCAGTCGCCGAGCTCGTCGCGGAACCGCTCGACGACGATCGTCACGTCGTCCGGGACCCGGCTCGTCGCTTCACGTTGCTCGGCCAGGTACGAGACGAGATTGTTGGCGGCGTACTCGTCCAGGCCAGCGGCTCGTGCGCGGTCGACCGCCTTGCCGGCTGGCAGTGACGCCATCTTGCGGACGAACGCGCCGGTCGCCGCACCGAGCTCGGCCGGGCGCCCGACCGCGTCGCCCTTCCAGAACGGCAGCCTGCCCGGCTGACCCGGCGCGGGGGAGACCAGCACCCGGTCATGGGTGATGTCCTCGATCCGCCAGCTCGAGGCGCCGAGCGTGAAGACGTCACCGACCCGCGACTCGTAGACCATCTCCTCGTCGAGCTCGCCGACCCGATGGTTCGTCGATTCGCCGACCAAGAACACCCCGAACAACCCGCGGTCCGGGATCGTCCCGCCGCTCGTCACCGCGAGCCGCTGCGCGCCCGGCCGACCCGAGACCTCGCCGCTGACCCGATCGAACACGATCCGCGGCCGTAGCTCCGCGAACTCGTCCGACGGATAGCGACCGGACAGCATGTCGAGCACCCCGTCGTACGCCGAGCGTGGCAGCGTCGCGAACGGGGCGCAGCGTCGTACCAGAGAGAAGAGGTCGTCGACGTTGACGGAATCGAGGGACACGATCGACACGATCTGCTGGGCGAGCACATCCAGCGGGTTGGCCGGAATGTGCAAGCTCTCGATCAGTCCCTCGCGCATCCGCTGCACGACGACGGCGGTGTCGATCAGATCGCCGCGGAACTTCGGGAACAGCACACCACGCGACACCGCGCCCACCTGGTGACCCGCGCGACCGACACGCTGCAGACCGCTCGCGACGGAGGGCGGCGCCTCGACCTGGATGACCAGATCCACGGCGCCCATATCGATGCCGAGCTCGAGGCTGCTCGTCGCCACGACACACGGAAGCCGACCGGATTTCAGGTCCGCCTCGATCAGCGCGCGCTGCTCCTTGCTCACCGATCCGTGATGCGCCCGCGCGATCAGTGGGGGAGCCGCGAGTGATCCGCCTGACTGCGCCATCACTTGTGCAGGTGATCCGAGCTCCTGCAGCTCCAGCTCGGCACGCTCGGCGGCGATCTCGTTCAGCCGGGCGGTCAGTCGCTCGGCCAGGCGGCGTGAGTTCGAGAAGACGATCGTCGACTGGTGCTGGCTGATCAGGTCGAAGACCTGCTCCTCGACGTGTGGCCAGATCGAGGCGTGCTGTTGTGGACCCGCCGCGGAGCCGGAGGTCTCGACCTCGGTCGCAGCCAGCTCCGCCATGTCCTCGACCGGTACGACGACGCTCAGATCCCATTGCTTGGTGAACTTGGGCTGCACAACGGTCACCGGTCGCTCACCGCCGAGGAACCGCGCGACCTCTTCGACCGGTCGCACGGTCGCCGACAGACCGATCCGTTGCGCCGGCTTCGGCAACAACTCATCGAGTCGCTCAAGGGTCAGCGCCAGGTGGGCGCCGCGCTTCGTCCCGGCGACTGCATGGACCTCGTCGACGATGACGGTCTCGACCCCGCGCAACGCCTCCCGGCCCTGCGACGTCAGCAGCAGGAACAATGATTCCGGCGTCGTGATCAGTACGTCGGAAGGTCGCGAGGCGAACCGCCGTCGCTCACCGGCCGGGGTGTCGCCCGACCGCACCGCGACCTCGACGTCGATCGGCGCCTCACCGAGCCGGCGCGCGGTCTCGCGGATGCCGATCAGGGGCGCGCGCAGGTTGCGCTCCACGTCGACAGCGAGCGCCTTCAGCGGGGACACGTACAGCACCCGGCAGCGCAGCTTCGGATCGGACGGCGGCGGGATCGAGGCCAGTCGGTCGAGCGCCCAAAGGAAGGCCGCCAGCGTCTTGCCGGAGCCGGTCGGCGCGACAACCAGCGCGTCCCGGCCCGCGGTGATGGCGTCCCACGCCTCGAGCTGGGCCGGGGTGGCCGCCTCGAAGACGTCGCCGAACCACGCCCGGGTCGCGGGCGAGAACCGGCTCAACGCGCTGGTTTTCTTCACGCCGACCATCTTGCCGGGTCCCGCCGACAGTTTTCACGGAGGCTTTATGGAGGCGGCCGCCGGCCCTCGTCGCCGACCGTGAGCACGCGCTTTCCGTCCGACGCCGAGCTTGTCCCCTTCGTCTGCAATGATCGGCCACATGATGAACCGCGTACGTGCAGCCCTCGTCGTCGTGGCCTGCCTCGTCGGGTTGACCGGGTGCGTCAACCTCGACGCCGACCTGAAGGTCGGGTCGAACGAGACGGTCTCCGGGACCATGAAGATCGGGGTCGACAAGCAGCTGCTGCAGTCCAGTGGCCAGTCCCTCGACAAGGTCCGCCAGCAGATCGAGAGCGGCATCAAGGAGACGACCACCGAGGGCGTCACCTGCAAGTCGTACGAGGACGACAAGTACGTCGGGTCCAACTGCACGTTCGAGAGCGTGCCGTTCGACAAGATGGGCAGCTCCAGCGGCGACGGCGTCAGCTTCCGCAAGGACGGCGACAAGGTCACGGTGACGGTCAAGGCAGACAACCTCGGCAACGTCCCGTCCGGCAGTCAGCCGCAGGTGAACTTCAAGATCACCATGCCGGGCAAGATCCTCGAGCACGACGACGGCGCGAAGATCAGTGGCCGGACGGCGACGTACGACAGCCTCGACAAGCTCGGGAAGATCTCGCTGACCTCGCAGGCCGGCGGTGGCTTCCCGACGTGGGCGCTGATCCTGATCATCGTGGTGGTGTTGCTCGCGATCGCCGCGGCGGTGTTCTTCGTGCTGCGCAGCCGCAAGGCGAAGGGGCAGCAGGGCTACGGGCAGCAGTTCCCGGGGCAGTACCCAGGGCAGCCGGGTCAGTACGGCGGTCCGGGGCAGTACCAGGGGCAGCAGGGATACGGGCAGCAGTACGGTCAGCCTGGTCCCGGTGGGCAGTACCCGGGCCAGCCTGGGCAGTACGGCGGTCCGCAGGGCCAGCCTGGTCAGTACGGCGGTCAGCCGGGGCAGTACCCGGGTCAGCCGCAGCAGGGCCAGCCGGGTCAAGGTCAGCCGCCGTACGGTGGTCAGCCTGGGCCGCAGGGACAGCCTGGTCAGCAGCAGTACCCTGGGCAGCCTCAGCAGGGCCAGGGCCAGTGGGGTCCGCAGCAGCAGCCGCCTCGACAGGGGCAGCCGCCGCAGCAGGGTCAGGGCGGCTGGGGACAGCAGCCCGGCCAGGGACAGCAGCCTGGCCAGGGACAGCAGCCTGGCCAGGGACAGCAGCCTGGCCAGGGACAGCAGCCTGGCCAGGGACAGCAGCCTGGCCAGGGACAGCAGCCCGGCCAGGGACAGCAGCCTGGCCAGCAGCCGCCGCAGCAAGGCGGTTGGGGACAGCAGGGTGGTCCGTCAGCGCCTCAGCAGGGGCAGCAGGGCGGTTGGGGGCCGCCGCCGAAGGATGACGACGGGCAGGCATGAGACTGACGGAATTCTGGGCACGGATGGATCACCATCTCGGGCCCGCGTATGCACGGACCTGGGCAGAGACCCAGGTGGTTCAGGAACTCGGCGGCCGCACGGTCGTCGAGGCTCTGGACGACGGTGAGGCGGCGAAGATGGTGTGGCGTGCCGTCTGGGCGCACCTCAACCTCCCCGCCAGCGAACGCTGATGCCTAAGGCAACAAATCGCTTCAGCCGGTCCAGCCGGTGCGCGCCGCCCATTCCTCGGCCGGCAGGTAGATGAGGTCGCAGACCGGGTCCTTGAGGTCGGAGTAGTCACCGATCTCGAGCCGGAGGGCGGCTGCGTGCTGCTTGAACGCGGCGTACGCACGCGCCGTCTCCGGATGACTGCGCAGGTAGTCGCGGAAGAGCAGTGCGTACCGCTGGTTGGCCCGGCCCGTCACACGGATGTGGAGATTGACCCGGCGCCGGTACATCGGCTCGACCAGCATCCGCTTCACCCACTGGGCCTCGTCCGTGGGCAGTCCGGGCACCGGGTGGTCACGACGCGGTGGACGGAGCTCCCAGTCCGCGGCGGCCATCCGTTCCGCCACCGCGTCCAACTCGGACTCCGTACCCACTGTCACCTGGATGTCGATGATGTCCTTGGCCGGCAGCCCGGGCACCGAGGTGGAACCGATGTGGTCGATCCGCTGGGCGAGCTCGCCCAGCAGTCCGCCGATCGTGTGGGCTGTCTTCTCGTACTGCGCCGGCCAGCTGTCGTCAGGGCGGGCGATGACGATCCCAGTCATGCCGAGATCATCCCAGGAGTCCGTGGGGTCAGACAGGCTTGAGCCGGAACGCACCGTTGGTGAGCAAGTCGGCCGCCTCGTACGCCGCCTTTCGGATCGCTTTGCGCTCGTCGAAGTACCCGCCGACCACCCCGACGCCTGGGAGCTTCCCGACGAACCGGGCAGCCAGACCGCCGCGTGGACGCTCCTCGAAGATCTCGTTGAGCCCACCGAACAGCTTGCTGATCCGCCAGATCATCCGGACGCCCTGACGCAGCCCCTTCTCCTCGGTCTCGTCGCCGAGGCCGAGTTGCTTCGCTACGTCCTGCCCAGCGACGGTCGGGTCGTCGTACTTGAGTACCTCGTCCGGTGTGATCGGCCGGTCGGTCAGTACACGAGCGATGATCGCCGTACGGTCGGCATGCGCCTCAACGCCGTACTCACGGCAGACCGCGCCGATCACCATCGCCTGGACGGCCGCACCGAGGGTGTCCTTGATCGGGAGCCGGTCGGCGGCCGCACCGAGGGTGTCCTTGATCGGGAGCCGGTCGGCGGCCGCACCGCTGAGCCGGGGGAGTGCCGCGACGACGGCCGCGAACCCGCCCAGCCGGGCCACCCACCAGTCGCAGCGCTTGGCGAGCGGCAGCATTGGCCACTCCGAGTGCCCGGGCACCTTCATCTTCAGCAGCCGATCGATCGCGAGGATCAGGGCCTTCTCCGCGAGGTTGGGCTTCTCCTGGCCGGAGTACTCCGTCAGGATGCTGCGGACGCCGAACGGGTCCTGGGTGCGGAGTGCGTCGAGTACGGTGTCGATGCCGAACTCGACCCGGCTGAGAGCCAGAATCACGGCTGAATCGGGCACGTCGGGACGGTCTGTCACGCCCGCAAGGGTAGGGAGCGCACGGGTCAGGATGGTTGCCCGGGCAGGGTTCGGCGTGTCAGTTGTGATTCGAACACGTGTTCGGGATACTTTGGTGCTCTGAAGGTGCGTGGACGGGCCGAGTTGTCCACAGATTCGAAGTCGCGACGAAAACTGTCGGTGCGGACGAATACCTTCTCTGGCGACAACGAAGTTCCTTCGGGCGGCCGGCTGGCGGCCCCGGATTATCAGATGGGTCAGGTGGCAGTCACATGGCGGGTGCAGCGAGCGCGGCGGCAAGTGCGGAGCGTGCGGCGGCCGATCGCGAGAAGGCGCTTGCGACCGCGCTGACGCAGATCGAGCGGCAGTGCGGCAAGGGATCGGTGATGCGCCTGGGGGAGCAGAACAAGCCCCCGATCGAGGTCATCCCGACCGGGTCGATCTCGCTCGACATCGCACTCGGGATCGGTGGTCTGCCGCGCGGTCGCGTGGTGGAGATCTACGGCCCGGAATCCTCCGGTAAGACGACGGTCGCCCTGCACGCGGTCGCGAATGCCCAGCGGGCCGGCGGGATCGCGGCGTTCATCGACGCCGAGCACGCCCTCGACCCGGAGTATGCGCGGAAGCTCGGTGTCGACACCGACGCGCTGCTGGTCTCGCAGCCCGACTCCGGTGAGCAGGCCCTGGAGATCGCCGACATGCTGGTCCGCTCCGGCGCGATCGACATCGTCGTGATCGACTCCGTGGCCGCGCTGGTGCCGCGCGCCGAGATCGAGGGCGAGATGGGCGACAGCCACGTCGGTCTGCAGGCCCGGCTGATGAGCCAGGCGCTGCGGAAGATGACCGGCGCGGTCAGCGGGACGAACACGACCGCGATCTTCATCAACCAGCTGCGCGAGAAGATCGGCGTGATGTTCGGCTCCCCGGAGACGACGACCGGTGGTAAGGCGCTGAAGTTCTACGCGTCGGTGCGGCTGGACGTCCGCCGGATCGAGTCGCTGAAGGACGGCACCGACGTGGTCGGTAACCGGACCCGCGTCAAGGTCGTGAAGAACAAGGTGGCCCCGCCGTTCAAGCAGGCCGAGTTCGACATCATCTACGGCCAGGGCATCAGCCGTGAGGGCAGCCTGCTCGACCTCGGCGTGGACCAGGGCTTCGTCCGCAAGGCCGGCGCCTGGTTCACCTACGAGAGCGACCAGCTCGGTCAGGGCCGGGAGAACGCGCGGAACTTCCTGCGTGACAACCCCGATCTGGCCAACGAGCTGGAGAAGAAGATCAAGGAGAAGATGGGCATCGGCCCGACGCTCGACGCCCCGGCCGACGAGGCCGCCAAGGCCGAGGTTGATGTCGACTTCTGATCGACCCACCGCGGGCGGCAGCGTGGGTCGGCAGTCGCCAACTGCCGACGACGCTGCCCCCGCGGCGCTGTCTCTACCCCACGAGGAACGCCTGGCCCTCGCCCGCAAACTCCTGGCCGAAGGCCCACCGTCGACCGCGTTGAGTTCATCAACGTGGCCATCGGCGTCTTCACCAACGTCATCGTCATCAGCAGCGTCAGTGTCTTCGGCCGCGAATCGGTCTGCAGCCGCGAAACGCGGGGCCGAGGCGTCGACGGGTTCTAGATCTGGCTCGGGCCGACGGAGTCGGCGTACCGGTGGTCGCAGCTCGACCGCAAAGCGGGGAAGTGCCCAGGACGACTCCGACGACTTTCTGTCTGCGGACGACTCGGGTTGGGAAACCTCGCGGCGTCCCGGCTCCATCAGGCGAACCGTCGGCACAGTCGACCCCTGGGACGAGCCCGACACCTCTCGCGACAGCATTCGAGAGTCTGAAGAAAAGTCTGCGCCCGGGGCTCGGTCCCGGCGAGTGCGGACCGAACCGTCCCCTGCTTCGACATCGTCCCGGGCGGAGAACGTTCGGCAGGTACCTCGGCGTGACGCCTCGCGCCGTAGCTCCGCTGTGAAAGCGGTCGATCCGTGGGGCGATCAGGACGAGCGCTTGGCCGAGGCTTTCGAAGCCCAGGCCGCCGACAGGCAGGCCGAGGCACGAGCTTTCGCCGATGACGCCGAAGCCCCTCCCGCACCCCGCGCCAACCGCGGTCGCTCTACCGGCAGCCGGTCCACCGATAGCGAGTCCATCGATCGCCAATCCACCGATCGTCGGTCCATCGGTAGCGGGTCTGCTGACAGCGAGTCCGACGACCGCCAGTCCGACGACCGCCAGTCCGCCGACGGCGAGTCCATCGATGGCGATTCCGTCGAGCGCCAGTCAGTGCATCCTCGATCCACCGATGGTCGGGTCGATCGCGGCCGGTCGAGCAAGAGTGGCTCAAGTTCGGGTCGCTCTGACCTAGACAGCTCTGGTCGGAGCCGTTCTAGGCGTGGGCGTTCCATGGGCGGCGATCGATCGGCTGACGCACCTGATGCGTCGGCTGACAGGTCGTCGACGACTGCGTTTGAGCGGAACCTTCGTTCGGCTGCTGGCGGACTCGATCCGTGGGGAGATTCGGACGACTCCGCGGCCAGTTCGCGTCGAGTTCAGCCGGCCAAGCCCGATCACACACTCGCCGACGCATCGAGCGGGCAGTCCTTTGCCCGCCACGGCGAGACCGCCGGCGATACGTCCAGCGAGACCTCACCTGAGACATCCACTCCGCCGTTGGGTGAGACATCCACTGACCGAGGCAGGTCTGCTGAACACAGCGGGTCTGCTGAACAGGCCGGGTCCGCTCAGCACGGCGGGTCCGCTGACCGCGGCGGGTCCATCGACCACGACACGGCCACTGAGCACGGCGGGTCCATTGAGCACGGCGCGTCCGCTGAGCACGGCGCGTCCGCTGACCGACGTGGACCCTCTGCGGTTAGCGCGTCTGCCGAGACCGCTCCGCCTGTTCGAAGTGCAGTGTCTGCTTGGGCTGGTGTGTCCGGTGTTGACCCGAGTGGTGAGGTCGCGGCTGAGGGTGGCCGGTCTGGGCGGGGTGCGGGGACCGGCGGGTCCAGTGGTGGAAGTGCGCGTCGGGGGACGGGGCGGCGGCGTGTTGGGGGTGGGTTCGGGCGGCGCGGGAGGTCGCGGTCCGCGGAGGGAGCCGAGCCTCGGGATTCTGCGTTGGATGGTGATTCGGATCCGTACGCGGTGGCCCGGACGATCTTGCTGGACAAGCTGACCGGCCAGCCGCGGACGCGGGCTGAGTTGGCCGATGTGTTGGCTGATCGGGAGATTCCGGACGACGTCGCTGATGAGGTGCTGGATCGGTTCACTGACGTCGGGTTGATCGATGATGCGGCGTTCGCGAAGGCGTGGGTGGAGTCGCGGCATCGAGGGCGCGGGCTGGGCAAGCGATCGCTCGCGCAGGAGCTTCGGCGGCGTGGCGTCGATGATGAGTTGACGCGGGATGCGCTCGAGGAGCTGGCTCCGGAGCAGGAAGAGGAGACGGCCCGCGAGCTGGTACGGCGGAAGTTGCGGTCGATGCGTTCGCTGGAGCGACAGGTGGCGATGCGCCGGTTGCTCGGAATGCTTGCTCGCAAAGGCTATCCGGGTGGTCTTGCCATGAGCATCGTCAAGCAGGAACTCGATGCGAGCCACGAGGAGTTCCCGATGTTGGATTCATCCGGGTTGGAGCCTGAATGAATCACGCTGAGTCTCGCGAGGGGGTGGTGGTGCGCGAGGCTGGGGCGGTTGATGCCGGGGCGATTCGGGTGTTGCTGCGGGAGTTGCATGGGGACGCGGCCGAGGCTGCCACGCTGCCGGCGGTGCGGCAGGAGGCTCGGACATTTGTCGCGGCTGATGGCGATGACGTCGTCGGGGTGATCGTCGCGACGTTTGTCGACTACGGGCACGAGCCGTACGGGATGGTGGAAGAGCTGGTGGTGGCTCCGGGTCGGCGTACTGCCGGAACGGGTGCGGCGTTGCTGGGGCAGTGCCGTCGGTGGTTGGCGGGGCTGGGGGCCGAGGTTGTGTTCGTGTCGGCGGTCAGGGATGAGGTGGCCGAGTTCTACCTGGCCGCCGGGTTCCAGCGCTGCGTCGGCCCGTGGTTGTGGGCCGGTTAGCCGGTAGGCAGGTTCCAGCGCTGCGGGACCGTGGGATGTCGGTTGTGGATTCACGAGGGTTGGGCGGGGCGGGGGTAGCGTCGGGGGATGGTGAGTTTTGGGGATGTGGAGCGGTTGGTGGGGGAGTTGCCGGGGACCGAGGAGACGAGTCGGTATGGGCAGCGGACTTGGGCGGTTGGGGGTAAGGGGTATGCGTGGGAGCGGCCGTTCAGTAAGGCTGATCTGAAGCGGTACGGCGACGAGACGCCGCCGGCTGGGCCGATTCTGGCGATCGTGGTGGAGGACCTCGCCGAGAAGGAAGCGGTGCTTGCAGCGCGGGCTGGGGACGGGTTTTTCACGATTCCACATTTCAACGGGTACGCCGCGGTGCTTGTCGAACTGGAGAAAGTGTCCGAGCCGGTGTTGCGGGAGGCGCTGCTCGACGGGTGGTTGGTGCGTGCTCCGGCGGACATCGCGAAGGCCCACCTGGACGGGCAAGCGACCGAACGCTGACCCGCGGGATCGACGGAGCTTTGATAGGCGGGCCGGCCGGGCGCTGGCCCGCGGGAAAGTACTGAGTGGGTGATCGTCGAGCGTCGACCAGGTGATCCGGAGGCGTCGACGGGGTATCGGCGGGGCGCCGACCTGGCGATCCGGGGCACGTCGACCGGGTGATCGGCGTCGCGCTGGCTGGGTGATTCGTAGCGCGTAGACCGGGGATCGGTGGCGGGCTGACCGGGTGATTGGAGCGGGGTGGGTCTGGGGCGGGCGTGTTGGGGTGGGCGGGATCTGGTCGGTTGGGGGCGGCGTTGTTACGTTGCGTGAGGTGGGTTCGGGGTCGGGCTCGCGGCGAGGGGCGTTGACGGGTGCGGGATGACGGTGTGTTATCCGAAGTAGGACTGGTATTTGGGCCGGTCCGTAGGCTGGGATTTTCCGTCGATCCGCCCCAGACACCGCGGAGGGTGCAATGAACGATTTTCAGGAACAGGCGAAGAACTGGCTCCGGAATGTCGTCAAGCAGAACCCGGACAAGATCAAAGCCGGCGTCGAGAAAGCCGGCGATCTGATCGACAAGCAGACCGGCGGGAAGTACGCGGAGAAGGTCGACGCTGTCCAGCAGAAGGTCGGCGGCTTCGTCGACAAGCAGAACACCGACGAGAGCCCGAGCGACGCAACAACCGAGGCGCCATCCGACTCAGCAACCGGCTCGGCATCTGACGCAGGATCCGGCTCCGCGAGCGCGGAAACAGCCGAGAACGCGGCGACCAGCCAAACGCCGAGTTCCGATGAGGCGACCGGGAACTCCGCGACCTCGGCCGGCACCGCTAGTTCCGACCGCCCGACGCCCGGACCAGGCCCGGCCGCCGGCTAGCGCCCGCCGCCCGACGCACCTCGCGAGCGGTGCTGTCACGCCGCCGCACCTTGGCAGTTGCTGACACGCTCCCCGCGCACCCCGGCTAGCAGGTCCTGGTCTTTCGACCAGCCGACCTGTCAGTGCCGGGGCGCGGTGGATGCGTTGCTCGGCGCCTGAGCGCATGGCGCCCGACGCACCTTGGCGAGCGAGGCTGTCAAGCCGTCGCACTTTGGTGAAAGTTGTGTGTCATGCTCCCCGCCCACCCGGCGAAGCGAGTCCTGGTCGTTCGACTAGCCGAGCTGGCGGTGCTGGGTCGCGGTGGATGTGTTGCTCGGCGCGTGAGCGCCCGCCGCTCGGCGCACCTCGGCGAGCGTGCCTGTCGGGCCGCTGTGCGTCGGCGAGCCACGATGGTGACGTCGGCGCACTTTGGTGAGGGTTGGTGTTGCTCGTGCGGTCGCGTGTCGGTGCGGGGTGTTGTGGAGGGGACCATTGGGTGGGGTGGTCTGGTTTGGTGGGGTGGGGTGGGGGATCGGTGGGGGCGTGCGTGAGTGTCCGCTTGACCGGGTGGTGGGGCGCGCTTAGCCTCAGGACCAAGAAGGGACGAACCCACCGCATCGGTGGCGGATATAAGGATCGGTGGGCCGGTGAAACGGCCGGCCGGAAAAGACGCAACCACGCTCGACCGAGCTGAAGGAAGGACGACGGCGCCCGAAAGCGCCGTCGGATAGGCGGCACCGCACGCACATCCCGGACGGCAGCGCGAGCGAGCCGAACCGGGCGCGAGGCGGGCCCATCGTGGTCTCCGGTTGTCAGCGGTGACTCACGGTGAGTAAACGAGGCAAACAACGCTGGCCAGCCGCGTACGCGGCCGCCAGGCAATCCGCGGACGGGGGTTCGCGGACCGCGACCAGCGAGTGCGCAGCGACACCGTCGTCACGGCATCGCAGGAAACGGCAACGCATTGGTACCGCCTCACCGAGGTGGCACCCGTCCAGCCGTACCCCGGCGGCGCCGTACCGTCTCCTCGACCGTATGAGTGGTAGTCCCTTCGACCGACGGCCACAGTCCCGCGTGGGACTCGAAGGAGAGGGGAGACGCCGATGACCGCGATGTCCGTTGGCCTGGCCCTGATCGGATTGCTGATCGCCGGACTGCTGGCGTGGATCGGCTTGACCCTCTCCCGCCGAAAGGCCGTCGACAACTCGACCGCCCGAGTCGAGGTGGAGCAGGCGGCCAAGTCCGCCGCTGACCAGGTACGTCGGCAGGCCGAGGAGGACGCCGCCGTACTGCGGACCCGCGCGGAGGCGGCCGAGCAGCGGGGCGAGGAGATTCGCCGTGCCGCCGAGGACCGGGCCTCCGAGGTACGACGGGACGCCGAGCAGCGAGCGTCCGACGTACGGCGGGAAGCTGAGGCTGAGGCGCAGTCGATCCGGGATGATCTGCGTGAGCAGCGCCTGGAGATGGAGCGTCGCGACCACCGGCTGACCGAACGTGAGGAGCGGCTCGACGAGCAGCACCGCGCGGTCGAGGAACGCCACACCGAGGTCACCGCGCAGCTGGCCGAGCTGGACCAGCGCAAGCAGGAGATCAAGGACCTGGACGACGAGCGCCGCCGGATCCTCGAAGGTGTCGCGAACCTGACCGCCGAGCAGGCGAAGACCGAGCTCGTGTCCGCGATCGAGGACGAGGCCAAGCGGCACGCGCACACGATCGTTCGCGACATCGAGCGGCAGGCACTGGACGAGGGCGAGACGAAGGCCCGCAAGATCATCACCGGCGCGGTGCAGCGGCTCGCGTCCGAGCAGACCAGCGAGTCCGTGGTGTCGGTCGTCCATCTGCCGAGCGACGACATGAAGGGCCGGATCATCGGCCGCGAGGGCCGCAACATCCGGTCGTTCGAGCAGACCACCGGCGTGAACCTGATCATCGACGACACCCCCGAGGCAGTGCTGCTGTCCTGCTTCGATCCGGTACGCCGGGAGACCGCGCGCCTGACCCTCGACTCGCTGGTGCTCGACGGCCGGATTCACCCGTCCCGGATCGAGGAGATCTACGAGCGCAGCAAGGGCGAGGTCGCCGAGCTGTGCGAGCGGGCCGCCGAGGACGCGATGGCGGAGGTCGGGATCACCGACCTGCACCCGGAGCTCGCCCGGACGATGGGCCTGCTGCGGTACCGGACGTCGTACGGGCAGAACGTGTTGAAGCATCTGGTCGAGTCGGCGCACATCGCGGGGATGATGGCGGCCGAGCTCGGGTTGGATCCGAAGCTGTGCAAGCGTGGCGCGTTCCTGCACGACATCGGCAAGGCGCTCACGCACGAGTCCGAGGGCAGTCACGCGATCGTCGGCGCGGAGCTGGCCCGCAAGTACGGCGAGAGCGACGACGTCGTGCACTGCATCGAGGCGCACCACAACGAGGTCGAAGTACGGACGGTCGAGGCCGTGCTCACCCAGGCCGCGGACGCGGTGAGTGGTGGACGGCCGGGCGCGCGGCGGGAGTCGCTGGAGGCGTACGTGCAGCGACTCGAGCGGCTCGAGGAGATCGCGATGCATCACGACGGCGTCGAGAAGGTGTTCGCGATGCAGGCCGGGCGCGAGATCCGCGTGATGGTGCTGCCGGACGCGGTCGACGACATCGCGGCGCAGGTGATGGCGCGCGACATCGCGAAGCAGGTCGAGGAGGAGTTGACGTACCCCGGTCAGATCCGCGTGACCGTCGTACGGGAGTCTCGCGCTACCGAGGTGGCGAAGTAGCGTACTTCGCGCGCCACTGCGGCGCCTCGAACGGGGCGCCGTAGATGCGCGTCTCGCGGGCGATCCGGCCGTCGCGGAACTCGACGACGTTCGCGACGTAGTAGATGTCGCCGCCGTAGTCCGAGCGGCCGAGGACGACGAAGTGGTCGCCGGCGCCGGCGATGCGCAGGATCTGGATCGACGGCGGGTTCGGGTACTCCTGCTGCATCTCGCGCATCAGGTCTCGGCCGACGATGCGTTCACCGGACTGCGGCATGTCCAGCACGTAGTCGTCCGTGCGTAGCTCGTGCTCGGCCTCGGCCGAGAGCGCGAGCCGGCCGTCGGTCGGCCACAATCGCTCGAGCACTTCCCGGTTCCTGTCCATGATTCACAGTGCCATGGACTGCTGGTTCAGGCCACGCTGGCGGCCGACGCGGTGTAGGTGTTGCAGGCCGACGGTGCCCCCGCGTCGAAGCCGCGACGGGTCCACTTGCTGTGGCTGGAGCTGTCGCCGTGGTCGCGGACCGTGCCCCATTCGTCGCCGCGGTGGCGGATGGTCCAGACCCACTTCTCTTTCCAGCTGCCTGAGACGGGGAAGTACCGTCGATCGGCGCCGAGGTAGACGCCACTCAGGCAGGACGCCTGCAGCTCGAGGCGACGCCTGTCCTGCAGGTTCGCCTCGACGCCGTTCAGGTACGTCGCGCGCTCGGCTGCGGCTGCCGAGATTCCGGTGAGTGCCTGGATGTGATGGGCGTACTCGTGGGCGACGAGGTGGGCCATGGTCGTCCGTGTCCAGAGCTTGTCGTACTGGCGGTAGTTCTTGAGGTCGAAGTCGGCGCTCATCGAGATCACGCCCCCGCAGTACGCGGCCGAGTCGGTGACGGAGCACAGGGTCCGTGAGGGGCCGGTGAAGACCTCGACACGCGGTGACCGGAACGTGAAGCCGGCCTTCCGGACCACCGGCGCCCACGCCTTGTCGAGGCAGCGGACGAACTCGGCGTAGTACTTGCGCACGTTCGCGACCGAGGTCGGCCGGACGGTGGGCTCCTTGCAGTGCGAGGCCGGGAGGCGCCCGACGCCGTACAGCGGGTTCCGCAGGAGGATGCGGTTCTGCGCCGCGAGCGCCGCCGTGGTCGCGTTGACGGTCGGGGTGCTCGCGGTCGGGGTGCTGACAGGCGGCGTACTGACTGTCGGCGTACTGCTGGGCGTCGACGGCTGCGCGGTCGGAGTAGGCGAGGTGGTCCCCGGCGTCGTCTGGGCGACAGGTCGATCCGAACCGGAACCAACCGCGCGTACGACGACAACTCCGGCCGCTGCGAGGACAACGACCAGCGCACCGACCACCCCAACCCGCCTGATCACGGACCGGATGCTAGCCGGTGGCCGAGGTCAGCGGCGGCGGTGGTCCGGTTGCTCGCGAAGATGGGTCGGCGTGACGTCGATCGGCTCCTCGCCGACCTGGCGCAGAGGAGCGGTGCGGTACTGCTTCTCGACGTCGGGGTCGATCACGGGCCGCGCGCCTCGCCGGCGTTGGTTGGCGAGGCGGTAGGACAGCCAGATGCCGGCCGCGCCGCCGAGCATGATGATGATTCCGAGCGCCCGCAGGTTGAACACGTCCGAGTGGATCCGGACGGCGAAGGCGATGACGGCGCCGACCACGACGAGTGCGATCCCGGCCCCGATCCGCATAGATGCTCCTTCCTGAGCAGTTTGCAATCCGGTGCCCAGGAGTCGCGGAGCGTATTCGTCAGCGGAAGGCGGACTGCCCGGTCAGCGCTTGGCCGATCACCAGTTGGTGTACCTCGGACGTGCCCTCGTAGGTGAGGACCGACTCGAGGTTGTTGGCGTGCCGCATGATCGGGTACTCGCCGCTGATCCCGTTCGCCGCCAGGATCGTGCGGCACTCACGGGCGATCGCGATCGCCTCGCGGACGTTGTTGAGCTTGCCGACCGAGACCTGCTCCGGGCGGAGCGTGCCCTTCTCCTTCAGTCGGCCGAGGTGGACGGCGAGCAGGATGCCCTTGTTCAGCTCGACCGCCATGTCGGCCAGTTTCGCCTGGGTCAGCTGGTACGCCGTCAGCGGTTTGTCGAACACGATCCGCTCACCGGCGTAGGCGACCGCGGTCTCCAGGCAGTCCCGGGCCGCGCCCATCGCGCCAAAGATGATCCCGAACCGGGCCTCGTTCAGGCAGCCGAGCGGACCGGACAAACCACGGGCCTCGGGCAACATCGCGCTCTCCGGAAGCCGCACGTCCTCGAGCACCAGCTCCGACGTCACGGACGCCCGCAACGACATCTTCTGCTTGATCTCCGGTGCCGAGAAACCGGGCGTCGACGTCGGTACGACGAAGCCGCGGACACCGTCGTCGGTCCGCGCCCAGACCACCGCGACGTCGGCGACCGAACCGTTGGTGATCCACATCTTCGAGCCGTTCAGCACCCAGTCGGCGCCGTCGCGGCGGGCGTTCGTGCGCATGCCGGCCGGGTTCGATCCGAAGTCGGGCTCGGTTAGGCCGAAGCAGCCGATCGCCTCGCCGGCGGACATTCGGGGCAGCCACTCGTTCTTCTGTTCCTCGCTGCCGTACTTCCAGATCGCGTACATCGCCAGCGATCCCTGCACCGACACCAGCGACCGCATCCCCGAGTCGGCCGCCTCGATCTCCAGACACGCCAGCCCGTACGCGACCGGCCCGACGCCGGCGCACCCGTACCCCGTCAGATGCATCCCGAGAAACCCGAGCGCACCCAGCTCCTTCGCCAGCTCCCGCGCCGGGATCGACCCCGTCTCGAACCACTCCGGCAACGAAGGCCGCAACCGCTCGTCCGCGAACCGCCGCGCAGCCGCCCGAACGTCGACCTCCTCCTCGGTAAGCAAGGAATCAACATCAACGAGATCCAGCGAAGCAGTCATAACTGAACGCTAACGGCAATCCGGCCGGGGAGAGAGGAGGTGTGGATCACTTCCGGTACCAGGGCCACCACCAGTGCCTTTTGCGGGCGTGGCGGACGATGATGTTGGAGTGCCGGGCTTTGCCGGTGACGACCAGGCGGACGCCGCCGGGCCGCGGCGGGCCGGCCTTGTTCTTCGCGCTGCTGTGTACCGCCTCGACCTGGTCGACGTCGACGCTCCAGCCCTCGGGGATCACCATGATCACGGGGCTGTGTTTGGTGTGCGCGTCGACGTGGACAACGCCCCAGTGCACGATCGCGTCGGTGAAGTCGAGCTTGACCGGTGAGTGCTCCGCGATCGCGGTCACCCGCTCGGGCACGACCCACTTGCCTTCGCGCTTCTGGGCGCTGTGGCGGGCGCGCAGCGTCAGTTCCTGCGTGCTGCCGTGCGCGACCGGGATCAGGTCGGCGGTCGCGTTGCGCAGCTCGAGCTGGGTCTTGGCCGAGTAGACCTAGGTCAGCCGCTCGTCGAGCTCCTGGATGTCCAGCCGCCCGTCGGTGTGTGCTTCCTGGACCACGGCGGCGGCACGCTCACGGTCGTTGTCGGATGCCCGGTGGCC
This sequence comes from Kribbella sp. NPDC054772, assembly GCF_053611945.1. Taxonomy (NCBI): domain Bacteria; kingdom Bacillati; phylum Actinomycetota; class Actinomycetes; order Propionibacteriales; family Kribbellaceae; genus Kribbella; species Kribbella sp. NPDC054772. The sequence goes on along the minus strand of NZ_JBSHBJ010000002.1, from coordinate 213,496 downwards.
GGGCGGCGGCTGCTCCAGACTCATGCCCCCAAAGGTAGCGCTGAGTCAGGCCGTGAGATCGAGAAATCTCCCGACGACCGTGGACCAGGTTTTGTCGAGTTCCACGGCGTACTGCTCGGCGTCGGCGACGACCGTCTCGGGGTCGAATCCGAGCGACCGCAGTCGCTCCGGGTTCCAGCGCCGTACCCGGTCCGCTGTGACCTCCGGGTGGAACTGCACGCCCCAGCTCCGGCCGATCCGCAGCATCTGGTTCGGGCAGCGTTCGCTGGACATCAGCAGCACGGCATCCGCCGGCAGCCGGGTGATCTGGTCCTGATGACTCTCCACCGCCCGCACCGTTGACGGCAGCCCCGCCAGCAGTACGTCGTCCGCCGCGGCAGGCAGCACCGTCAGCGGCGTCACACCCTTCTCGGGCAGTCCGTACTTCCCCTGCACCTCACCGCCGAAGGTGTGCGCCAGCAACTGTCCACCGAGGCAGATGCCGAGCACCGGCACCTTGCCGTGCGCGTCGCGCAGCAACGCCCGCTCGTCCGCCAGCCAGGGCGACCGCTCGTCCTCGTCCGGCAGCATCCCGCCGCCGAGCATGATCAGCGCCGCATGGCCGTCGACGCTCCGGGGCACAGGTTCACCGTCCCAGGCCCGGACGACGACCGGCGAGATCTCACGATCGTCCATCCAATCGAGGATTTTGCCTGGACCGCTGTCGCGGTCGTTCTCGATGATGAGTACGGAAGCCGGAACTGGGGTCACCGGGCAACGGTACGGCGGCACACCGAGCACCGCCGTACCGGAGTGGCGATTCCTGGATACTGATGCACTGGGGGTGCCGATGGAACCTGTCAGTGGATTCGTGCGAGCCGTGGTGGGCGACGTCGCCTTCATCTTCGGCAAGGGCATGGTCAGCGCGTACCTGCTCGCCCGGCGCAACGGGTGGACGCGGCCGCAGCTGGACGTCCTGGTGCGGTCGCACGGTCAGTACGTGCCGCTGGACATCCCCACCGGTGCGGTGCCTGTGGTCGGGCGGCTGGTCGGCCTGGACGAGATCGGTCCGGCGCCGATGGTGACCGTCGAGTTCACCCCGGGCGACACCGGCGCCGAGGCGCACCTCACCGCGAACAACCCGGTCCTGATCACCATCACCGACGTGAGTCACCGCGAGTACGACGCTGTGGTTCTCACCACGTCGCTCGGCGCCGCGGCGTACGCGCAACTGCCTCCTGGGTACTACCACGTCTCCGCGGTCGTCATCGACGAGCACGGCGACCTCCTGCAGGGGTACGGCGCTCAGCACAACCTGCACGTGGACAAGGGCGACGACCTGATCGTGTCGCTGTCGATCCGGACGGCCGGTGTGGGTGGGATCGCAGCGGCGCTGGAGACCGGACCGCAGCCCGTGCTCGTCGGGGAGGCCGGTGACGTCGTACCGCTGCTCGACCTGGTCCGGATCGGGCGGGCTCCGGACTGCGATCTGATCCTGGACCGCCCGGAGGTGAGCCGGCACCACGCGGAACTCCTGCGGATCGACGCGACCACCTATGAGTTGCGGAACCTGGCGGCGACCAACGGGACGTTCGTGAACGGTGAGCGGATCGACACCGCAGCGGTCGGGCACGGTGACGAGATCGGCCTCGGAGCCTTCCCGTTCCGCCTGTACATCAGCTGAACGAGGCCTGGTCGTCACGATGGGTGCGCACCTGGAACAATGGCGCCGTGAACCCGCGCAGCGTCGTCATCCTCGGCTCCACCGGCTCGATCGGTACCACGGCGCTCGAGCTGATCGGGCGTAACCGGGACCGCTTCCACGTGCTCGCGCTGTCCGGCGGCGGCGGCAACGTCGCGCTGCTGGCCGAGCAGGCGCTCGACTTCGGCGTCGAGGTCGTCGCGGTGGCGAAGGCCACGGTCGCGCAGGACCTGCAGCTCGCCTTCTACGCCGAGGCGCAGCGCAAGGGATACGCGCAGGGCGAGTTCCGGATCCCGAAGATCGTCACCGGGCCGGACGCTTCCAGCGAGCTCGCGGCGATGCCGTGTGACGTGGTTCTCAACGGCATCAACGGCTCGGTCGGGCTGCACGCGACCCTGGCCGCCCTGGACGCCGGGAACACGCTCGCGCTGGCCAACAAGGAGTCGCTGGTGATCGGCGGCCCGATCGTCACGCGGCGGGCCAAGCCGGGGCAGATCGTCGCGGTCGACTCCGAGCACAGCGCGATCGCCCAGTGCCTGCGCGGCGGCGGGCCGGACGAGGTCCGCAGACTGCTGCTGACCGCGAGCGGCGGCCCGTTCCTCGGCAAGCCGCGCAGTGAGATGGAGACCGTCACGGTCGAGCAGGCCCTGGAGCACCCGAACTTCGCGATGGGCCCGGTCGTCACGATCAACTCGGCGACGCTGGTCAACAAGGGCCTCGAGCTGATCGAGGCGCACCTGCTCTTCGGGATCCCGATGGACCGGATCGACGTCGTGATCCACCGGCAGCAGGCCATCCACTCGATGGTCGAGTTCTTCGACGGCTCCACGATGGCGCAGGTCGGCGTACCGACGATGACGGTGCCGATCGCGCTGGCGCTCGGCTGGCCCGACCGGATAGCGGACGCGTCGCCGCCGTGGGACTTCACCCAGGCGAGCACCTGGACGTTCCAGCCGGTCGACGACGCCGAGTTCCCGTCGGTCCAGCTGGCCCGCGAGGCAGGTACCCGCGGCGGGACGGCCCCGGCGGTCTTCAACGCCGCCAACGAGGTCTGTGTCCAGGCGTTCCGGGACGGCCGGTTACCGTTCGTGAGAATCGTCGACACGGTGGCCCGGGTGGTGACCGACCACGACGTACCCTCATATGAGGAACTGTCCGTCGACGACGTGCTCGCCGCGGACGCGTGGGCCCGAACCCGGGCTCGTGAGATCACCGGCGTACGGGAGAACCAAGAGGCATGAGCGTGCTCCTCACCATCCTCGGCATCGTGCTGTTCGTCGCCGGGGTCCTGATCTCGGTAGCACTGCACGAGATGGGTCACATGCTCCCGGCCAAGGCGTTCGGGATGAAGGTCACGCAGTTCTTCGTCGGCTTCGGGCGCACCGTGTGGTCCACGAAGCGCGGCGAGACGGAGTACGGCATCAAGGCGATCCCGGCCGGTGGTTTCGTCCGGATCATCGGGATGATGCCGCCCGCGAAGGGCGAGGACCCGACCCGGATCCGCAAGGCCAACACCGGCCCGATCCAGTCGATGGTCGAGAACGCGCGCACCGCGGAGTACGAGACGATCGCGCCCGAGGACGACGGCCGGCTGTTCTACCAGAAGGTGTGGTGGAAGAAGCTGATCGTGATGGCGTCCGGGCCGCTGGTCAACGTGCTGATCGCGGCGGTGCTGTTCACGGGCCTCTTCACGCTGTACGGCGCGCACGTTCCGCAGACCACGATCTCCACCGTCACGGACTGCGTGATCCCCGCCGACCAGGCGTCGGCGAACCGCAAGTGCCAGGACGGCGACAAGCTCTCGCCCGCCAAGCAGGCCGGGTTCCAGGTTGGCGACCGGATCGTGTCGTTCAACGGCACCACGATCGACAGCTGGGACCAGCTGACGCCGCTGATCCGGGCGAACACCGACAAGGCCGCCACGATCGTTGTCGAGCGCAACGGTCAGCAGCTGACCCTGCACACCAGCACGATCGTCAACCAGGTGCTGGACAAGCCGGGCTCGGACAAGTACGTCTCGGTCGGGTTCCTCGGTGTGTCGCCGGAGGACAAGCTCGAGCGGCAGAGCGTCGGCTACGCGTTCGACCAGATGGGCACCTACACGGTCGCCACGGTGAAGGCGCTCGGCCAGTTCCCGGAGAAGCTGGTCGGCGTCGCGAAGTCGATCACCGGCGGCCAGCGCGACCAGGACAGCCCGATGAGCGTCGTCGGCGCCAGCCGGGTCGCCGGCGAGATCGCCTCCTCCAACGCCCTCGACGTCGGCGCGAAGTTCGCGAGCTTGATCATGCTGCTCGCGTCGCTGAACCTGTTCCTCGCGCTGTTCAACTTCATCCCGCTGCTGCCGCTGGACGGCGGGCACATGATCGGCGCGATCTGGGAAGGCATCCGGCGCGGCTTCGCGAAGCTGTTCGGCCGGCCCGACCCCGGGTACGTCGACGTGGCCAAGCTGCTCCCGATCGCGTACGTCGCGGCGAGTGTGATCGTGGTGATGGGCGTCCTGCTCGTCATCGCCGACATCGTGAACCCCATCAAGTTGTTCAACGGATAAGGACACATGAGCATCAACCTGGGCATGCCCGCACTGCCGCCCCCCACGCTGGCTCCGCGCCGGAAGACGCGGCAGATCAAGGTGGGCAGCGTGCTGGTCGGTGGCGACGCGCCGGTCTCGGTGCAGTCGATGACCACCACCCCGACCAACGACGTCAACAAGACGCTGCAGCAGATCGCCGAGCTGACCGCGGCCGGCTGCGACATCGTCCGGGTCGCCTGCCCGCGGCAGGAGGACGCCGACGCGCTCCGGGAGATCGCGCAGCACTCGCAGATCCCGGTGATCGCCGACATCCACTTCCAGCCGGGCTACGTGTTCGCCGCGATCGAGGCCGGCTGCGCCGCGGTCCGGGTGAACCCGGGGAACATCCGCAAGTTCGACGACCAGGTCAAGCAGATCGCCCAGGCGGCCAAGGACCACGGTACGTCCCTGCGGATCGGCGTGAACGCGGGTTCGCTGGACAAGCGGCTGCTGGAGAAGTACGGCAAGGCTACGCCGGAGGCGCTGGTCGAGTCGGCGGTCTGGGAAGCCTCGCTGTTCGAGGAGCACGACTTCCACGACTTCAAGATCTCGGTCAAGCACAACGACCCGGTCGTGATGGTGCAGGCGTACGAGATGCTCGCCGAGCGCGGCGACTGGCCGCTGCACCTCGGGGTCACCGAGGCCGGTCCGGCGTTCCAGGGCACGATCAAGTCCTCGGTCGCGTTCGGTGCGCTGCTGTCCCGCGGGATCGGCGACACGATCCGCGTCTCGCTGTCCGCGCCGCCGGTCGAGGAGGTCAAGGTCGGTCTGCAGATCCTGCAGTCGCTGAACCTGCGGGAGCGCAAGCTCGAGATCGTCTCCTGCCCGTCGTGCGGTCGCGCGCAGGTGGACGTGTACACGCTCGCCGAGCAGGTGACCGCCGGTCTGGAGGGCATGGAGGTGCCGCTCCGGGTCGCCGTCATGGGCTGCGTCGTGAACGGTCCGGGTGAGGCCCGTGAGGCCGACCTCGGCGTCGCGTCCGGCAACGGCAAGGGCCAGATCTTCGTCAAGGGCGAGGTGATCAAGACCGTCCCCGAGGCGGCGATCGTCGAGACCCTGATCGAAGAGGCGATGCGGATCGCCGAGCAGATGGGCGAGGCCGGAGAAGCCGGCGAGCCCACCGTCAGCGTCGGGTGACCAACTACCTGGTAGTCAGCGCGATCGCGGGCGAGGCGCGGTACGTGCCGGAGTCGATCCCGGTGGTCCTCACCGGGATCGGTAAGACCCAGGCGGCCGTCGCCGTCACCCGCGGGTTGTCCGAGCGCGACACCACGGACCTGGTCGTCCTGAACGTCGGCACCACCGGCGCGCTCCGGGACGGCCTGTCCGGTCTCTACCTGCCGAGCAAGGTCATCAACCACGACGTGAACGCGGACGCGTTGCGGGCGATCGGCGTCGACCCGCAGGATGAGCTGCCCGTCGAGGGCGGTGACGGGTCGGTCCTCGCGTCGGGCGATGTGTTCGTCGCCGATCCCGCCGTCCGCGATCGCCTGGCCGAGCGCGCGCACCTGGTCGACATGGAGGCGTACGCGGTCGTGTACGCGTGCCGCGAGTACGGCGTACCCGTGCGCGTCGTGAAACACGTCTCCGACTCGGCCGACGAAGCCGCGCTCGACTGGCCTTCGCTCGTCGACGCCAGCGCGAAGGTCCTGGGGGAGTGGGTCAACCAGAACGCCCGCTGAGCCACTCCAGCACAGCAGTCTCCCGCACCAACCACCGCATCACCCCGACGCCGTCGTCCAACACCGCGCGATTGGCGTCGAGCGCTTGGCCGACCGTCACCCAGCGGGGCGTGAGTCCCAGGCCCGCCTCGTACGCCTCGAGGTGTTGCCCGCCGATCGGCGTGCCGCCCGAGCACGTGAAGTAGTACGACGTCATCGCGAACACGTCGTAGCCCGCATCCACCGCGGGCACCTCTTCGCGAGTTGTCACAAGTTCCGGTCCGACGAGCACCCCGCCGTACCCACACTCCTCGTCGAACTCGCGGCGGAGGGCCTCCTCGAGGGTCTCGCCGACCTCGACTCCACCGCCCGGGAACTTGTAGTCGCCGTGCTTGGACAACAGCAGCAGCAATTCGTCGTCGCGGGAGAGCACGCCTCGGACCGCGGTCCGCTCGATCGTCCGGCCGCCAGGTGCGAGACCTTGCGCGCGGAAGGTGTCCAGCTGCATGCGGGTCATGCTGGCGCGACCTGTGGGTGGTATCAAGAGTCGGTGGGATGCTTTACGGGGGGTTGGTCGGCGGCTTAGTTTCAGGTGCTTCGTACGCCACTCCTGGAGGTCGGGATGACTGACTCGTCGCCCTTGTCCGTACTGGTCGCAGCCCTCGCCGACGGGTCGGTCGAGATCGTCGACCTGACCTCGCCGTTGAGCGCGTCGACGCCGGTGATCCAGCTGCCGCCGGAGTTCGGGCAGACGGCGCGGTTCGAGCTCGAGGAGATCAGCCGGTACGACGATCGCGGGCCGGCCTGGTACTGGAACAACTTCACCAGCGGCGAACACACCGGCACCCATTTCGACGCACCGAACCACTGGGTGACCGGCAAGGATCTCGCCGACGTCGCCTCGGTGCCGGCGCAGCGGCTGATCGCGCCGGCCGTCGTACTCGACTTCACCGCCGAGGTCGCGAAGAACCCCGACTTCCTCGTCGAGATCGACCACATCCAGGCCTGGGAAGCGGACAACGTGCCGCTGCCGGACGGCGGCTGGCTGTTCGTCCGCACCGGGTGGAGTGCGCACTCCCATTCACAGGAGGCGTTCCTCAACGCCGACGAGAACGGGCCGCACACACCCGGCCTGTCACCCGAGTGCGCCCGGTGGGTCGCACAGGAGACGCCAGTACTCGGCATGGGGGTCGAGACCGTCGGCACCGACGCGGGCAAGGCGCACTCGTTCGACCCGCCGTTCCCGTGCCATTCGTACCTGATGGGCAGCGACAAGTACGGGCTGACGCAGCTGCAGAATCTCGATCAGTTGCCGCCGACCGGTGCCGTGGTGATCGCCGGACCCTTGCCGATCGTGAGTGGATCCGGCGCCCCGGCTCGGGTGCTCGCGTTGGTCGAACGCCGGTGAACGTCGCGGCCGCGGTTGGCCGCGCGTTGGCCGACGCGGGGATCCGCCAGGTGTTCGGTGTCGTCGGGTCCGGCAACTTCCACCTGACCAACGCGATGCTGGCCGCCGGCGCGCGATTCGTCGCCGCGCGGCACGAGGGCGGCGCAGCGACGATGGCCGACGCGTACGCGCGGATTAGTGGAACGGTCGCCGCGCTGTCGGTCCACCAGGGCTGCGGTCTGACGAATGCGATGACCGGGATCGCCGAGGCCGCGAAGAGCCGTACGCCGATGGTCGTGCTGGCGGCCGAAGCCACCGAGCCGCGCTCGAACTTCTTTGTTGACCAGGACGCACTGGCCCGTTCGGTGGGTGCGGTGCCGCTGCGCATCACGTCGGCGGAGACGGCGGTGGCCGAGGCGGTCGGGGCCGTGGCGACCGCCGTTCGCGAGCGCCGAACCGTACTCCTGAACGTCCCGCTGTCCTTGCAGGCATTGGAGACTGAAGAGCATGCGGTGGAGCCGCCGCCCGCTCGGGACGCCGTGGTTCCGGACGACGTCGATGCTCTGGTCGACCTGTTGAGGCGTGCCTCCAGACCTGTGTTCGTCGCCGGTCGGGGCGCTCGTGGATCGCGGGAACCGCTGGAAGAGTTGGCGGAACGGTGTGGCGCGTTGCTCGCGACGTCGGCGGTCGCGCACGGGCTGTTCCACGGCAACCCGTGGTCGCTCGGCATCTCCGGCGGCTTCGCCTCACCACGCACCGCCGAGCTGATCCGTGGCGCCGACCTGATCGTCGGCTGGGGCTGCGCGCTGAACATGTGGACGATGCGCCACGGCCAACTGATCGGACCGGACGCGACAGTCGTCCAGGTCGACGACGACGCCTCCGCACTCGGTCTCCACCGCGAGATCCACCTGGGCATCACCGGCGACGTCGACCGCACCGCCACGCTGACCCTCGACGCTCTGAGCGAGCAACGACCCGGCTATCGCACCATCGACATCGGTAGCGTGCGTTGGCGGGACGTCGACTACGACGACACGAGTACGGCGGACCGCATCGACCCGCGGACGCTCAGCATCGCGCTGGACGACGTACTCCCGGACGAACGCGTACTGGCCGTCGACTCCGGGAACTTCATGGGCTACCCGAGCGCCTACCTCGACGTACCGGACGAGAACGGGATGTGTTTCACCCAGGCGTTCCAGTCGATCGGGCTTGGGCTCGCCACCGCGATCGGGGCGGCGCTGGCACAACCGGACCGGCTCCCGGTCGCCGCGCTCGGCGACGGGGGTGCGCTGATGAGCGCCGCGGAGCTCGACACGGTACGCCGGCTCGGTCTGCCGATGCTGGTGGTGGTGTACAACGACGACGAGTACGGCGCCGAGGTACACCACTTCGGCGGGCAGCGGATGGACACGGTCACGTTCCCTCCGACCGACATCGCCGCCATCGGCCGGGGTTACGGCTTCGAGGCGGCGACCGTTCGCACCGTCGCCGACCTCGCCGCGGTCGAGGACTGGCTGCGCGGTCCGCGCTCCGCCCCGATGCTCGTGGACGCGAAAGTGGTCGCCGATCATCCGTCGTGGTGGTTGGAGGAAGCATTCCGCGGTCACTGATTAAGCTGGCTTGACCTTGACCCCGGGGTCAAGGTTTAGCGTCGTCGGTGAAGGAGGCGGGATGCGGATCAGCGATCTGGCGGCCGAGGCCGGTGTGACGGTCAAGGCGGTGCGGTACTACGAGGCGCAAGGCCTGCTCAAGCCGCGCCGGGAGGCCAACGGCTACCGGGCGTACGAGGCGGACGACGTGGTCGTGGTGCGTGAGGTGAAGGCGTTGCTGAGTCTCGGGCTGACCGCGGAGCAGACGTACCCGTTCATCGAGTGCCTGCGAGCCGGCAATGCGCGCGCCGACGTGTGCCCGGCGTCGCTGACGGCGTACCGGACGCGGATCGCGGAGGTGGACCGGCGGATCGCCGAGCTCACCGACCTGCGGGCCCGGCTGACCGACCTCCTGACCGATGCCGAGAGCTGGAGGAACCAACGATGACTGATCTGCTGACCGTCGACGAGGCAACCTTCGACGAGGTGGTACTGCGCTCCGCGAAGCCCGTACTCGTGGACTTCTGGGCCGAGTGGTGCCCGCCCTGCCATCAGATCGCCCCGGTGCTGGCACAGATTGGTGCCGACCGCAACGAACAGCTGACCGTCGTGAAACTCAACTCCGACGAGAACCCGGCCGTCTCCGCCCGCTACCGCGTGATGGCCCTGCCGACCCTGATCCTCTTCCACCACGGCGAGATGATCTGGTCCGTCGTCGGCGCCCGGCCGAAAGCCAAACTCCTGAAAGAGATCGACGACGCCCTGCTCGCCGCCGTGTGATCCGGCCCAGCCGCACCGCCCGCCCTGGTCCCCGAAAGCAGGCAGGGTTGTCGTAGATCTGCATTTCGACAGGAGGTGTCAGCTGCCTGGGTAGTGCAGTTGAGCGTGACCGGGCCTGCGTGTACAGCGTCTCGCCGGTGCACTACCTGTCGAACTGCCGACTGACTACTGCGGCTGGTTGAACTTGTAGAGCTCGACCAGCACGCCGTGGGGGCCGGCGACGTACGCCGAGGTGGTGCCCCAATCGGTGTCGGTCGGCTCGAGCGCGATGGTGCCGCCGCGGCGGCGGATCTCCTCGATGTCGGCGCGGACGTCGTCGCTGCTGAACTGCAGGAGCGTCCCGCCGATCGCGCCGAAGTCGTCGACCATCGCGCCGGTGTGCAGCGCGATGGTCATTGCGCCGGCCTTCACCTCGGCGTACCCCTCGTTCGCGGTGCCGGTGATCTCGAGGCCGAGGACGCCGCCGAAGAAGTCGGCCAGGTCCTGGTTCTGCTCGCGGGTGCGGCTGAGCAGGCCCATGTGGTCGAAGCGGAGGTTCATCGTCGGAGCTCCCTCTCGGTTGACGGTTAGCTGTCTAGGATGCTAGCAATATAGCCATGGCTGATGACGGTGGCAAGAAGGTGCAGTTCAACGTGTATCTGCCGCCCGAGCTGGTGCGGCGGGTGAAGCACAAGGCGATCGACGAGGCCGCGAGTCTGTCCGCGCTGGTCGAGCAGGCGCTGGCGGAGTACCTGGACAACCATGGGGAGGCGCGAGGATGAACGACGTGGTGATCAGGCCGTTGCGGTTCACGGCCGATGTCGATGCGATGCAGGTGTTTCTGGAGACGCTGGGGTTGCGGTCGCGGATCGAGTCCGAGCGCGGCGGCTGGGTCGACATGCTGACCGGTCGCGGGATGGTCGCGTTGCACGACGCGGCGTCGAGTTCGACCGGCGGGCAGCCTGGGCAGACGACGCTGTCGTTCGAAGCCGACGAGATCGACCAGCTGCGGGATCGGCTGGAGCAGGCCGGGTTCGAGGACGCGACGGTCTTCGACGAGGCGTACGGGCGAGTGTTGTCGGTGACCGGCCCCGACGCGGCCGTGATCTGGGTCGACGAACGCAGCGAGGACCTCTACGGCTACAAGTTCCACGACGCGAGTCCTGACGCGCGCTGGTCAGTCACGCCGTACCTGACCGGCGCCGACGAGACCGCGTGGCGCACCTTCTTCCAAGCGGTCGGGACGGATGCGACCGCGCTGTTCGGCTCGGCCGAAGGCGCGTTCACCGTTCGTCTCGACCTGACGACGACCGAGGATCTGGACGAGGTGCGGAGCCGCCTGGGCGATCTTCAGGTCACGCGCACCGAGGCCGGTCTGGAGATCACCGACCCCGACGGCCGGCTCGTGGTGGTGCACGGATGAGTTGTACGGCCGATCGGGATCTGGGTGCGGGATGTGGATGGGGCTTGACCTCCAGCCCACGTGAGGTTGGATCATGCCCGTCATGACGACGGGGGCGCCTGAGCGGCTGCGCGACGATCCGGACTTCCGGCGGTACTGGTTGGCTCGTGCGTTGTCGGTGACCGGGTCGATGGTGACGGCGATCGCGCTGCCCGTGCTGGTGTACCGGCTCAGCGGCTCGACGGTGCTCACCGCGGTGGTGACTGCGCTGGAGTCGGCGCCGTACCTGCTGGCTGGTTTGTTCGCCGGTGCGCTCGCCGATCGGTGGAACCGGCGACGGGTGATGGTCGCCGCGGACACCGTGAACGCGGTACTGGTCGGGTCGGTGCCGGTCGCGCATCTGCTCGGCGTGCTGACGGTCGCGCAGGTGCTGGTGGTCGCATTCACGGTGCAGGCCGTCTACACCTTCTTCGACGGTGCGAACTTCGGCGCGTTGCCGGTGCTGGTCGGCCGGGCGCGGGTCGCGCAGGCCAACTCGGCCGTCTGGACCGCGTCGAGTCTGATCGAACTGTTCGTGCCGCCGCTGACCGGTCTGCTCCTTGCCGTTTTGGATCCGGCGAGTCTGCTGACGCTCGATGCGCTGAGTTTCGCGGCGTCCGCGTTCGCCGTGCGCGGGATCGTGCGGGTGATGTCGGAGGCGCGCGACGGGCGGCCGCCGCTGCGCCCGCGGGTGGTACTGAACGACATCCGCGACGGACTGCGCTACTTGGTCCGGCACGCCGGCGTCCGCACGATGACGATCGTCGGCAGCGTGCAGTCGTTCGCCGGCGGTGGGTTCATGGCGCTGATCGTGGTCTGGTGCGACCGCGTCCTGCACGTCGGTACGTCGGGACTTCGGTTCGGACTCGTCTGGGGAACGTGGGGGATCGGCGGTCTGATCGCGGCACTCAGCCTGCCGCGGTTGCTGAAGCGCGTCTCGCCCGCCGCGATCACGCTCTACGCGTTACCGGTCTCGGCGTTGCTCGGTGTGTTGGCGCCGCTGTCGCCGCACTGGGTCGTGGCCGCGCTGGCGTTGCTCGTCTGGGGTTCGGCGTACGTGCTGGTGATCGTGAACGCGGTGTCGTACCGCCAGCAGGTGACACCGGAGAACCTGCTCGGCCGGGTCAACACAGCGGGCCGGATGCTGTCGTGGGGCGTCGGGTGGACGTTGGGTTCGGTGGTCGGCGGAGTGCTCGGCAACGCCTTCGGACCGCGGACCGGGATGGTACTGATGGGCCTGTGCGGATTCGCCGGAGTCGTGGTCGCCTGGACCTCGCCGCTGCGCCGGATCGCGGCCGGTGCCGATGCCGGTGCCGATGCCGGTGAGGATGCCGGTGAGGATGTCGGGGTCGGCTGAGTCGGCCCCGTTGCATACGGGAGCCCGGGTCATCCGCTAGGTTCTGCGCGTGGGCGTACGGGTTCTCGGTCCTCGTGACCTCGCGGCGGCGCGCGCGGTCATCGCTCGCGATCCGGTGGTGAACGTGTTCGTGGACAGCCTCGTGCAGGCGTCCGGGCTCGACCCGCGGCGTGGTGCCGAGGTCTGGGGGTACGTCGAGAAGGGCGCGCTCGAGGCGCTGTGCCACGCGGGCGGCAACATGGTGCCTGTCGGTGCGGACGATGCCGCGCTGCGGGCGTTCGCGGCGTACGCGATGCGGCGCGGGCGGAACTGTTTCCAGATCCTCGGCCAGGCGCGGGCGGTCGCGCAGCTGTGGGAGATCCTCGAGCCGCAGTGGGGACCGGCGCGCGAGGTGCGTGACGACCAGCCGTTCATGGTGATCGACGGGTCGCCGTCGGTCACGCCCGATCCGCTGGTCCGGGCGGTGGAACCGGTCGAGCTGCCGATCCTGTACCCGGCGTGCGTGGCGATGTACACCGAGGAGGTCGGCGTACCGCCGCAGACCGGGCCGGACGGGACGTTCTATAGGTCCCGGGTGGCGGAGCTGATCCGGACCGGGCGGGCGTTCGCGCGGATCGAGGGCGGGCGGGTCGTGTTCAAGGCCGAGGTCGGCTCGGTCGGCACCGGGGTCTGCCAGATCCAGGGGGTCTGGGTGGATCCGGAGTACCGCGGCCGAGGGCTGGCCGCGCCGGGGATGGCGGCCGTGGTCGAACTGGCGCGGCAGATCGCGCCGGTCGTGACGCTTTACGTGAACGCGTTCAACCTGCCCGCGCGGGCGGCGTACGAACGCGTCGGCTTCCGCACGATCGAGACCTTCGCGACGATCTTGTTCTAAGCTCCGGCCCATGCCATCGCGAAGCACGAAGGGTCTGGCCGTTCTTTTCGGGGTCCTCGGGGCGCTGCATTTCGCCAAACCCGAGCCGTTCGAGAAGATCGTGCCGAAGGTGCTGCCCCGCAAGAAAGAACTCGTGTACGCCTCCGGTGTCGCGGAGTTGGCCTGCGCGGCCGGGCTGCTGCACCCGCGGACGCGGCGGTTGGCCGGGCTGGCGAGCGCGGGGCTGCTGGTCGCGGTGTTCCCGGCGAACGTCCAGGTGGCCGCGGACCTGCGGCGAAAAGGCTCGCCGGGGGCGCAGGCAATCGCTTTCGCACGGTTGCCGCTGCAGATTCCGTTGATCCGGTGGGCGCTGAAGGCCTCCCGCGAGGTGTAGCCGGTGTGGCCTTGTGGATAACGTGGTGAGACCATGTCCGGCGGACAGATATTCTCTGTGACGTCCTGATTTCGACTTTTGCACGCTTGGAGACTCCCGTGATTTTGCGTATGTCGTCGTTGTTCCTCCGCACGCTTCGCGAGGACCCGGCGGACGCGGAGGTCCCGAGCCACAAGCTGCTCGTCCGCGCCGGGTACATCCGGCGGGCCGCGCCCGGCATCTACACCTGGCTGCCGCTGGGTCTGCGGGTGCTGCGCAACGTCGAGCGGATCGTCCGTGAGGAGATGGACGCGATCGGCGCGCAGGAGCTGGTGTTCCCGGCGCTGCTGCCCCGCGAGCCCTACGAGGCCACCGGCCGCTGGACGGAGTACGGGCCGAACATCTTCCGGTTGAAGGACCGCAAGGGCGCCGACATGCTGCTCGGTCCGACGCACGAGGAGATGTTCACCCTCGTCGTGAAGGACCTGTACTCGTCGTACAAGGACCTGCCGCTGTCGATCTACCAGATCCAGAACAAGTACCGCGACGAGGCGCGGCCGCGGGCCGGCGTGCTGCGCGGGCGCGAGTTCGTGATGAAGGACTCGTACTCCTTCGACGTCGACGACGAGGGCCTCGCCACGTCGTACGAGAAGCACCGCGACGCCTACATCAAGATCTTCGACCGGCTCGGTTTCGACTACGTGATCGTGCAGGCGATGTCCGGCGCGATGGGCGGATCCCGGTCCGAGGAGTTCCTGGCGATCGCGGAGAACGGCGAGGACACCTTCGTCCGCTCGCCCGGTGGGTACGCCGCGAACGTCGAGGCGGTCGTGGTTCCGCAGGCGGCGGCCGTCGACGCGTCCGCCGTACCCGCCGCCGAGGTCGTGGACACGCCGGACACGCCCACCATCGACACCCTGGTCGACGCGCTGAACGCGAAGCACCCGCGCACCGACGGGCGCGAGTGGGCCGCGGCCGACACGCTGAAGAACGTGCTCGTGATGCTCGTGCACCCGGACGGCTCGCGCGAGCCGCTCGCGATCGGCGTTCCCGGCGACCGGGCGATCGACGAGAAGCGGCTCGGCGCGCAGATGGAGCCCGCCGAGATCGCGGCCTTCGAGGAGGCCGACTTCGAGAAGCACCCGGCGCTGGCGAAGGGGTACATCGGCCCCGGCGTACTGGGCAAGGAGAACACGTCCGGCATCCGCTACCTGCTCGACCCGCGGGTCGCTGAGGGTTCGGCGTGGGTGACCGGCGCGGACAAGTCCGGGTTCCACATCATCAACCTGGTGCACGGGCGCGACTTCACCGCGGACGGCACGATCCAGGCCGCCGAGGTCCGCGACGGTGACCAGGCCCCCGACGGCTCCGGCCAGCTGGAGACCGCGCGCGGCATCGAGATGGGCCACATCTTCCAGCTCGGCCGCAAGTACGCCGACGCGCTCGACCTCAAGGTCCTCGACCAGAACGGCAAGCTCGTCACCGTCACCATGGGCTCGTACGGCGTCGGCGTCACCCGCGCCGTCGCCGCGATCGCCGAAGGCAACCACGACGAGCTCGGCCTCGTCTGGCCCCGCGAGATCGCGCCGGCCGACGTACACCTGGTTGCCACCGGCAAGGACCCGGAGGTCTTCGCGAAGGCCGCCGAGATCGCCGCCGAACTCGAGTCCCGCGGCCTCACCGTCATCTACGACGACCGCGAGAAGGTCTCGCCCGGCGTCAAGTTCAAGGACGCCGAACTGCTCGGCGTCCCCACCATCGCCGTCGTCGGCAAGGGCCTCGCCGAAGGCACCATCGAGGTCAAAGACCGCCGCACCGGCACCCGCTCCGACATCCCAGTCGCAGACGTCGTCAACCACTTGGTCACCACCGTCCGCAACTGACCTGCCCGCCGCCCAGCGCGAGCGGGGCGGCGACCACTCACCTTCAAACCCGCGCAGCTCGAGCCGATCCGGATCCACGGACCCCGGCCCGAGCTGCTCCGGGTGCATAGACCTGGGCGCGCGCGCATCTGAGTGCACAGACCCCGCATCGCGCCGATCCATGAACACCGACCTGGGTCTGGCTGATCCCGTCACGCGGAGCTCGCCTCGGACCGATCCGGTGCACGTTTCGCGGCGCCCGTTTAGCGGAGCGCTCGGCATCGAGTCGTGGCGTTTGGCGGGTCTAGCGAATCGCGAGTCGTGACTCGTGGCTGTCGGAACACGACCGATCCCCACGACTCGGCAACCAGCGGCCGCTCGCCTCGCCGGTGCACGGTTCGCGGCACCTGCTGTACGGCGCTCGGTTCGCCGCGCTCGGTTGTGCAGCAGTCGGCTTGCTTCGCGCGGTTCCCGGCGTCGGCTCGTCGCACTTGCAGCCTGAGGTGTGGCGGTTGGACCGGGTTCCACGAGTCGGCGAATTCTTGGGCTGATTCGGCTGTGTGTGGGACTGCTTTGGAGACCGTGGATAGGCCGTGGGGACTGGGCGCTTGGTATTGCTTGTTCACAGTGCTCGGCGCCTGTGCTCAGTGCCGGTCGGTGAACGCGGTCCGCACCATGCCGACGTCGAGCAGACGGTCTTAGATGTCCGGCACATCTCGGGTGTGGCGTGGGGCTGGTGGAAATTTGTTTGGTGGGGGATGTCGAGGGGTGGGGGGTGGTTTCGATCCCTGGGTGAGGCGCCGTGGGGGCGTCTGGAGCTAGGGAGTTGTGATGAGGGAATCTGTGGTGGCTCGGGGTGGGCTGGATGGGCTTCGTGGGGTTGTGGTGGGGGAAGTGCTCGCCGGCGGGGATGCGGGGCTCGCCGAGGCCGGGCGGGTGTTGACGGCTGAGGGGCGGCCGCGGGTGGTGGTGCGGTGTGCGGGGGCCGGTGATGTGGTTGCGGCGTTGCGGTACGCCGAGGCGCAGGATCTGCCGATCGCGGTGCGCAGCGGTGGGCATCACGCCGCCGGGTTCGGGACGAGTGACGGTGGGGTCGTGATCGACGTACGGCCGATGGATGAGGTGCGGTTGCTGCCGGACAACGTCGTCCGTATCGGCACCGGGGCGACCTGGGGTCAGGTGGCCGCGCGGCTCGCGAAGGTTGGCCTGGCGATTTCGTCGGGGGACACGGCGGCGGTCGGTGTCGGTGGGTTGATGGCGGGCGGTGGCATCGGCTGGATGGTGCGCAAGCACGGGCTGGCGATCGACAACGTGGTCGCCGCCGAGATCGTCACCGCGGACGGTGCGGTACGCCGGGTCGACAGCGCGACCGAGCCGGAACTGTTCTGGGGACTGCGTGGCGCAGCGGGAAGTCTTGGCGTCGTCACGTCGTACGACATCGTCGCCGTACCGCAGAAGACCGTGCATTTCGGGACGCTGTTGTATCCGTGGACGCAGGCGGAGCAGGTGCTCGCGAAGTGGGCGGAGTACATGAGCGATGCGCCCGAGGAGCTCACGTCGTCGCTGCAGTTGGCGCCGACGATGATGGCCGATCGGCAGGTGCCGGTCGCGGTCGCGGTGTGTGCGACCGGCGACGGCGCGGTCCTCGAACCGCTGCGCAACCTCGGTTCGTTGCTGACCGACAAGGTGGTCGAGATCCCGTACGCCGAGGTGTTCAGCGACATGTCGATGCCGCCGGGGATGCGCCCGCGGATCCGCAACGGGTTCTACGACCGTTGGACGCCGGATCTCGGTCAGCGACTGCTGGACGCCCGTCCGCGGATTCCGGGGCTGGCGATGGAGGTCCGGGCACTCGGTGGTGCGTACGGCGCGATGCCGGCGGACGCGACCGCGTTCGGGCATCGCGATGCGCGGTTCTTGATCAACTCCGTGTTGATGGGATCGCCCGAGCAAGCTGACGACTTCGACGCGCTGTGGAAGTCGCTGCGGCCGGAGGGGGCGTACCTGAACTTCCTGTCCGACCCGACGGACGCCGACGTGGACCTCTGCTATCCGAAGGCTCACCGCACCCGGCTCGCCGCGTTGAAGCGGTCTGTCGATCCGGGGCACGTGTTCCGGAGCGCGGTGAGTGTTCCGCCGCAGCCGGAGTGGACCGGCGGCCGGCGTCACTTGATGAGGTGGGCGATGCGCTCGCGGAGGTAGTTCTGTTCGGCCGTGTTGCGGGTGCGATCGAGGGCCGCGAGGTAGTTCTCGCGGGCGAGGTCCGGGCGGCCGGCGAGTTCGTGGAGGTGCGCGAGGACCGACAACCGGCGGTGATGGTCGCCGAGGTACCGGTCGCCGGCGAGCCCCTCGACGATCGCGATGCCGGCGTCCGGACCTTCGGTCATCGCGACCGCGACGGACGCGCCGAGCGTCACCATCGGACTCGGGTCGACCTTCTCGAGGATCCGGTAGAGGCCGGCGATCTGTTCCCAGTCGGTGGTCTCGACCGAGTCCGCCTCGCCGTGCACCGCGGCGATCGCCGCCTCCAGCTGGTACGGCCCGACGGCGCCGGAGCGCAAGGTCTCCTCGACGAGCCGGGTGCCTTCGGCGATCTCGTCGGCGTACCAGCGGGAGCGGTCCTGGCGGTCGGCGGGGATCAGGTTCCCGCCGGGGCCGGTGCGTGCGTCGCGGCGGGCGTGCGTGAGGATCATCAACGCCAGCAGCCCGGTCACCTCGCCCGATCGACCGACGGCGTGCTGGAGCAGCCGCGTGATCCGCAACGCCTCCTCGGCGAGGTCCACCCGCTGCAGTTCGTCACCGGCGCTCGCCGTGTGGCCCTCGTTGAAGATCAAGTAGAGAACGTGCAGTACGGCGCGGAGTCGTACGTCGTACTCGTCGGCTGTCGGCAACTCGAACCGGGCGCCCGCGTCCTGGATGAGCCGCTTCGCCCGGCTGATCCGCTGCGCGACGGTGCTCTCGCCGACCAGCAACGCCGCAGCGACCTCGGCCGTCGTCAACCCACCGACCGACCGCAGCGTCAGTGCGACCTGCGATGCCGGGGTCAGCGCGGGATGGCAGCACAGCACGAGCAGCCGGATCGTGTCGTCGCTGTCCTCGTGGTACTCATCGGGATCGAACTCGGTCGGCGCGCGCAGGAAGTCGTTCAGCTCGCGCTGCCGCCGCGCGTTGTCCCGCCGCCAACCGTCCATCATCCGCCGCGACGCCACACTGATCAGCCACCCGATCGGCTGCTCCGGTACGCCGTTCGCGCCCCACTGCACGATGGCGTCGAGCAACGCCTCCTGGACCGCGTCCTCGCACTGGTCGAACGCGTCGTACCGCCGGACCAGCGCCGCCAACGCCCGCGGCGCCGCAGCCCGCATCGCACCCTCGAGCTCCGCCCCCGTCACGCCGCCCACCTCAGGCCGCGCGCCATCACGCCGCCCACCTCACGCAGCGCACCTCACAGATCGAGCGGTCTGCCTCACAGCTCGGCGATCTGCGCGAAGAAGTCCTGCTCGGTGGCCAGCACCTGGCGGATCTCCACCCGGCGGAACTCCACCAGCGGGATCCGGGCCGCGATCTCCACCGCTCGCTCGACCGACACGCAGTCCAGTACGAGCGCGCCGGCCAGGTACTCCTTCGTCTCCAGCAGGGATCGGTCGGAGATCACCGGCGTACCGGCGGCGAACTCGACGTCGGTGATTCCGCGGGACTCGCCGAGGTTGAGGATGGAGACGAGTTCGCCGCTGTCCCGCAGTTCGCGCGCGGTGGCGGCGACCCGCTCCCGGCCGCCGGACATCGCGATCAGCTGCTCCTCGGTGAACGCTTCGAGGGCCTCGGCATTGTTGTGGATCAGCAGTAGGAACTTCACCAGACCATTCTGCCGATCCGGGTGTCAGACACCCGGCCTGATCGGGTGCGGATGTGGTGTCGCTCTCAGTCAGCGGTGTAATGGTTGAGCGGGACAACGCCCTTACCTGATCATCGGGGCGTGAGGACGTGCTGCGGTGCCTGATGTTTCGTTGTGGACGTTGTTGTTCCTGGTGGTCGCGGCCTTCGCGGCGGGGTGGATCGACGCGGTGGTCGGAGGCGGTGGGCTGCTGCAGTTGCCGGCGATGCTGCTCGGGCTGCCGAACGCGTCGCCCGCGCAGATCCTGTCGACGAACAAGATCTCGTCGTTGTGCGGTACGACGACCAGCGCGGTCACGTTCGGTGTAAAGGTGCGGCCGGACCGTAAGACGGTGCTGCCGTTGGCGATCCTGGCCGGCCTGGGGGCCGCGGCCGGTGCGTTGGTGGCGACCAAGATCCCGATGTCGTGGTTCAAGCCGATCGTGCTCGTGCTGCTGGTGGCGGTCGGGATCTACACCGCGGTGAAGCCGTCACTCGGCGCCCGGACGGCGCTGCGGTTCGACGGGCGCGACCATTACCTCGCGGCGAGCGGGGTCGGCGTACTGATCGGGTTCTACGACGGCGCGGTCGGGCCGGGGACCGGTTCGTTCCTGATCTTCGCGTTGGTCGGCCTGCTCGGGTACAACTTCCTGCAGGCGAGCGCGAAGGCGAAGATCGCCAACGTCGCCACCAACCTGGGCGCGATCGCAGTGTTCGCGCTGCACGGCGCACCGCTGTGGGGTCTCGGGCTGATCATGGGGGCGGCCAACATGCTCGGCGGCCTGCTCGGCGCCCGGACCGCGGTGGCCCGCGGCAGCCGGTTCGTCCGGGTGATCTTCCTGGTGGTGGTGTCGGCCCTGATCGTCCGGCTCGGGTTCGACGTCTTCTGAGTTTCGCCTGCTGATCAGGTACGGCGGCTGAACGTGGGCGCCCACGGGGCGTCGTCGAGGCCGATCCGTTGAATGGCGGCTGCGGTCTGGTTCGCCAGGCTCTGGAGCGCGGCGACTTCCTCGGGCGAGGCCTCGTAGTGACGCGACCAGTACGCTCCGATCGCCGCCACCGGGGTCGGCGAACCGACCGGGACCATCGCGAGGCTGCGGACGAAGGTCGGCAGGTAGGCCTCGAGCGGGATCCGGTCGTCGACGGAGATGTCCGGGATCACGGCCGTCTCGTCGTGGAGCATGGCCCAGCCGCTGACACAGGACGTGATCGGAAAGCGTTGTCCCTTCCACAGCGGCGCGATCGCGTCCTCGTCCGCGTAGAAGCAGTGGTTCTCCTCGCGCAGCACGAACGTCGCCCCCTGCGCGCCGGTGCAGCTCCGAGCCTCCCGCCGGACGATCTCTCCGACCTCGTCCAGGGTCGTTGCCGTCTCCAAGGCCGCCACCATCTCCGTCATTCCGACATTGTGCTCCCGTCCGGCCGATGTCAAAAGCAGCACTCCGTAGTCGAGCGCCGTCGAGCGGCCACGGCCGCCGCGCGCCCGGCCTGCACACCGGGTACGTCGCGTTGCGGGTCGAGCACACCGAGCAGCCGCCGCTCGGTAGTGTCGTGCCATGGTCGACTACAACGGTCGGATCGGCAGTGTGTACGCGGCAGGTCGGGGTATGCCTGCTGCTGAGGTACGGCGCTGGACGGCAGCGCTCGCCACGCATCTCCCGGAGCATCGCCCGCTCGACGTCCTCGACCTCGGAAGCGGAACCGGCCGCCTGACTCCCGGGCTGGCCACGGAGTTCCAGGGCGAGGTGTACGGCGTGGAGCCGTCGGACCGGATGCGGGACACCGCCGAGCAGGCGCCGCACCCGGGGGTGACCTACCTGAAGGGCAGCGCCGAGGACATTCCGTTGCCCGAGGCCTCAGTCGACGCGGTGCTGATGTTCCTGTCCTTCCACCACTTCCGGGACCCGCTGCAGGGGCTCCGGGAGGTACGCCGGGTGTTGCGGCCCGGGGGAGTGGCGTTCCTGCGCAGCCAGTTCTCCGACCTGATGCCGGACCTGTTCTGGTACGAGTACTTCTCCTCCGCACGCGACGTCGACGCCGCGTTGTACCTGTCGCTCGGCGCGGCGAAAGCGCTCGCGACCGAGGCAGGGCTCGCGCCGGCCGATGACGTCGTACGGATCACTGCGGAGACTCCGCGGACGCTGCGGGAGAGCTACGAGCGGATCAGCCTGCGGGCGCTGTCGACGTTCGAGCACCTGCCGACGGACGAAGTCGAGACTGGGTTCGCGAGGTTCGCCCAGGATGCGGAGCGCGATCCGGAGCGCGAGATGCCGGTGCACGCCGCGACGATGCTGGTGCTCAGCCGTCCCAGGTGACGCGGAGTGCCGCCGGCTTGCGGAACACCAGCCCGTACGGCGGTGGCGAGTCATCGGCCAGCCGGAGACCCGGAAGGCGAAGGACTGCTTCCAGCGCGGTGAGGGTCTCCAGACGGGTCAGGTGCATGCCGAGACAGATGTGCGGCCCACTGGCGAACGCGAGATGACGGCGGGCGTTGGCCCGGCGTACGTCGAAGGTGTCTGGCGACTCGAACAGCTCGGGATCCCGGCCCGCGCCTGCGAGTGACACGGTGACCATGTCGCCGCGACGGATCTGCGCGCCGGCGAGCTCGATGTCGCGGGTGGCGTAGCGGTCGACGACGGCGGCGGCCGGTTCGAGGCGGAGCGACTCCTCCATGGCGTTCGGGAGCAGCGACGGATCGGCGAGGACCAGGTCCAGCTGGTCGCGATGGGTCAGCAGGTGCCAGAGCGCATTGGTGATCATGCCCTCGGTGGTCTCGATGCCCCCGAACATGAACACCGCGGCGTTCGCGACCACCTCGTCCACACCGAGCCCGGCATGGGCGGCGACCGCGAGCAGCGAGTCGGCGGAGTCGATGCCCCCGGCAACATGCTTGTGCAACTCCGCGAAGGCGGCCGCGCCGTCGGCGGTGACCGGTTGGCCGGCGGAGACGCCTGACACGGAGGTCGAGATCGCCGTGTACCAGTCGAGCACGGTGGAGGCCGACGCCGGCGGCAGTCCAAGCGACAGCGCGACGACCGCGACCGACAACGGCCCGGCCAGTCCGGTCCGGAGATCAGCAGGTGACGCCAGCTCGGCCATCAGTGCATCGACCGTTTGCTGCACCGGCTCCGTGAACCGGCGGCGGGTCTCGGCCAGAGCGAAGGGGGACTCGAACGGATCGCGATGCGCCTTGTGTGGAACGCCGTCCAGCGACAGCATCGACGGCCCGACGACCTGTGCCGTGGAGAATCGCGGATCGTCCACGGTGAACCTCCCGGGATCGCGGAGCACCTGGACGGCCAGCGCGCGGCCGGTCACGACCCAGGAGCTCAGGGGCTCGATCCAGCCGATCGGCCGGATCCGCGCCAGGGTCGGATGAGGGTCGACGGCAAGCTCCGCAACGGTCACCACGCGGACAGCCTAGGCGTAGGACCACTTGTTATACTGGTATTGCTGAGACAGATCGATTTCAAACGACTCAGGAGGGCTCCGGGTTACGGTTCTCTCAGCAACGCCCTCTAGGGTGTGGGCCATGTCAGTGTCCGATTCAATCCCCGCCCCTCCGCCCCGGTCAGGGAACCTGGTGCTGCTGCCTGCCGTCGATGTGGCGGACGGGCAGGCGGTCCGGCTCGTGCAGGGTGCGGCCGGTAGCGAGACGTCGTACGGCGATCCGCTCGCGGCCGCGATGGCCTGGCAGGACGCCGGGGCGGAGTGGATCCACCTGGTCGACCTCGACGCGGCGTTCGGCCGCGGCAGCAACCGTGAACTCCTCGCCGAGGTGACCGGCAAGCTCGACGTCCAGGTCGAGCTGTCGGGTGGCATCCGCGACGACGAGTCCCTCGAAGCTGCGCTTGCCACCGGTGCCCGCCGGGTAAACATCGGCACCGCCGCCCTCGAGGACCCGGAGTGGTGCGACCGGATCATCCAGCAGTACGGCGACCGCGTCGCGATCGGCCTGGATGTCCGCGGCCGCACGCTGGCGGCCCGTGGCTGGACCAAGGAAGGCGGCGACCTGTACGAGGTACTCGCCCGGCTGGAAACGGCCGGCTGCGAGCGGTACGTGGTCACCGACGTCACCAAGGACGGCATGCTCCAGGGCCCGAACCTGGATCTGTACCGCGACCTGTGCGCGCGCACCGACAAGCCGATCATCGCCTCCGGCGGTGTCTCCAGCCTCGACGACCTGCGCGCGCTCAGCACGCTGGTCGGCGACGGCGTAGAGGGCGTCATCGTCGGCAAGGCGCTGTACGCCGGCGCGTTCACCCTGACCGAGGCACTCGAGCTCACGCGTGGAGGCGACAAGTGAGTCTGGCCGACAAGCTCAAGGACAAGAAGGTCCTGGTCACCGGCGTTACCGGCTTTGTCGGTGAGGCGCTGCTGCACCGGATCATCGGTGATCTCCCCGGGACCACCGTGGTCGCGATCATCCGTCCGAAGGGCTCGCTGACCGGCACCGACCGGATGGCGCAGTTGCTCCGGAAGGACATCTTCAAGCCGTTCTACGGCGAGGGCACCGAGCACGCCGACGCCGAGGCGCTGACCGCGGCCCGGATCCAGGTGATCGACGGCGACCTGTCCGACGTACCGGAGCTGCCGAAGGATCTCGACATCGTCGTGCACTGCGCCGGCGACGTCAGCTTCGACCCGCCGATCCACGAGGCGTTCAACACCAACGTGCTCGGCACCAAGAGCCTGCTCGAGCGGATCGTCGAGACCGGGCGCCCGGTGCACTACGTGCACATCTCCACGGCGTACACGGCCGGTCGCCGCCGCGGCGCGATCCCGGAGGCCCCGGTCGACCACTTCGTCGACTGGCGGACCGAGGCCGAGGCCGGGATGGCGATGAAGGCCCGGATCGAGGAGCAGTCCCGGTCCGCGGGGATGCTGGCGAAGTTCCGCAAGGAGGCCGAGAAGCTGCACCGCCGCGCGGGTCACCTGACCGCCGCGGCCGACACCGAGCGGCGCCGTACCGAATGGGTCGCGAAGAAGCTGGTGGAGACCGGCACCGAGCGCGCCCGCAGCCTCGGCTGGACCGACTGCTACACGTTCACCAAGGCGCTCGGCGAGCGCGTCGTCGAGGAGTTCGCCTCGACGCTGCCGACCTCGATCGTCCGGCCGGCCATCATCGAGTCCGCGGTGCAGAGTCCGCACCCGGGCTGGATCGAGGGCTTCAAGATGGCCGAGCCGCTGATCCTGGCCTACGGTCGCGGCGAGCTGCCGGAGTTCCCGGCGTCGCCGGACTCGGTGATCGAGATCATTCCGGTCGACCACGTGGTCGGTGCGATCTGCGCGGTGATGGCGACCGAGCCCGAGCTGAGCAAGCCGGAGTACTACCACATCGGTTCCGGCGCCCGGAACCCGCTGACCTTCGAGCAGCTGTACGCCGGGGTTCGCGCGTACTTCTCCAAGCACCCGTTCGACCTGGGCGAGCGCGGCGCCGTACGGCTCCCGGTCTGGAAGTTCCCCGGCGGCGACTCGGTCGAGACGATGCTCAGGTACGGCGAACGCGCGCACAAGCTCGCGGACGCGGTCATCACCCGGGTCCCGCGCGGCGAGCGGACCCGCAAGTACGCGCGCGAACTCGACGTACAGAAGCGCCGTCTGGACTTCCTGCGCCGCTACATGGACCTGTACTCCGAGTACGCGCAGGCCGAGCTGCAGTTCATCGACGACAACGTGCTCGCTCTGCACAACGCGCTCGAGGGTGACGACAAGGAGAAGTTCGCCTGCGACACCTCGGTCGTCGACTGGCAGTACTACCTGCAGGAGCTGCACTGCCCGAGCGTCACCGAGTCGATGCGCCGGCTCGACGTCGTCCGGAAGAAGCGGAACAAGGCGCTCGCCGAGTCCGCCGGGGTGCTCAAGAAGGTCGAGCCGAACCAGGACTCGCAGGTGATCGCGGCGTTCGACATGGACGGCACGCTGCTGTCGTCGAACGTGATCGAGACCTACCTGTGGATGCGGCTGCCCGAGCTGGACGGGCCGCAGCGGGTCGGCGAGGTCGGCGCGATGCTGCGCAAGCTGCCGAAGCTGATCGCGGCCGAGCGCAAGGACCGTGGCACCTTCCTCCGGACCATCTACCGCCGGTACGCCGGCGCGGACCTGGAGGAACTGAACCAGATCGTCGACGAGATCCTCGCGGAGCACGTCCTCGAGCGGTTGAGCGGTGCCGCCGTACGCCGGATTCGCGAGCACCGCGCGGCGGGGCACAAGACGATCCTGATCACCGGCGCGGTCCGGCCGCTGACCCGGCCGCTCGAGCCGCTGTTCGACGAGATCGTCGCGGCCGAGCTGGCCGTCGACGACCGCGGCCGTTGCACCGGGTTCCTCTCGGGCCCGCCGCTGGTCGGCGAGTCGCGCGCGGCGTGGATCAAGCACCACGCCCGGGTGACCAACATCGATCTGTCCAAGTCCTACGCCTACGCCGACAGCCACTCGGACCTGCCGATGCTGTCGGTGGTCGGCAACCCGGTCGCGGTCTCGCCGGACGTATCGCTGTTCCGGGCCGCCCGGGCCGCGCGCTGGCAGATCGTGGACTGGAAGACCTCGTCCACCACGTCCCGTCTGGAGCTCCCAGGGGTGAACGCCCGATGATGCTCGCTCTCGAGATGTACCGGTCGCCTGCGAAGTACCTGGCGGCCAAGGCGGTCGGCGGCCGCATCCCCGGCATCCTCACCGGGCCGGCCGCGCCGCTGCGCCTCGTCACCATCAACGAGCCGAAAGCCGACCGGGAGGGCTGGGCGCGGATCCGCCCGATCCTGTCCGGGATCTGCGGCTCGGACCTTGGCATGGTCACCGGCTCGACCAAGCTGTACTTCTCGGCCGTCGTGTCGATGCCGTTCGTCCCGGGCCACGAGGTGGTCGGCGAGCTGCTCGACGACTGCGAGGACCTGCCGAAGGGCACCCGCGTAGTGATGGACAGCGTCCTGACCTGTGCGGCGCGCGGCGTCGAGCCGTGCCAGGGCTGCGTGTCCGGCAACACCAACCGCTGCGACCGGATCACGGTCGGCCACGTGGCGCCGGGGCTGCAGACCGGGTTCTGCCAGGACACCGGTGGTGGCTGGGGCAATCTGATGGTCGCCCACCGCAGCCAGCTGTACGCCGTACCGGACGAGATGTCCGACGAGCGCGCGGTCCTGGTGGAGCCGCTGGCCGGTGCGGTGCACGCCGCACTGCGGGCCAAGGTCGAGCCAGGCCAGTCGGTGCTGGTCAGCGGCGCCGGCGCGGTCGGGCTGTTCGCGACGCTCGCGTTGCGGGAGCTGACCCAGGCCGGCCGGATCACCGTGGTCGCCAAGCACGCGAAGCAG
The DNA here is from genome assembly GCF_053611945.1 of Kribbella sp. NPDC054772. Classification (NCBI taxonomy): domain Bacteria; kingdom Bacillati; phylum Actinomycetota; class Actinomycetes; order Propionibacteriales; family Kribbellaceae; genus Kribbella; species Kribbella sp. NPDC054772. The sequence continues at coordinate 186,781 of NZ_JBSHBJ010000002.1, read as the reverse complement.
CGCGAGCTCGCCCGCGCTTTCGGAGCCAGCGATGTCGTCGCGCCGGACGAGGTGTTCCGGGGCGTCCGCCGCTCCACCGGTGCCTTCCGGCTGAAGCCGGACTTCGGCGCTCCCGAGTTCCTGCTCGGCGGCGTCGACGTCGCGGTCGACGCGGTTGGCAGCAAGGACTCGATCGACACCGTGCTGCGGGTCACCAAGGCCGGCGGCCGGGTGGTGCTGTCCGGGATGCCGGCCAGTGGCGCCGACCTGTCGCCGGTGTGGTTCCGCGAGCTCGAGGTCACCGGCACGTACGCCTCCGCGCGCGAGGAACCGAACGGCCGCCCGGCGTTCGAGACCGCGCTGGAGCTCGCCGGTCACGCCCCGCTGGACGGGATCGTCGGCGCGCGGTACCCGCTCTACCGCTGGCGCGAGGCGCTCGACCACGCGCACTCCGCCGGCCGACTGGGAACAGTCAAGGTCGCATTCGATGTGAGGGCCTCATGAGGGCAGTGATGACGGCAGTGACGATGCAGTTCGTACGACGAGAGAGGTTCTGACATGTCCCGGCCAGGTTTCGTGCTCGAGGTGGACGACCGGACGCCGCCGCTGCTGGTGCACAACGGTGAGGGCTTCCTGCTGGAGCGTTTCCCGCAAGGCACCCGCGTGGTGTACCCGCCCGAGGCGCTGCCCGCTGTCCGCGACGTCGACGAGGCGATCCAGAACGCGCTGCTGAACCCGATCGACTCCGAGCCGCTGCCCGAGCTGCTGCGTGCCGGGATGAAGCTGACGATCGCGTTCGACGACATCTCGCTGCCGCTGCCCCCGATGAAGAAGCCGGACATCCGGCAGCGCGTCATCGAGGCCGTGCTGGAGCTGGCCGCGCAGGCCGGTGTCGACGACGTCGAGCTGATCTCGGCGAACGCGCTGCACCGCCGGCTGACCCCGAACGAGCTGCGCGAGATCGTCGGCGAGCGGGTCTTCCGGTCGTTCTTCCCGGACGGGAAGCTCTACAACTTCGACGCCGAGGACGCCGACAACCTGACCCACCTGGGTCAGACCCGGCACGGCGAGGACGTGGAGATCTCCAAGCGGGCGGCCGAGTCCGACCTGCTCGTCTACGTGAACGTGAACCTGGTGGCGATGGACGGTGGCCACAAGTCCACCTCGATCGGGCTGGCGTCGTACAAGTCGCTGAAGCACCACCACAACAGCCACACGATGATCCACTCGCGGTCGTTCATGGACCACAAGGCGTCGAAGATGCACCACTCCGCCTGGCGGATGGGCGAGATCCTCACGCAGCACGTCAAGGTGTTCCAGATCGAGACCACGCTGAACAACGACATCTTCGGCGGGCCGCTGGAGTTCCTGCAGAAGCGCGAGTGGGAGTGGTCGATCAAGGACCAGGCCTCGATGCTCGGCACCAAGCGGGCGCTCGCGGCCGCGCCGGCCAAGCTGCGGCACAAGATCTTCACCGACGTCCGCTCGAACTACGGCCTGACCGGGATCAACGCCGGCGCCATCGAGCCGGTGCACGAGAAGACGATCGAGGCCGTGCACCGCCAGCACCTCGTCGAGGTCCAGGGACAGTCCGACGTCGCGATCATGGGCGTGCCGTTCATCGGCCCGTACAACGTGAACTCGGTGATGAACCCGATCCTCGCCGCCTGCATGGGCCTCGGGTACTACTTCAACTCGTACCGGGGCAACCCGGTCGTCCGCAAGGACGGCGCGGTGATCCTTTACCACCCGGTCGACTACGAGTTCAGCCAGCTGCACCACCCGTCGTACGTCGACTTCTTCGAGGAGGTGCTCTCGGAGAGCACCGACCCGGCGACGATCGAGGCGAAGTTCGAGAAGCAGTACGCCGAGGACCCGTGGTACATCCACCTGTACCGGACGTCGTACGCGTACCACGGCGTGCACCCGTTCTACATGTGGTACTGGATCTCGCACGCGCTGGACCACTGCGGCGACATCGTCTGGGTCGGCGGGAACCGCAAGACCGTCGAGCGGATGGGCTTCCGGTCCGCGTCGACGCTGCAGGACGCGCTCGAGATGGTCAGCCACTCGGTCGGCCGGTCGCCGTCGATCACCTACCTGCACAACCCGCCGCACCTGCTCGCGGACGTGCGCTGATGGGCACCAGTCTGGTGAAGTTCGGCCGCGACACCGCGCGCGACGTGAAGCAGGTCGCGCGCGGCTGGCGCTGGGGCCGGCGCCCGCAGGTGCCGCGGTCCGCCGAGCCGTACGTGATCCCGAAGGAGACCACGGTCTTCCCGACCAAGTGGGCGCGGACGCCGGCCGCGATCGCGGTCCGGGACCTGATCCAGAAGGGCCCGCTGAACGCCGTACTGAACTTCGAGGTCAGCCCGCAGGTCAGCGGACTGGACTCGCTGCTCAAGCTCGACGGCCCGGCGATCATCGTCGCGAACCACTCGTCGCACCTCGACACCCCGTTGCTGCTGCTGTCGCTGCCGGACGCGATGCGCCGCAAGACGGCGTTCGCGGCCGCCGCCGACTACTTCTTCGACACCTGGTGGCGGGCGGCCGGCTCGGCGATCGTGTTCAACACGTTCCCGATCGAGCGCCGCGGCGGCAAGATGAGCTCCACCCCGGGCGACCTGCTCGCCGACGGGTGGAACGTCGTCGTGTTCCCGGAGGGCACCCGCTCACCGGACGGCTGGGTGCAGCGGTTCCGGATGGGAGCGGCGTACCTGGCCGTCGAGCACGACGTGCCGATCATCCCGGTCGGGATCAAGGGCTCGTTCGCCGCGATGCCGCGCGGCCGCGGCTGGCCGATCCCCGGTCGCCCGGCAGTGCACGTCCGGTACGGCGACCCGCTGCGCCCCGCCGAGGGTGAGAGCGCCCGCGACTTCGCGCCCCGCATCTCGGCCGCGGTGTCGGCCCTCCTCGACGAGGAATCGACCACCTGGTACGAGGCCCGCCGTCGTGCGGCGATCGGCGCGTCCCCGTCGCAGACCGGCCCGGAAGCCGCGCGCTGGCGCCGCGTCTGGGAGTCGACCCGCCCGATGAGGTCCACGGACGACCGCCGCCGGGCCTGGAAGTAAGTGTCACCGACAGTCCTCCGGCCGAGCATCGCCACGGCCGGAGGCTCGGGCTGGTTCCTGCGCGGGTGGTAAGCCGGGATGCTCGCGATCGGGTGCGTGTCAATGGCCTCCAGGGCCGTGTGGCCCGGTCTCGTTAAAAAAACAGACGCA
>NZ_JBSHBJ010000002.1:104804-183571 GCF_053611945.1 Kribbella sp. NPDC054772 | reverse complement strand
GGGGGGGGGGCGCGGGTTGGGGGCGCCCCCCGCCCGTGTGCGGCCCCCGCCCCCCCCCGGCGGGGCAGTTATTCACTGCCCACCCCACCCCCCCCGCCCCCCCCCCCCCGCGGCCGGAGGCTCGTTCTGGTACCTGCTCGGGTGGTACGCCGTGATGCTCGCGATCGTGTGCGTGTCACTGGCGACCTGGGCCGTGAGCCCGGTGGTGGCGGCGGTCCTGTTCGTCGTACTGCTGGCCGGCTTGGGGCTCGGACTCGAACTGCTGTCCCGGGGTGCCGAGTTCGTCGTGGACGATGCCTCGATCACCTATCGCGAGCGCCGTTGGGGAATGCGCAAGGTGCTGCCGCGCGGGCAGGTGCGGCGGGTACTGCTGGTCGATCGGTTCACCCCGCTGATGCCCGGCGCGCTGATCCTGCTCGCCGCCGACGGGAACCGGATCGCGGCGGCGCGCTGGCTCTGGCCGATCGCGACGCTCGAGGAAGCCGCCGTACTCACCGGGCTCCCGATCGAGCGGCGCGCGACGATGCGGGCGATGGATCTGCAGCGTGAGATCGGAATCGATCCCGCGCTGCGGCAGCACGGGGCGCGGTTCGTCCTGACGCGGCTGGTGACCTCTGCGCTCGGCATCCTGACCGCATGGCCGTTCATCCACTGGATCTGGACGAAGTGAAGCCACGCCGCATCCCGGCAAAGGTCCGGTACGCCGTTGCCGGCGCGGTCACGCTGGTATTTGCCGTCGTCCCCTCCTTGCAGCCTGACGGCGTCACCGCTGCGCGCCTCAGCACCGTCGTGATGGTCGCGACCGTCCTCGGGCTCGCTGCGGCGACCCTGCTCGTCGCGAACCTCGGATTCCGTCCGCGGATCCGCGGGCAGTACCTCGAGGTGTGGACGCTGCTCGGGCGACAGTCATTGGACCTGGCCAGGATCGCCGAGGTGCGCTACGAGGGCAGCCTGAGTGGCACCACCAGTCTGGGCCTGCGTGACGATGTGACCGACGTACTGATCACAATCCCGGTATCACCCCAAGTGTTTCCGGTGCTGAGGGACGCGTTGCTGGCTGCGGGGCAGCGCGGCGTGCCGTTGCCTCAACGAGTCACCAGGATGTTCAACCTGCCCGACTTCCCGGGGGCTCCGCTGGGCGGCGGCAATCGGACACTGCTGATCATCTGTGTGCTAGCCGGTGTGATCGTGCTTGGGGCGGTCATCGGTCTGGTGCCCATGGTTTGACCGCTACGCTTGGCGGCGTGAGCCTTGCCGTACGAGTCATTCCCTGTCTGGACGTCGACGCCGGCCGCGTGGTCAAGGGCGTCAACTTCACCGACCTGCGCGACGCGGGCGATCCGGTCGAGATGGCGAAGGTGTACGACGGCGAGGGCGCGGACGAGCTCACCTTCCTCGACATCACCGCGTCGTCGGGATCCCGCGAGACGACGTACGACGTGGTCCGGCGGACCGCCGAGCAGGTGTTCATCCCGCTGACCGTCGGCGGCGGTGTGCGGGAGGCGAGCGACGTGGACCGGCTGCTGCGCGCGGGTGCGGACAAGATCGGGATCAACACCGGCGCGATCGCGCGTCCCGACGTGATCAAGGAGATCGCCCACCGGTTCGGCAACCAGGTGCTGGTGTTGTCCCTCGACGTACGGCGGTCCGCGGAGCAGCCGAGCGGGTTCGAGGTCACTACCCACGGCGGCCGGAAGTCGGCCGGGCTGGACGCGATCGCATGGGCCCAGCGCGGCTGCGAGCTGGGCGCGGGCGAGATCCTGCTGAACTCGATGGACGCCGACGGGACCAAGCAAGGGTTCGACCTGGAGTTGATCAAGGCGGTGCGGGCGGTGGTCGACGTACCGCTGATCGCCAGTGGGGGAGCGGGCGCGCCCGAGCACTTCCCGCCCGCGGTGCAGGCGGGCGCGGACGCCGTACTCGCGGCCAGCGTGTTCCACTTCGGCGACTTCCGCATCGCCGACGTGAAGAAGGCGCTCCGGGACGCCGGGATCGTGGTCCGATGAGCACGCCCGCGCACGTCGAACGCTCCGAGGAACTCGTCGCCGCGGTCGAGCAGGAACTGTCCGCCCTCTTCCGCCGCTCCCGCTCGGCGTCACTCCGGCTGGCCCGCCGCGTACACCCCGACATGGACGCCGCCGGCTACGCCCTGATCTCCCAGATCGAGTTGGGCACCAGCGCCGGCAGCGGCACTGGCACCGGCGGTACCGGCAGCGGCGCCGGCGTCCGCGCCTCGGACGTCGCGCACGTCCTCGGCCTCGACAAGTCGACGGTCAGCCGCGGCATCACCCAACTGGAGAACCTCGGCCTGATCGAACGCGTCGGCGACCCCGACGACGGCCGCGCCCGCCTCCTCCGCCTCACCACCACCGGCGCCGAACGCTACGAAGCCATGCGCACCCAACGCCAAACCGAATTCCGCGCCATCCTCGACCGCTGGACCCCCACCGACCTGGCCGACCTCTCCCGCCTCCTAACCCGCCTAAACACCGACCTCGGCTAGTTCCCACCCCAGCCACCCCCGGCGCCCCGAGCCAGGAACCGGTACCTCCGTCACCCGAGCCCCGGTACGGCGCGTGTGCCGGCCGCTCGTGGTGACCTGAGACAGGAACTGGTGTCTGGGGACCTGTTATTGCCTGTCCTCACACACCGTTGGGTGTCTCCAGGCCCGACACCGCCGCTTGAGCTGGAGGTGCGAGCGGAAGTACGGCGTACCTCCGTCGTCCGAGGTCCGGTACGGCGCGTGTGCTGGCCGCTTGTGGTGACCTGAGACAGGAACTGGTGTCCGGGGACCTGTTATTGCCTGTCTTCGCCCACAGTTGGCGTCTCCACTCCCGAGAGCTGACGTCATTCACGGCGGATGCGGCGCCCGCGCGAGCCGACGTACGGCGCCCACGCAGGCCGCTCGTGGTGGCTTGAGACAGACTCTGGTGTCTGGGGACCTGTTATTACCTGTCCGCACCCACCGTTGGGTGTCTCCAGCCCCGGGGAGCGTGTGGGAGTACTGGGGGTAGTGGGGTTTCCACAGGGTGTGCATATGGTTGTGGAAACCAACTAGTCGGGTATATAGTTGGGTTATGCAACTAGCTCAGCAACCCCTCGTCCCGGGGGTAGAGCGGGATCCGGCGGCTCATGAGTTGATCGAAGGGGTCAGTTCGCTGATTCGGGCCGTGCGGTGTATCGAGCACCGGAATCTGATGCCTGATGTGGGACTGCGGCGGTCCGATGCGAGTGTGCTCAAGGTGCTGGCGAAGGACGGCGAGCAGCGTGGCGGGGAGATCGCGGCGAAGCTCGGTGTCGATCCGTCGGTGGTGAGCCGCCAACTGACCACGCTGGAGGCCGACGGTCTGGTGAGCCGTCGGCCGGATCCGGCCGACGCGCGGGTCGGGCTGGTCAGCCTGGCGCCGCAGGGCCGGTCCCGGCTGCAGGCGATGTATTCGTCCTACACCCAGCAACTTCGTAACTCCCTGGAGGACCTCGACGACGAGGCGCTGATCGCTGCGGGGCAGACCCTGCAGCGCGTCGCGCGCGCGATCACCGAGGCGAACCAGGCCGTGAGGCAAACGTCCAAGACTGGAGAGTAATGACTGTCACCGAGACCCGGCAGCAGTCGGCGCCCAACTCAGGGCCCGCTGCGCCGGAACTCACCCACCGCGAGATCCTCGAGATCCTGATCGGACTGCTCGCCGCGCTGTTCACGGCGATGCTGAGCTCGACGATCGTCAGCAACGCCCTGCCGACGATCATCGCCGACCTCGAAGGCTCCCAGACGCAGTACACGTGGGTCCTCACCGCGAGCCTGCTGGCGACGACGGTGTCCACCCCGATCTGGGGCAAGCTGTCGGACCTGGTCAGCAAGAAGCTGCTGGTCCAGGTGGCGATCACGGTCTTCGTGATCGGGTCGGCGCTGGCCGGTCTGTCCCACAACGTGCCGTTCCTGCTCGGCGCCCGCGTGCTGCAGGGCCTTGCGATGGGCGGTCTGATGGCGCTCGCCCAGGCCATCATCGGCGCCGCGATCCCACCCCGGTCGCGGGGCCGGTACTCCGGTTACATGGGTGCCGTGATGGCGGTCGCGACCGTCAGCGGCCCGCTGATCGGTGGCGTCATCGTCGACACCTCGTGGCTCGGCTGGCGCTGGTGTTTCTACGTCTGTGTCCCGCTGGCCGTGGTCAGCCTGGTGATCCTGCAGAAGTACCTGCGGCTTCCGGTCATCAAGCGCAAGGTCAAGATCGACTACCTCGGCGCCATCCTGATCAGCATCGCGGCCAGCCTGCCGCTGCTGTGGGTGTCCTTCGCCGGTAGCGACTTCGCGTGGATGTCGTGGCAGTCGGCGCTGTTCGTCGGCGGCACCCTGGTGGTCGGCTTCTTCGCCGTCCTGGTGGAGAGCCGGGTCGCGGAGCCGCTGGTCCCGCTGAAGGTCGTCCGCGAGCGCACCACCGCACTGGCAATCATCGCCAGCCTCGCGGTCGGTGTCGCGATGTTCGGCAGCGCGCTGTTCCTCGGTCAGTACTTCCAGATCGCCCGTGGCTACAGCCCGACCGAGGCCGGTCTGCTGACCATCCCGATGATGCTCGGGTCGTTCGTCGGCTCGGCGGGTTCGGGTCAGATGATCACCCGGTACGGGAAGTGGAAGCGGTACCTCGTCGCCGGCGGCATCCTGCTCCTCGCGGGCCTGCTGCTGCTCGGCACGATCGACCACAACACGCCGTACTGGTTCGTCGGGCTCGGCATGCTGGCGATGGGTCTCGGCATGGGTATGACGATGCAGAACCTGGTCCTCGCCGTACAGAACACCGTCGATGTCACGCAGATCGGCGCTTCGTCCGCGACCGTCGCGTTCTTCCGCAGCCTGGGTGGTGCGGTCGGCGTCTCGGCGCTGGGTGCGGTGCTCGCCGCTCGGGTGAAGGACCTGATCGTCGCCGGCCTGCTGGCCGGTCCGAACGGCGCCGAGGCGGCGCGGAAGCTGCAGGAAGGTGGCTCCGGCGGCACCAGCCTGCTGGACGTGAAGAACCTGCCGCCGCAGCTCGCCGAGCTGGTCCGGCAGGCGTACGGCGACGCGACCGGTCGGGTCTTCCTGATCGCGGCCGCTTGTGCGGTGGTCAGCTTGATCGCGGTGGTGCTCATCAAGGAGGTCCCGCTCCGCAAGACCGTCGCGAAGGTCGATGTCGTCGAGGACCTGATCGACGACTGAGGACGACCGGAACACGAGGTACTCCGAGGAAACTCTCGGAGTACCTCGTTCGCGTTATGCGGCCAGTCCGCGGAGCCGTTCCTCGTCGATCTCGAACCCGAGCCCCGGGGCATCGGGCACGCGCAACAACCCGTCGGGTCCGACCAGCACCGGTTCGGCGAGCATGAAGTCACGCCGCTGTTCGGTCCACGTCGGCGGATCGATCGGGTACTCCAGGTACGGCCCGCCGCCGACGCCCGCGGTCACGTGCAGGTTGGCCAGCAACCCGATCCCGTTGGACCAGGTGTGTGGCGTGAAGAGCCGGTTCTTCCGGCGTACCACCTCGGCGATCGTGGGCACGCGGTGCATGCCGGCGGCGAGCACCACGTCGGGTTGGTAGACGTCGAGCGCGTCCTGCTCCACGAGGTCGAGCAGCTCCTCGAACGTCCGCACCATCTCACCTCCGGACACCCGTACGCCGGTCTGCTCGCGCAGCGACCGCAGTCCGGGAAGGTCGTCGAGTGGCAGCGGTTCCTCGAGCCAGAAGATGTCCGCCTCGGCGAGCTGCTCCGCGACCCGCCGGGCCTGGGGCGGATCCATCGCGCGCCGGATGTCGCCGGCCATCCGCCACGACTGGTTCAGGTCGACCATCAACTGGAAGTCCGGGCCGACCGCCTCCCGGACCGCGAGCACCGTGCCGATCCCGTTCTCCAGATCGTTGGGACTGACCCGGATCTTCGCCGCCCGGAACCCGCGCTCCCGCAGCGCCAGGATGCTCTGCACCCGCTCCTCGCGACCGAGCAGCCGACCGGTCGACGCGTACGCGGGGACCGCCGACTCACTGCCGCCGAACAGCGTCGCCACCGGGGTGTTCAGCGCCTTGCCGATGATGTCCCACAACGCCACCTCGAGCGGCCAGTACCGGCCGGCGTGGAACGAGATGGTCTCCAGCGAACGGACGTGCCGGCCGATCCGGAGCGGGTCCTCACCGAGGAACAGCCCGGCGTACGGCTCGAACCCGTCCATCGTGTCGCCGGACCCGTAGCCGACGATCCCCTCGTCAGTGCTGACCTTCACGACGGTCGCGGCGAAACTGGTCCGCGGTACCGGGTCCCAGGCCGCGTCGAACGGCGGGTCGAGGGGGAGGTCGGCGCGGATCAGTTCGATGTCGGCGATCTTCATGGATCCTCAGGGTTCAGGCTGCACGGGTGGCTCCAGGCCGTCCAGTGAACGGGTGCGGATGATGGGGGAGCCAACCAACCACAGTACGGACAACAGGCCGCCGGCCGCGGACACCAGGAGCGTTTCCCGGACACCGATCCAGGTGCCGAGGAACCCTCCGGCGACCGCGCCGAGCGGCCTGATCCCGTAGTTGATGCTGCTGAAGGCCCCTGCCACCCGGCTCCGCATGTGGTCGTGGATGACCGCAGCCTGCAATGAGTTCAGCGGTACGTCGAAACACATCACCGCGAACGCCCCGATGAACTCCGACGCCGCCACCGCGACGGCCTTGAGCCAGGTCGGCCCACCGGCGAGTGCGGCGATCGCGATCGCACCGGGGAAGACGACGGCACCCATCGCGATCACCGGACCGGCACCGAACCGGCGGCTGAGCGGCGACGCGGTGACGGCCCCCAGCAGTCCGCCGGTCGCCCCGACGCCGAACGCCAGACCGATGGTCCCCGCCGACAGCCCCAGGTTGCGGCTCGCGAACAGTACGAGCAGCGCGATGCTCATCAGGTTGAAGAAGTTGACCGTCGTCGCGCACGCCAGACTGCGACTCAGGTACGGGTGCTTCAACACGTACCGCATGCCGGCAGCGGCTCGCCGGAGAAGCGGCTCACCCGACTCCTCCGGAGCGCCCGGTTCGATCTTCAGCCGGCTGATCTGCACTGCCGAGAACACGAACGTCAGCGCATCCACGACGAACGCGATCGGCGCGCTCAGCCACTGCACCAGCAGACCGCCGACCGCGGGCCCACCCATGAACGAGATCGAGCGCGTCGCGGACAACTTGCTGTTCGCCTCGAGGAACTGGTCGCGATCGACCAGCCGGACGAAGAACGACGCGTAGGCGGTGTTGAAGACGACATGCGCCGTACCGGCCAGGATCGCGACCGCGTAGAGCTGGCCGAGGGACAGCAGGTCCAGCCAGTAGGCGACCGGCAGAGTGAGCAGCAAGACGGTGCGGGCCAGGTCGGCGGCGATCATCAGCGGGCGCTTGTCGCGGCGGTGGTCGACCCACGCGCCGATGAACAGCGAGGCGAGGTTCGGCAGCCAAACCGCCGCGGTCAGGAAGCCGACCTGGCTGGGAGAGGCGTCGAGCAGCGTGACCGCGATCAGCGGCAGCGCGAGCTCGGTGATCCGGTCGCCGAATTCGGAGACACCCTGCGCGGACCAGAACGTCCGGAACCTGCGGTCGCGCCAGAGGCTGGTGGCGGTCGTGGTGCTCACTGGCCGTCCGTTGCTTCAGGCAAAGAGATCCGGAGGTGCCGGAGCGGGCGCGCGTCGTCCGGCGTCTCGCCGCTGTCCCGGCGTTGCACGTACGGCGCCAGCAGTTCCTCGATCGCGGACTCGATGGCCTCGGCCTCGGCGGGTGTGACGACCAGCAGGGTGTTCGCCGAACCAGCCAGCCGGCTCCACTCGGGGGAGAGGTTGGGTTCGGTGTCGACCAGCCACTGCTGGGCCGCTTCGAGGGCCTGGTTCATCATCTCGGTGCGCAGCAGCCGTCCGGCCTCGGCACCGTCGGTCGTGTCCGGCATCTCGTACCGGAACCCGCGGGCGGCCGCGTGCCACCAGCGCTGCCGCCGGTCCGAGCCGCTCGGGGGCGGCCCGTCCGTGACGAGGCCGAAGCTCGCCAGGTGTCGCAGGTGCCAGCTGGTCACCGATGGCGAGGCGCCGACGTGCTCGGACAGCTGGGTCGCCGTGGCGGGGCCGTTCTTCTGCAGGTAGCTGAGCGCGGCGAGCCGAACCGGGTGAGCCAGCGCCCGCATGGCTTGCGGGTCGGTGATCTCGAAATCGCCGTACGGATTTCTGAGAGACATGTTTCGAGAGTAATCTCTCAGATCTCTCGAAGGCAATCCTCAACGCGGGGCAATCCTTAGGCGGTGATCGTGCGGGTCCAGATGTCGCTGATCAGGTCCGGGCGCATGCCGACGCCGGTGTAGAGGGCGACGGCGGGCGTGGGGTTGCTGGTGTCGACGTGCAGGATCGTCCCGCTGCGGCCGGCCGCGGCGTCGACCGCGAACGCGTCCCGCAGGAGGAACTTGGCCAGCCCGCGTCCCCGAGCGGACGGTACGACGGCGAGTCGCCCGACGTACCCGCAGTTGGTGGTGCTGACGAAGTTGTCGTTGCACTCGGTCATGCCGACCGCCTGCCCGTCGAGCTCGGCGATCGTCACCTGCGACCAGTCGAACGTCGACCGGCTCTCCCGCGACGCCGCCCACTCCTCGAACGGTCGTGGCAACGTCCCGGGCTGCTCCGCGAACGCCTCCATCAGTACGGCGTGCGCGGCCCGCCGACTCGTCTTGTCGGGAGCCCCGCGGCGTACGACGACGCCGTCGGGCACCTCAGGCACCGGGACCGGGCCGTCGAAGGTGATGCGCATCCGCTGCACCGACGTACCGACGGTGTACCCGCGCGGAGCGAGCACCTTCGGCAGGAGTTCGTCCTGGCTGATCACGCCGACCTTCACCACGACTTCACGGCGGCCTACGAGCTGGGCACGCCGTTCGGCCTGGTCCAGCAGCCAGTCGAGGATCGCCTCATCGGAGCTCAGGATGTCGACGATCACGTGCGTGCCGCCGGTGATCGGGACCGCGGTCGCCGAGCCGGCGAACTCGCCGGACGGGCCGAGCACCACCCATCCGTCAGTCGCCAGGTCGGTGCCGGGGTCCCGCAGGTAGTTCGCGACGTCCTCCGGGCTGTGCTTCGCGAAGCCGAGCAGCGCCGAGGTGTAGACCGCGGACCGCTCCGCGATCAGTATCGCGTCCGCCGGCGTCATCGCCCGCGCGGTGTGGCCGGCGGGCAGGCTCATGCGGCCGTCACCTCGCGCCGCCAGACCTCCATCACGAGGACCGCCTCCATGCCGACCGACAGGTACACGCCGAGCGCCGGAGTCGGGTTGTTGGTGTCGACATGCAGGATCGTCCCGGACCGCCCGGCCGCCGCGTCCAGCGCGAACTGGTCTCGCAGCAGGAACTTCGCCAGCCCGCGCCCCCGAGCCTTCTCGAGTACGCCGAGCCGGCCGACGTACCCGCAGTTCTCGTCCTCGACGAACTGGTCCGAGCATGACCGCATCGCGACGACCTCGCCGTCCACTTCGAGCAAGGTCAGCTGCGACCAGTCGAACGCGGAGAAGTTCTTCTGCGAAGCGTGCCACTCCTCATACGGCCGCGGGCTGAACCCGAACTGCCCGTCGAACGAAGCATTCAGTACGTCGTGCCCGGCCCGCCGGCTCGCCTCGTCCGGCGCGCCCCGACGTACCGTCACTCCGGCCGGAACCTCCGGCGCGGCGACCGGGCCGTCGTGGTCGATCCGCATCCGGTGGAACACCGTCCCGCGCCGGAATCCCCACTCCGCAAGGCGTTCCCGCCGTACGGCGTCGGCCTGGTACGCGACCACGTCGACCTGGACCGAGGCGTGCCCGTACTCGCGGGCAAACTCGCTCGCGCGCTCCAGGACCCGGTCGAGCAGCCAGCGCTCGACAACGGGGTCAGCGGTGACGATCTCCAGGTCGAGGTTGCTGCGGTCGCCCTTGCCGAAGACCGACCCGAACCCGACCAGCCGGTCGCCGTCGGACACCAGCCACCCGTCGGTCGCCGGCTCGAAACCCGGCTCGGAGAGCTCGTCCTCGGCGTCCTCGAGCGTGTAGTCCGCGAAGCCGATCACCGGCGTGTTGTACGCGGACACCAGATCGAGGACAGCCTGCGCGTCCTCCTTCGACGGCGGACGGACGGTGTACGACGATGGCAGTACGGCGGTCATCCCCACATGGTGAAGAACGACCGCCGTACCTGTCCAAGCGATTAGCAGGCCTTGTCCCACTCCGACTCACACGCGGTCTGGGCGGTCTTGAAAGTAGACGCTGCGGCTGGCGGTGCCTGGTCGGACCAGGAGGCGAGGGTGACGCCGACCGCGTCCTCGATCGAGCGCGGGCTGCTCAGGTAGTTGTTGCTGATCATCGAGAACACCAGCTTCCGGCCGTCCTTGTTCGTCACGTAGCCGGACAGCGAGGTGACGCCGGTGAGCGAGCCGGTCTTGCCGTGCAGGTTGTTGGCGGCCGGCGTGTTCGCCATCCGGCTGCGCAGGGTGCCGCCGACGAACCGTTCGGGGTTACCGGCGATCGGCAGGGCGTCGTACCACTGCTTCCACCACGTCTCCTTCTGCGCACCGATCAGTACGTCGGTGATCGAGTCGGCGGTGACGTTGACCTTGCGCGAGAGACCGGAGCCGTCGGAGAGCCGGATCCGGCTGGTGTCGACACCGAGGGACTTCGCGTAGTTCGTCACCACGTCGAGCCCGGCCGACCAGCTGCCGTCGGCCTCGGCGACCGCGCCCATCGCCTTGACGAGCGTCTCGGCGTGCATGTTGTTCGACAGCTTCAGGAACGGCGTCAGGAGTTCGCCGACGGTCATCGACTCGTCCCGGGCCATCCGCGTCGCGCCGCTCGGGGTGCCCGCGTTCTTGATCTGGCCGGTGACCGCGATGCCCTGGGCAGCCAGCGCCCGGCGGAACACGTCGGCGGCGTACAGCTCGGGCTCCCAGACGGTCGTCCACTCCTGGTCGACCGACGCTCCGAGCGGGATCGAACCGCTGACCCGGACGACATTCGTGCCGTGGTCGCGCTCGACGTTCAGCGTGTTGGAGGAGCCGGTCGCACCGGTGGTTGCGGTGTTGACGAGCTTGACCGTGTCGTTCGCCGGCACCAGGTTCAGCTTCGCGGGGGCGCCGGCGGCGGCACCGGGGCGGGTCTCGACGATCGCCGTACCGGAGTCGTAGTCGGTGTTCGGCGCGAGCGTGAGGGCCGAGATCTGGGCGCTGTAGTAGAACGGTTCGTCGTCCCAGGACCAGGTGTCGCCGAGGCGGACGTGGTCGAAGTACGTGTCGTCGGCGATCAGGTTGCCGTCGACCCGGCGTACTCCGGCGGCCTTGAGTTGCTTGGCCAGGCCAACGTAATCCGATTCGAGCGCGGTCGGGTCGCCGTACCCCTTCAGGTAGAGATCACCGCGCAGCATCCCACCGCGGACGGGTGCGGTGGCGAGCACATCGGTGTGGAAGCGGTACGCCGGACCGAGGACGTGCATCGCCGCGGTCGAGGTGAACAGCTTGGTGTTCGACGCGGGCAGCAGCCGCTCGGCGCCGTTCCGGTCGTACAGCGTCTCGCCGGTGGTCGCGTCGCGAACCACGAGCGCGACCTGCGAACCGTCGTACCGGCTGTCGTTCAGCAGGCCGTCGAGCCGTTGTTGCAGCGCCGTCGCTTGTACTGCGGTCGGCGCGGCGGCGGACTGCCCGACGAAGCCTCCGGCGACGGCCGCGACCGCGGCGACCGCGGCGACCATTCCGCGCCCCGACACTCTTGGTAAACCACTCACGAGCCACTCCCTCGATCCAGGCGGAAACCAACTAGCGGGAGTCTCCACCGCGCGTTCGCCAGGGTCCAGTGATTGAGCTATCGCGTTTCAGGTGAATCGATGGAAAAGTTCGTCGTACAGGTATCCGCCCCCACCTGAGGAGTCGCCATGCCCCGATTGCGAACCAGATTTCTGGCTGCCCTTGTCGCAGCCCTGAGCTTGACCACGTTCCTCTCGGTTCCGGTGCACGCCGCGACCACCGCGGCCGTGTTCCCGAGCGAGATCATCGGCGAGGACTTCCCCGATCCGGACGTCTTCCAGCAGAACGGCACCTGGTACGCGTACTCGACCAACAACGGCCGCGGCACCGTCCCGGTCGCGACTGCCCCGAGTGCGAACGGCCCGTGGACGATCCGCGGCGACGCGATGCCCGGCGGCCCGTCCAGCGCCTGGGCCCAGCCCGGCCGCACGTGGGCGCCGGACGTCTACCCGAACCCCGACGGCACCTACACCCTCACCTACACCGCGTGGCACAAGGCGTCCGGCCGGCAATGCATCGGCGTCGCCACCGCCACCTCACCGCTCGGCCCGTTCCAGCCGGTCGGTACGGCGCCGTTGATCTGCCCGCTCGACCAGGGCGGCGCGATCGACCCGAACACGTTCGTCGCGAACGACGGCACCCGCTACCTGGTCTGGAAGAACGACGGCAACGCGATCAGCAAGCCGTCGACGCTCTGGCTGACCCGGACCGCGGACAACGGCCGAACCCTCGTAGGCGGCAACACGGCGATGCTCACCTCGAGCGGCGTGATCGAAGCCCCGGATCTGGTCCAGCGGGGGAGCCAGTACGTGCTGTTCTTCTCCGGCGGCGGCTACAACGACTGCAACTACCTGACGTCGTACGCGACCTCGAAGAGCCTCGGTGGGCCGTGGACGACGGCGTACCGGCCGTTGATGACGACCGCGACGTTCGACAACCACCTGTGCGGTCCTGGCGGCGCGGACTTCGTCGGCGACAAGGTGTTAGTGCACGGCTGGGTGAACGGGTCCCGGCACCTGTACGTCGCCGACGTCGGGTGGGCGAACGACTACCCGGTGGTACGCGGCAGCCGCGTTCGGTACGAGGGGGAGCGCGGCACGCTGAACCACTGCTCGGTGCGCGCGAACGCCGCCGGCGCCTCGGACGGGAAGGTGGTCGCCTACATCGACTACGCCGACTCGTGGGTGGAGAACGCGGTGTTCGCGCCGGTCGCGGGCGGCTACACGCTGCACGTCGGGTACGCCAACGGTTCGGCGTCCACCGCGAGTCACGGCCTCGTTGTCAACGGCAACAACGCCGGATCGGTCAGTTATCCGGTCACCGGCTGGGACAACTGGCACGAGAGTTCCGTACAGGTCACGCTGAACGCGGGCTGGAACACGATCCGGCTGACCAAGGGTGACCTGTACACGGAGGTCGACTACCTCGAACTGCAGTAAAGCCGTCTGCGGGACCCCGTACTCTCGTACTGCACAGCAGGACGGAACGGGGAGCACGAAGCAGGCGATGGCAAAACCACCAGAACAGGTGTCCGGAGACCGGCGACGGCGTCCGGTGTGGCTGGATCTGCGCCGCACCGGACGCGGTCTGCAGGCGATGCTGTACGGCGGCCTCGCCTCGCTGATCTCACTCGTCGTCACGTTCTGGCTGCTGCCGCAGATCAGCAGTGACGGCCGGCTACCGATCTTCCGGCTGGTCGTCCTGCTCGCGGTGTTCTCGGTGCTGATGCGCTGGGTGCTGGCCGGGATCGCGGTGCTGATCGGCTCGATCGGCGTCCTGGTCGGCGGCCTGCTGTCACAGTTCGCGGTCGTGTACCTCGGCATCACCGTCGACCCGGGCGTGGACCTGCACGGCGGCGTCGAGGCGCCGCTACTGGTCGCGATCGTGATGTCCTCGGTGAGCGCCTTCGTCGGCTGGGTCGCGTACGCCGGCAGTGACGACGCGTACGTCGCGGAGGTGATGCGGGTCGTCCACCGCCGCGCCCGGCGGATCGAGCCCGCACCGAAGACCGGCATGCTGATCATCCAGATCGACGGCCTGTCCGCGCCGCTGCTGAACTGGATGGTCCTGGCCGGCAACCTCCCGAACCTCGGCGGCTGGATCCGGGACGGCAACCACTCGATGCTCTCCTGGCACACCGGCGTCCCGGCGACGACACCGGCGAGCCAGGCCGGGATCCTGCACGGCGGTTCGCGGCACATCCCGGCCTTCCGGTGGTACGAGAAGGAGACCGGCCGGGTGATGGTCACCAACCGCGGCCGGGACGCGGCGGAGATCGAGGACCGGATGTCCACCGGTCGCGGTCTGCTCGCCGACGGCGGCGTCAGCATCAGCAACAACTGGTCAGGTGATGCGGACCGCTGCGAGCTGGTGTTCAGCCGGGCCGCCCTGCCGAACAGCCGCAGCCGCGGGTACGTCCGGTTCTTCTCCAGCCCGCAGGGTGCCGCCCGCGGCTTGATCCTGTGCGTCGCGGAGATGATCAAGGAACTGCACCAGGCCCGCCGGCAGCGGGTCCGGCACCTCGTGCCGCGGGTGAAACGCGGCGGCGCGTACATCTTCCTGCGCGCGATCACCAACGTCCTGCTCCGCGACCTGAACGTCTCGCTGATCACCGACGAGCTGGTGAAGGGCACGCCGGTGATCTACTGCGACTTCGTCGACTACGACGAGGTCGCGCACCACGCCGGACCGACCCGGCCGGAGTCACTGCAGACCCTCGAAGGGCTCGACCGGGTGCTCGGCGCGCTGCAGCGGATCATCGACATCCTGCCGCACTCGTACGAGATCGTCGTGCTGTCCGATCACGGGCAGAGCCAGGGCTCGACCTTCCTGCAGCGGTACGGGCGGACCCTCGCCGAGGTCGTCGACGATCTGGTCGACACCACCAAGGAGCCGGTCCAGGCGGTCGGCAAGTCCGAGGGTTGGGGGCCGGTGAACGCGTTCCTCACCGAGCTGAGCATGCGCCGCAGCGTCGCCGGATCGGTCACCCGGAAGGCGCTGCACGTGAAGACCGGCGAGGTCGAGCTCGGCCCGGCGGACTGCGAGCCGCCGGTCGCCGCGGACGAGCAGATGGTCGTCACCGCGTCCGGCAACCTGGCCCTGATCTACCTCGCGACCACCCCCGGCCGGGTGCCGCTGGAGGAGATCGAGCTGCTGCATCCGAAGCTGATCCCAGGCCTCGCGACCCATCCGGGGATCGGGTTCGTCGTCGTCGACTCGCTCGCCGAGGGACCGGTCGCGATCGGCCGGGCCGGGGTGCACGTGCTGCGGACCGGCCATGTCGAAGGCGAGGACCCGCTGCCGCCGTACGGCGAACTCGCGGCGGCGTCGCTGCTCCGGCAGGCCGAGATGCCGCACAACGGCGACCTCGTGGTGGTCAGCCGGCTCGACGACTACACCCAGGAGGTGGCCGCGTTCGAGGAACTGGTCGGCTGCCACGGCGGGATCGGCGGCTGGCAGACCGACGCGGTCCTGGTGCACCCGTGCCGCTGGGTCCTGAACGAGCCTCCCGTAGGCTCCGATGCGGTCCACGAGGTCCTGGTCGGCTGGCTCGAGAAGCTCGGCCACCGTAAGGACCTGAAGGATCCCGTCGAGTCGAAGGTGGAGGCCTGAAGCGTGCGGATCACCTGGTGGGGGCACGCCACCACCACGATTGAGGCGAACGGCACGCGACTGCTGACGGACCCGGTGCTGACGGCGCGGATCGCGCACCTGCGCCGCCGCCGCGGTCCGGCGCCGCTGCCGGAGGCGGGGGACTGTGACGCCGTCCTGGTCTCCCACATGCACGCCGACCACCTGCACCTCACCTCGCTGCCGTTCATCTCGCCGGACGCCGCGCTGGTGGTCCCGCGCGGCGCGGCCAAGTTGATCCATGCCGACAGCGGAGCGGCGTACTCGGACCGCTGCATCGAAGTTGCTCCCGGCAACCGAGTGCAGATCGGCGGGCTCGAGGTCACCGCGGTCACCGCGCACCACGACGGCCGCCGTCTGCCCTGGTCGTCGTACGAGGGTCCCGCGATCGGGTACCGGATCGACGGGTCGCCGAGCGTCTGGTTCGCAGGCGACACCGACCTGTACGACGGTCTCGCGGCCGAGGCCGGCCCGGTCGACCTGGCCCTGGTGCCGGTGGGTGGGTGGGGGCCGTCGCTCGGTCCTGGCCACCTGGATCCGGTCCGGGCCACCGAGGCGGTGCGGCGGGTCGGGGCGTCGACGGCGATCCCGGTACATTTCGGGACGTTCTGGCCGATCGGGTGCGACTGGATCAAACCCGAGTTGTTCCTGCCACCGGGGGACAGGTTCCGGTCCGCGATGGCCGAGGTGGATCCCGCGGTGAAAGTGGAGGTTCTGGTGCCCGGTGATTCGCTCGAGGTATCGGCATGACCGGTGATACCAAGTTCGATCTCTGGTACCTGTTCGCGCTGGCCGGGGCGGTGCTGGTCGGAGCGGTGCTCCCGGTGCTGCCGACCGGCGCCGCGGTGTCGGCAGGCGCCGTACTGGCGTCGCACAGCAATCCGATCGGGCTGGTCGGGGTGCTGATCGCCGGCGCCGCGGGAGCATACCTGGGCGACCTGATCGTGTACGCCGGGTGCCGCTTCGGCGGTGAGCGACTGGCCAAGCGGGTCGGCTGGTTGCGCGACAACGCCTCGCTGTACTCGCTGCGGCAACGCTTGGCCGACCACGAGATCGGCGTACTGCTGACGTCGCGGCTGATCCCGGGCGGCCGGGTTCCCGTGCTGCTGGCGGCCGGGCTCGCGGGATACAAGTGGGAGCGGTTCGCGGTGGTCGACCTGATCGCGTCGTCGCTGTGGGCGGCGGTCTACATGGCGATCGGGCTGCTCGGCTACGCGCTGTTCGACGAGCCCTGGCAGGGCGTGCTGGCGGCGATCGTGCTGGTCATCCTGACCACTGTGGTCAGCGGCTTGGTGCAGCGCGCCCGGCGCGGGCGTTCACACTCCAAATGAGGCGTTGCGGAGCTGCTCCACGGCCTCCGCGTCACCATCCAGCTGGACGTCGGCCACCTGCTGCCGCCCGAAGCAGAACAGCACGAGCTCGGCCGGCTCACCGGTCACCGTCACCGAGCCGAGTTCGTTCGGCCGCTTCGCGACGGACGACGTACCGTCGGGCCGGCTGAGCACCAGGCCGGTCGGCGACTTGCGGGTCATCGTCTTCGCCGCCAGCCGGACCGCCTTCCACAGGCCGTCCTGCTGTTCGGCGGGCAGCTCCCGGACGTCGTACTCCGGTTGCGCGCGGCGGACGTCCTCGTGGTGCACGAAGTACTCGGTGGTGTTCAGCTGGTGGCCGAGTTTGGGGAGGGCGTAGATCGAGACCGGGGGCGGTCCGTTGCGCACCTTCTCGACCACCTCGGCGAACCCGAAGCGCTCCTTGACGCGCTTCATCCGCCGCTCGGTGGTGGCGGCGAGCGCGGGGATCATGATCCCGGGGCCGGCCATCGGATCGGCTTCCCGCACATACAGATGGACCGCGAGGTCGTAGGCGTCCCAGCCCTCGCACAGAGTGGGGGCGGCTGGTCCGACTTGATCGAACAGTTCACACAGAGCGAGGCGTTCTACCCGGCTGTAGTCGGTCACATACCCGATCGTAGTTGTCGGTTGGTTGAGGCAGAATGTCATTCGTTGTCATGTCTGTGGTTCGTGAATGCACCTGACTGTCCCTGGAGCGTGTCTTGCCTGTCCCGAGAGTCCCCGACAAGGGCAGCGTCACCCGGCGGGGGTTCGGGGTGCTGCGGGTCGCGATCTGGGAGGAGCCGGGCATCTTCGCGCTGTCCGTGCTCGCCAGCATGCTGTACGGCGGGATGACCGTGGCCGGCGGCTGGGCCCTCGGCTGGTCCACCGACCACATCATCCGGCCCGCGTTCGAGAGCGGTCACACCAGCACCGGCGCGATCGCGACGCTGATCTCGCTGTTCATCGGGATCGCGATCCTGAACGCGATCGGCGTCGTCGGCCGGCGGCTCGGGGCCGGCGTGATGCAGTTCCGGCTGCAGGCGACGTACCGCCGACGCGTCACCCGGCAGTACCTGAAGCTCCCGCTGGAGTGGCACCACCAGCACTCGACGGGCATGTTGCTGTCGAACGCGAACGCCGACGTGGAGTCCACCTGGTTCGTGATCGCGCCGCTGCCGATGGCGATCGGGGTGATCGCGATGCTGATCTTCGCGACCATCGCGATGTTCGCCGCCGACGTCTGGCTGGCGCTGGTCGGCTGCCTGGTGTTCCCGCTGGTCTTCGTCGCGAACGTGATCTTCCAGCGGTACCTGCAGCCGCTCGCGACCCGCGCGCAGCAGCTCCGCGCCGACGTCTCCGAGGTCGCGCACGAGTCGTTCGACGGTGCGCTGGTGGTGAAGACGCTGGGCCGGGAGGCCGCCGAGACCGAGCGCTTCCGCGGCCCGACGTACGCGCTCCGGGACGCGAACATCGCGGTGAACAAGGCCCGCGGCATGTTCGACCCGGTGATCGACGGGTTGCCCCGGCTCGGGGTGCTCGCGGTGCTGCTGGTCGGCGTCGGGCGGGTGCGGTCCGGCGGCGCGGACGCGGGTGACGTCGTCCAGGTGGCGTTCCTGTTCACGCTGATCGGGTTCCCGATCCGTGCGCTCGGCTGGGTGCTCGGCGAGCTGCCGCGCTCGGTCGTCGGCTGGGACCGGGTGCAGCGGGTGCTGACCGCCGAGGGCGGCATGGAGTACGGCGAGGCGAAGCTGACGTCGGCGAAGGCGGCCCGGCTGCAGGTGGCCGGCGTCCGGTTCGGGTACCTGCCCGAGCGCGACGTACTCGCTGGTGTCGACTTCACCGTCGAGCCCGGCCGAACGGTCGCGGTCGTCGGCCCGACCGGCGCCGGGAAATCGACGCTGACCACGATGCTGACCCGCCTGGTCGACCCGGAGTCCGGCGTCGTCAAGGTGGACGGGGTCGATCTGCGCGAGCTGGCGCGCGACGAGCTGGCCGGTTCCGTCGCGCTGGTCGCGCAGACCGCGTTCCTGTTCGACGACACGATCCGCGGCAACATCACGCTCGGCGGCGACTACAGCGACGACGACGTCTGGGACGCGCTGCGGATCGCCCAGGGCGACGGCTTCGTGAAGTCGCTGTCCGACGGCCTCGACACCAAGGTCGGCGAGCGCGGTACGACGCTGTCCGGCGGGCAACGGCAGCGGATTGCGCTGGCCCGGGCCCTGGTCCGGCGGCCGCGGCTGCTGATCCTCGACGACGCGACCAGCGCGGTGGACCCGCAGGTCGAGGCGCGGATCCTGGCCGGCCTGCGGTCCGCGGTGCAGGAGGACGCCGGCGCGGCGACCACGGTTCTGGTGATCGCGTACCGGAAGGCGACGATCTCGCTGGCCGACGAGGTGCTGTTCCTCGACCACGGCCGGATCCAGGCGCACGGCACGCACACCGAGCTGCAGGAAAGCACTCCTGCCTACCGCGATCTCGTCGACGCGTACGAGAAGGACGCCGAGCGCCGCCAGGAAGAGGCCGAGTCGGCCGACGATCTCGATTCCGAAGGAGCATCAGCGTGAGTGCCGCCGAAGCGAGCCGCCTCGACCACGGTGACAACGCGGGCGGCCTGCAGACCCTCAAGGACGGGCTGAAGGTCTCACCCGAGCTGGCCCGCGGGTGGGTGCTGACCGGCATCCTGGCGCTGACCATGACGGCCGGGCGGATCGTCGTACCGATCGCGGTGCAGCAGACGATCGACAAGGGGCTGTCGGGTCCGAACGGCCCGGACATGTCGTACGTCGCGTGGATGTGCCTGGTCTGCGCGCTGGGCGTGATCCTGACCGCGGGAGCGTCGTACCTGACGACCGTGCGGCTGGCGGTCAACTCCGAGCACGGGCTCGCGACGATGCGGATCAAGGCGTTCCGGCACGTGCACGACCTGCCGGTGCTGACGCAGAGCACCGAGCGGCGTGGCGCGCTGGTCAGCCGGGTCACGTCGGACGTCGACACCGTGTCGCAGTTCCTGCAGTTCGGCGGGTTCATCTTCCTGGTCAGCCTCGGTCAGATGCTGCTCGCGACGATCGTGATGTTCTTCTACTCCTGGCAGCTCGCGCTGGTGGTACTGGTCTGCTTCGTCCCGCTGTTCGGGAGTCTCAAGTACCTGCAGCGCGCGATGTCGGCGGCGTACGGGATCGTCCGGGCGAAGGTCGGCGAGATGCTGTCCGCGATCGCGGAGCCGGTCGTCGGCGCGCAGGTGGTCCGCTCGTACGCGATCGAGCAGCGCACGCAGGGCCGGATCGACTCGTCGATCGAGGACTACCGGCGGACGGCGACGAAGGCGCAGGCGATCACCGGTCTGACGTTCTCCATCGGAGGTCTCGCGGCGGGCCTCGCGAACGCTGGGGTGCTGACGGTCGGCGTACTGCTCGGTGTGGACAAGCAGGCGACGCTGGGTGAGTTGCTGGCGTTCATGTTCCTGGTCGCCCTGTTCTCGGACCCGGTGCAGATCGCGACGCAGGTGCTGACCGACGCACAGAGCGCGTTCGCCGGCTGGCGGCGGGTGCTCGGCGTGATCGCCACGCCGGCCGACGTCGTGGACCCGGGGACCGAGGGCGTGAAGCAGCCGCGTGGGCCGATCACGGTCGAGTTCGCCGACGTGGACTTCGCCTATCCGGAAGGCGAGCTGGTACTGCGGGATGTCGACGTACGGATCGCGCCGCACCGGCGGGTCGCGGTGGTCGGCGAGACAGGCTCGGGGAAGACGACGTTCGCGAAGTTGCTGACCCGGTTGATGGATCCGACGTCCGGGGCGGTGAAGCTGGACGGGGTGGACGCCAAGGACATCTCGTTCGAGTCGCTGCGGGAGCGGGTCGTGATGGTGCCGCAGGACGGGTACCTGTTCGACGCGTCGCTCGCGGACAACGTGCGGTTCGGCCGACCGGACGTCACCGACGCGGAACTCGTGACGGCGTTCGGCTCACTCGGCCTGACCGACTGGCTGGAGTCACTGCCGGACGGGCTGGAGTCGCCGGTCGGTCAGCGCGGCGAGTCGCTGTCGGCGGGGGAGCGGCAGCTGGTCGCGCTGGTGCGCGCCAACATCGCGGACCCGGATCTCCTGGTGCTCGACGAGGCGACCTCAGCGGTCGACCCCGGGACCGAAGTACGGGTGAACGCGGCGCTCGAGCGACTCATGGCCGGGCGTACGTCGGTGACGATCGCGCACCGTTTGTCGACGGCTGAAGCGGCGGACGAGGTGCTGGTGTTCGACGAGGGCGAGATCGTGGAGCGCGGGCCGCACGCCGAGCTGGTCGGCGCGGGCGGGGTGTACACGCGGCTGCACGACAGCTGGATCGCCCAACGCAGCTCGATCTGACTCAGCCACAGGGTGTGCGGACAGAAGAACGGGTAGTGCCCGCCCGACCGCGGCGCAGGCCGCGCTGGGCGCGGCCTGCCGGCGGACGGGATTAGGGATCACTACCCGTTCTTCGGTACACACCTACGTGTGTCAGGGGGTCGGGGCGGCACCGTTCTCCCGGCCGGCCCCGGGCTGCGGGACCAGCAGGAACTCGACACCGCCCTTGTCGTCGACCGCCGCGTCCAGGATCTTGTCGTCGAGGGCGTTCGCGGCGTTCTGCTCCAGGAAGACCCGGGCACCCGCCTCCTCGACGACCTGGTCACCCGGCTGCGGAGCCTCGGTCGTGGTCACCGCCAGTGCCGGATCCGCCGGGTTCTCCTGCGAGATCCGCACACCGGCTCCCTCCGGCGCGCCCTCGACCCCAGTGATGCTCTTGATCACCAGCGTCGCGTTCTCAGTCAGGGTCAGCACAGCCACTCCATCCGTCGGTTGTCACTTGAGCCCGTCCCGTGCCCTCCCCGAAAAATCACAAACCCCTCTAGGAGCCCCCACCAACCAATTTTCCGCACCGGTTCCGGTTGCTGGGCATCCACGGTCACGCGCCGTCGGTAAACCGGTGTGCGGAGTGGTGGGGGGATGGTGTGGGATCGGGGTATGGCGATTGAGATGGGTACTGCGGGGGTCGGGGAGCTCGGGGATGTTGTGGAGGTGTTGCGGGACTGGACGCGGGAAGGGGTGCCGCTGCAGTTGCATCCGGGGGATCTCGGGTGGTTCTGGCGGTTCGGGATCGAGAAGACGGCGGCCGCGACGCGGATCTGGCGGCGGGACGGGGAGATCGTCGCGATCGGGATGCTCGACGAGCCGGACTGGGTGCGGATGTCGATCGCGCCGGACGCGCAGCGCGACGAGGAGCTCGCGCAGCGGATCGTCGCCGACGTGTCCGACCCGGCGGCCGGTGTCCTGCTCGACGGCAAGGTGTTCGTCGAGACGCCGATGGGAGCGCTCGTCCAGGACCTGCTGTTCAAGGACGGCTGGAACGCGGACCAGCCGTGGATCCCGGTCTGCCGCGACCTCGCCGACCCGGTCCCGGACCCGGGAGTCCGGATCGACGTGATCGGGGCCGAGGAGGCGCACGAGCGGGTCGGCGTACAGCTGGCGTCGTTCGACGGGTCGACCTTCACCAACGAGCGCTGGTTCGCGATGGCGGGCGGTCTGCCGTACGACGACGCACAGTGCCTGGTCCTGCGGAACGACATCGGCGAGTCGGTCGCCGCGGCGACGGTCTGGTCGGCCGGCGCGGGCAAGCCCGGGTACATCGAGCCGATGGGCGTGCACCGGCTGCACCGCGGGCGTGGCTACGGTACGGCGATCGTGCTTGCCTGCGCGCGGGCGATGCGGGAGCTCGGCGCGTCCAGCATCTACACCGTCACGCCGGCGTTCAACGTCGGCGCGGTCGCGACGTACCAGGCCGCCGGCCTCGAGCCGCAGGACGAGATCCGCTCCCAGTACCGCGACGCCTGACCAGGACGCCGGGCCGCGAAAGATCAGACCGCGGCGTCGTCCGCGGCCCGGAGCACCCGGCGGATGTTGCCGCCGGCAAGCTTCGCGAGTTCCTCGTCGCTCCAGCCGCGGTCGGCCAGCGCCGTGAACAGCACCGGGTACGACGCCACGTCCGGCAGCTCCACCGGGAAGTCCGGGCAGCCGTCGTAGTCGCCACCCACACCGATGTGATCGACGCCGGCCACCTCGCGGACGTGCTCGACGTGCTCCACCACGTCCGCGAGCGTGACGGCCGGCTCGGGTACGCCGTACATCGCCTGCACCTGCTCGCGGTGCTCGCGGTGCTCCAGCCCGTGTTCCTTCGCGAGCGCATGCATTCCGTCGACCCAGTCGACGTACCGCTGGGAGACGAAGTACGGGACGAAGGTGACCATGCAGACGCCGTCGTTGCGGGCCAGCGTCTCGAGGACGTCGTCGGGCGCGTTCCGCGGTACGTCGCAGACCGCGCGCGCCGACGAGTGGCTGAAGATCACCG
This sequence comes from Kribbella sp. NPDC054772, assembly GCF_053611945.1. Classification (NCBI taxonomy): domain Bacteria; kingdom Bacillati; phylum Actinomycetota; class Actinomycetes; order Propionibacteriales; family Kribbellaceae; genus Kribbella; species Kribbella sp. NPDC054772. The sequence continues at coordinate 160,448 of NZ_JBSHBJ010000002.1, read as the reverse complement.
GTGCGCTCGTCACCCGCAGCGCGTGCCGCATGGTGTCCGCCGAGACGTGCGAGAGGTCGACGAGCATGCCGATCCGGTTCATCTCCCGGACGACGTCCTCGCCGAACTCGCTGAGCCCGCCGAGCACCGGCTCGTCGGTCGCCGAGTCGGCCCAGGACACGTTGTTGTTGTGCGTGAGCGTCATGTATCGGACGCCGAGGCTGCGCATCACCCGCAACACGCCGAGCGACTCACCGATCGAGTGGCCGCCCTCCATGCCCATCAGCGACGCGATCCGGCCGGCCTTGAGCGCCGCGTCCACATCGTCGGCCGAGTCCGCGAGCTGCAGTTCGGACGGGAACCGCTCGACGAACCGCCGGACGAAGTCGAGCTGCTCGAAGGTACGCCGTACCGCATGCTCGTCCTGCGGCACCCAAAGGGACCAGAACTGGGCACCGACGTGGCCGGCGCGCAGCCGCGGCAGGTCGGTGTTCAGCTGCGGCACCGGCCCGGCGAGATCGTGGGCGTCCAGGTCGTACCCACACAGCTCGTAGAACGCAATCGGCAGGTCGTTGTGCCCGTCCACAACCGGTTGCTCGGTCAGCACCGCCTCGACCCGCGCCTCACTCGTCGTCATCCCGCCATCCTGTCAGGCCTGTTGGTAGCTCGCCCGCGGGGTCGTGAACGTGTCAACAACCCGCCGCAGTACCTCGAGTACGCCGAGCCCGGGCAACTCGTCGTACCCGATCGCGGTCCCGGCCTGGACGATCAGGTGCTCCGCTACGGTCGGCCAGAAGCCGAAGCCCTCGCCGGTGGTCTCCTCGGTGTCGGGGTCGCGGGTGCTGAAAGCGGTCCGGATCGAGCCGGGCTCCGGGGTCAGGAACAAGCCGTCGGCGTCGGCGTCACGGACCAGCGCGCCGAGGTTGCCGGCGTCGACCGGACCCGGCCAGCTGTCGGCCCAGGCCGCCGCGTCCGCGGAGAGCGCGAACCGCCATTTGTGCCTCCGTTCGGCGAACTCCTGCTGAGCCAGGTCCCGGCGTCGCCGGTTCTCGGCGTAGTAGGCGTTCAGGTCCACTGCGACCTCCCGTGGTCGGGGCACTCGTCGTCATCGGAGACAATAGGCCGGTGAACATCGACGAGTTGACCTTCGACGCGGCCGGTCTGATCCCGGCAGTGGTGCAGCAGTACGACACGCGCGAGGTCCTGATGGTGGGCTGGATGAACGCCGAGGCGGTACGCCGTACCGCGGACACCGGGCGCAGTACCTTCTGGTCGCGCAGCCGGCAGGAGTACTGGGTCAAGGGCGAGACCAGCGGCCATCGTCAGCACGTCAAGCAGATCCTCGTCGACTGCGACGCGGACACCCTCCTGGTGCTCGTCGACCAGGAAGGGCCGGCCTGCCACACCGGCACCCGCAGCTGCTTCGAGCACGGTGAGATCGAGGTGGCGGCGTGACGGTTCCGGAGCTGGAGACCTTCCGCGAGTACGCCAAGGATCGCCGGGTCATCCCCGTCACCCGGCGGCTGATGGCCGACGCGGAGACGCCGATCGGTGTGTACGGCAAGCTCGCCGCCGAGCGCGAGGGCACGTTCCTGCTGGAGTCGGCCGAGAACGGCGGCGTCTGGTCGCGGTACTCGTTCATCGGCGTCCGCTCCGCCGCGACGCTGACCGAGCGCGACGGCGAGGCGATCTGGACCGGCAACCCGCCGGTCGGGCTGCCGCAGACCGGTGACCCGCTGCAGGCACTCCGCGAGACGCTCGAGATCCTGCACACGCCGCGCCTCCCGGACCTGCCTCCGCTGACCGGCGGCATGGTCGGCTTCCTCGGGTACGACGCCGTTCGCCGCCTGGAGCGGTTGCCGGACACAACCACCGACGACCTCGGCCTGCCCGAACTGACGTTCCTGTTCGCCACCGACCTGGCCGCGCTCGACCACGAGACCGGCGAGATCTGGCTGATCGCGAACGCGGTCAACTGGGACGACTCCGACGACCGCGTCGACGAGGCCTACGCGGACGCCGTACGCCGGCTCGACGCGATGGAGCGCGACCTCGCGCAACCCACCCCGTCGTACGTCGTGCAGGCGGACCGTCAGGCCGAGCCGGACCCGCATCGCCAGCGCTCCAGCGTGGAGTACCGGGAGGCGGTCGAGCACGCCAAGGAGGAGATCCGGGCCGGCGAGGCGTTCCAGATCGTCGTCTCGCAGCGGTTCGAGCTGCCGACCACCGCGTCGGCCCTGGACATCTACCGGGTACTGCGCCGCTCGAACCCGAGCCCGTACATGTACCTCGTCCGCCTGGACGGGTTCGACATCGTCGGCTCCAGCCCGGAAGCGCTGGTGAAGGTCACCGACAACAAGGTGATCCTGCACCCGATCGCCGGCACCCGCCGCCGCGGCGCGACGCCGGAGGAGGACCACGCGCTGGAGGAGGAGTTGCGCGCGGACGTGAAGGAGCGCGCCGAGCACCTGATGCTGGTCGACCTCGGCCGCAACGACGTCGGCAAGGTCTGCGCGCCGGGCACGGTCGAGGTCGTCGACTTCATGGACGTCCGCCGCTACAGCCACGTGATGCACCTGGAGTCCACGGTGACCGGCCGGCTGGCCGCCGGGCGGACCGCGTTCGACGCGCTCGCCGCGGCGTTCCCGGCCGGCACGTTGTCCGGGGCCCCGAAACCGCGCGCGATGGAGATCATCGACAAGCTCGAGGTCACCCGCCGCGGCGTGTACGGCGGTGTCGTCGGCTACCTCGACTTCGCGGGTGACGCCGACACCGCGATCGCGATCCGGACCGCGGTGCTGCGCGGCGGGACGGCGTACGTACAGGCGGGTGCGGGCATCGTCGCCGACTCCGACCCGGCGTCGGAGGACGCCGAGTGCCGGACCAAGGCGGCCGCGGTGCTGAACGCGATCGCCGTCGCGGGAACGTTCAAGGACGTCTGATGCTCAAACCGCAGCGGTTGGTCGACGTCCTCACCGTGCTGGCGCTCGCGCTGCTCGGGTTGTCGGCGTACCTGACCTGGGTCACGGTCGACCCGGGCAACGGCCGGCTGCCGGTGCACTTCAACGGCTACACGATCACCAAGGCCCCGGTGACGCTGGCGCTCGCGTCGGTGGTGGCCGTGGTCGTGATGAAACTCGCCGGTACGGCGCTGCGCCGCGTGCTGGGCGCCCTCGTACTGGTGATGGGTGTGGTCGCGGTCGTGGTCGCGCTGACGGTGCGGCCGAGCAGCGAGGAACTGAGCCGGTTGCGGCCGGAGATCAGTGATGTGCTCGCCGACCAGGTGACGCAGACCGGTGGACCGGCGCCGTGGTTCGCGCTGGGCGGCGGTATCGCCCTGGTCGCGGCGGGTCTGATCGCGATCCTGACGGCGCAACGCTGGCGCCGCGCGACCCAGCGTTACGAGCGTGATCCGGCTGCCTCACCAGCCGATCAGTGGAAGGCGATCGACGCCGGGGAGGACCCGACTCTCTGATCGCGGCGGGCTACCGCCACAATAGGACCGGGACGACGAGGAGGAGTGGCGCGTACTATGGACAATTCTGTGTCCTCTCTAGGGGCCAATCAAACAACAGCCCGGATCGAGGAGGAAGCACCTCACGATCTGCACGGCAACAGCCCGGCGGCTTGGACCGCGGTGGCGATCGTGCTGGTCGCGTTCACGCTCGGCGCCATCGCGATGGTGCTCGGCCCGAACTGGGTGCTGTTCTGGATCTCTGTCGGCATCGCGGTGCTGGGTGCGCTGGCCGGCAAGGTGCTGCAGTTGCTGGGCTTCGGGGTTCCGAGCGACGGCGACCACTGAGGGGCGGACGGACATGACTGTGCTTGACGACATCCTCGCCGGGGTCCGTGCGGACCTCGCGGAGCGCCAGGCGCGGGTCAGCCTGGACGACCTGAAGCTGGAGGCCCAGCGCAAGCCGGACGCCAAGGACCCGATGCCGGTGTTCCGCGGCGACGGGATCGCGGTGATCGCCGAGGTGAAGCGGTCCAGCCCGTCGAAGGGCGAGCTGGCCGAGATCACCGACCCGGCCGCGCTGGCCGGGGAGTACGAGCTGGGCGGTGCGGCGGCGATTTCGGTGCTGACCGAAGAGCGCCGGTTCAACGGCAGCCTGGACGACCTGCGCGCGGTCCGCGGCCGCGTCGACGTGCCGGTGCTGCGCAAGGACTTCATCGTCTCGTCGTACCAGCTCTGGGAGGCGCGCGCGGCCGGTGCCGACATGGTGCTGCTGATCGCCGCGGCGCTGGAGCAGGAGGCGCTGGTCTCGCTGATCGAGCGGGCCCAGTCGATCGGCCTGTGCCCGCTGGTCGAGGTGCACGACGAGGAGGAGACCCGGCGTGCGGTGGACGCCGGCGCTCAGCTGATCGGTGTGAACAACCGGAACCTGAAGACCCTCGAGGTCGACCGGGACACCTTCGCGCGGGTGGCGCCGACGATCCCGACCGAGCTGGTCCGGGTGGCGGAGTCGGGTGTCCGCGGGCCGCATGATGTAATCGAGTTCGCGCGCGCCGGGGCCGATGTCGTCCTCGTCGGTGAGACCCTGGTGACCGGCCGCGATCCTCGCGCCTCGGTCGCCGACCTCGTCGCCGCCGGATCGCATCCCGCCATCCAGCAGCGCCACTAGTAATCCTCGGCCGGTCCAAACGGCTCGGGGCAGAAACTCTCCCGTGCCGTCTGGGCCGGGTTTGGAAGGTTTTGTCGGATGACTACTGTGCTGCCCGACCAGTTCGGGCACTTCGGCCGTTTCGGCGGCAGGTTCATGCCGGAGGCGCTGATCGCGCCGCTCGACGAACTGACCCAGGCCTGGCGGGACGCCATGGCCGACGCCGAGTTCACCGACGAGTTCGAGCGGATGCTGCGCGAGTACATCGGCGCCCCGAGCCTGCTGTACGACGCGACCCGGCTGTCCGACGTGGCCGGCGCGCGGATCCTGCTGAAGCGCGAGGACCTGAACCACACCGGCGCGCACAAGATCCGGAACGCGATCGGCCAGGCGCTGCTCACCAAGCGGATGGGCAAGCCGCGGGTGATCGCCGAGACCGGCGCCGGCCAGCACGGCGTCGCGACCGCGACCGCCTGCGCGTACCTCGGCCTCGAGTGCGTCGTCTACATGGGCGAGGTCGACACCGAGCGCCAGGCGCTGAACGTGGCCCGGATGCGGCTGCTCGGCGCCGAGGTGATCTCGGTCAAGACCGGCAGCCGGACTCTGAAGGACGCGATCAACGAAGCGCTCCGCGACTGGGTCGCCAGCGTGGACAAGACGCACTACATCCTCGGTACGGCGGCCGGTTCGCACCCGTTCCCGGCGATGGTGCGCGACTTCGTCCGCGGGATCGGCGACGAGGCCCGCGAGCAGTCCCTCGAACTGCTCGGCACACTGCCGGACGCCGCGGTCGCGTCGGTCGGCGGCGGGTCGAACGCGATCGGTCTGTTCACCGCATTCATCCCCGACGAAGCCGTGTTGCTGTACGGCATCGAGCCGGGCGGCGACGGGTTCGAGACCGGCCGGCACGCCGCCACGATCACTGCCGGTCAGGTCGGCGTACTGCACGGTGCGCGGTCGTTCCTGTTGCAGGACGAGGACGGGCAGACGATCGAGTCGCACTCGATCTCGGCCGGGCTGGACTACCCGGGCGTCGGTCCGGAGCACGCGTGGCTGGCGGAGACCGGGCGAGCGTCGTACCGGCCGATCACCGACGCCGAGGCGATGGAAGCGTTCCGGCTGCTGTCGAGAACCGAGGGCATCATCCCCGCGATCGAGTCCGCGCACGCGGTCGCCGGCGCGCTCGACATCGCCAAGGAACTGGGGCCTGAGGCAACTATCCTGGTGAACCTGTCCGGTCGCGGGGACAAGGACATGGACACGGCCGCCAGCTGGTTCGGCCTGGGTGAGAAGGGGGCCGGCGATGAGTGAACTCGTTGCCCTGGGCAAGGCCGGCGCGGCGATCCGGAAGGCGACCGACGAGGGCCGCGGTGCCCTGGTCGGGTACCTGCCGGCCGGATACCCGACGTACGACGGTGGCGTGGACGGGATCAAGGCGCTCGTCGACGGCGGCGTCGACGTGATCGAGATCGGCCTGCCGTACAGCGACCCGGTGATGGACGGTGTCACCATCCAGCGCGCCACCGAGATCGCGCGGGCCGGCGGCCTGCGGACCCGCGACGTGCTCAGCACGGTCGAGAAGGTCGCGGCGTACTCCGACGTCCCGGTGCTCGTGATGACGTACTGGAACCCGGTCGAGCGGTACGGCGTGGACCGTTTCGCGGCGGACTTCGCCGGGGTCGGGGGAGCGGGGCTGATCACGCCCGACCTGATCCCGGACGAGGGCGCGGAGTGGATCGCGGCCGCGGACAAACACGACCTGGACAAGGTGTTCCTGGTCTCGCCGTCGTCGACCGACGAGCGGATCGCGATGACGACAGCGGCCTGCCGCGGGTTCGTCTACGCGACCGCTGTGATGGGTGTCACCGGCGCCCGGGACAAGCCGTCGGACCTCGCGGCGCCGCTGGTCGCCCGGGTGAAGGCGGCGACGGGCGTGCCGGTCGGCGTCGGCCTCGGCATCTCGAACGGTGACCAGGCGGCCGGCGTGGTGGCGTTCGCGGACGCGGCGATCGTTGGCGCGGCCCTCGTCAAGGCCCTTACCGACGGTGGCCCGGCCGGGGTTCGCACACTGACCGAGGACCTGGCCGCGGGCGTCCGCCGGGAACCTCGCGCCACCGTCGAGCGTTAGTACCGCCGTGAGTCGAACCAGGAACGCGGTGCTCCTGCTGACCGCGGTGGCTCTGCTCGCCCTCGCGGGCTGCAGTGGCAAGGACGAGAAACCCGACAACCCCGGCGGCGCGATCATCCGCAGCAGCCAGGACCCGAACGGGTTGCGCGGCGCGACGCTGGACCGGCCGTACTCGATGCCCGCGGCAACCCTGACGGACACGAACGGGAATCCGTTCAACCTGGTGACGTCGACGAAGAAGCCGGTCACGCTGGTGTTCTTCGGTTACACGAACTGCCCCGACGTGTGCCCGACGGTGATGGCCGACGTGGCGTCCGCGCTGACCAAGCTCGACAAGTCGGTGCAGGACCAGATCCAGATGCTGTTCATCACCACGGATCCGGCGCGTGACACCGGTCCGGTGATCCGCAAGTACCTGGACCGCTTCGACCCGGCGTTCACCGGGCTGACCGGATCGCTGACGTCGATCAAGGACGTCGCCAAGGCGGTCGGCGTACCGGTGGAAGGGATGCAGAAACTCCCCTCCGGTGGGTACGAGGTCGGTCACGGAGCGCAGGTGATCGGGTTCGGGAAGAACGACAAGGCGACCATCATCTGGTTGTCGAACGCTGCGATCGGTGATCTGTCCCACGACTTCGGGAAGTTGGTCGAGGCGAACCAGTGAAGCGTCGCTCCTGGTTCGGATGGGTCTCGCTCGGAGCGCGGCTGCTGCTCGGCGGTGTGATGCTGGTCGCCGGCGCGCTCAAGGTGACCGATCCGGAGACGGCCGCGCAGGCGGTCCGTGCGTACGAACTGCTCCCGTCGGCGCTGGTGCAGCCGGTCGGCTGGGGCCTGCCGTTCCTGGAGATCGCGATCGGGTTGCTGTTGATCGTCGGCTTCGGTGTCCGCGCCGCGGCCGCGGCCGCAGGTGTTTTCCTGATCGTGTTCATCGCCGCGGTCTCGTCCGCCTGGGCTCGCGGCCTGTCGATCGACTGCGGCTGCTTCGGCGGCGGCGGTCAGGTCGCGCGCGGCCAGACGCAGTACCTGCAGGAGATCGTCCGCGATCTCGGTCTGCTGGCGCTGGCCGGATGGCTGTGGTTGTTCCCGGCGAGCAAGTTCGCCGTCGTATCCGAAGCACAAGGAGTCGCCGCGTCGTGAGCAAGACCAATGCCCCCGGGAATCCGCTGCTGCAGCAGCCGAAGCGCCGGATCTCACCCGGGATCGTCGTGGTGATCGTCCTGGTCCTGGCGCTCGCCGCCGGGGTCGGCGTCCAGTACTACCGCGGTCACTCCAAGGTCGAGGTGAGCTCGCTCGGCCGCCCCGAGCCGGCGGTGATCACCGGCCCGGGTACGGACGGCAAGGGCGTCACGGTCGGCAAGGCCGGCGCCAAGGTGAACATCGACCTGTACCTCGACTTCCGCTGCCCGCACTGCGCGGAGTTCGAGGAGGCGAGCGGCGCCACCGTCGACAAGCTCGTCCAGGACGGTACGGCGACGCTGACGTACTGGCCGTTGCAGTTCGTGAACCCGGACGCCTCGCCGCGGCTGGCGAACGCGTTCGCCGCGGCCGCCGCGAACGGCAAGGCGCTGAGCTTCGCCGACGAGATGTACGGCGACTTCTCGAAGTCCTGGACCACCGACCAGCTGATCGAGCTCGGCAAGCAGCTCGGCGTCGGCGACCAGAAGTTCCAGCAGGCGTTGCAGGACAACACCTACGCGGGCTGGCTGGAGTCGGTGAGCAAGGCGTCCGACGACCGGGGTGTGACCGGGACGCCGACCGTCTACGTCAACGGCAAGCAGCTGGCCGCCGACCAACTGACCGCGGAGGGCCTGCAGAAGGCCGTCGACGCGGTCGCAAGCTGAGGCCCCATCGTGACCGTGCGTTCCTGGCCGTGTTCTGGCGGGTCGAGTAGCGTTCCCATTTGCCATGTCTAGTCTGATTCCCGCCGTGATGGTTCCGGCGTTCATCCCTAGTCCGAGCCAGGGCGTCTGGCACCTCTTCGGTCTGCCGATCCGCGCCTACGCGCTGTGCATCCTGGCCGGTATCTTCGCCGGGTACTGGCTCGGCCGCCGGCGCTGGGTGGCGCGCGGCGGCTCCGCGCCGGTGCTCGCCGACATCATGTTCTGGGCGATCCCGTTCGGACTGGTCGGTGCCCGGATCTACCACGTGGTGACCGACGCCGAGCTGTACTTCGGCGCGGGCAAGCACCCGATCGACGCGCTGAAGATCTGGCACGGCGGCCTCGGTATCTGGGGTGCGGTCGGCTTCGGTGCGCTCGGCGCCTGGATCGCCTGCCGGCGCGCCAAGGTGCCGTTCCTGGCGGTCGCGGACGCGATGGCGCCCGGGATCGCACTGGCGCAGATCTTCGGCCGGTTCGGGAACTACTTCAACCAGGAGCTGTTCGGCCGCCCGACCACGAAGCCGTGGGGCCTGGAGATCGCGCCGGGGCACCGCCCGGACGGGTACGCCGACTTCGCGACCTTCCAGCCGACGTTCCTCTACGAAGCGGTCTGGAACCTCGGTGTGGTCGCGCTGATCCTGATCGTCGACCGCCGGTTCAAACTCGGCCACGGACGGGCGTTCTTCCTGTACGTCGCGGCGTACACCGCCGGTCGTGCCTGGATCGAGAACCTGCGGATCGACACCGTGAACCACTTCTTCGGCCTGCGCCTGAACGTGTGGACCGCGATCATCCTCTTCGTGATCGCCGTCATCGCCTTCGCCATCAGCGCCTGGAAACGCCCCGGCCAGGAGGACATCTCCACCGGCGCCGCGGCCGGAACAACGCCGACCCCGGAGACGGCCGACGCCGCCGAGCCCAAAGAGTCCGCCGAGTCCGCAGAGCCGGAGCCGGCCGCGGATTCCGAGCAGGCGGACGACTCAGGCAAGGTAGATGCGGGTACTACCAACGGATCTGCGAAGACCGAACCGAATGACGGGGCACGTGACTGAGACGCCTGCTGTTTCGCCTGAGCATCACGGTGATCACACCCACCGTGATGTGAACGGCGGTTGGCTGCGGCCGGCGGTATTCGGCGCGATGGACGGGCTGGTCTCGAACTTCGCGCTGATCGCCGGCATGGACGGCGGCACCAGTTCGGGCTCGAAGTTCATCGTGCTGGCCGGCCTCGCGGGCCTGGCCGCCGGTGCGTTCTCGATGGCGGCGGGCGAGTACACCTCGGTCGCCTCGCAGCGGGAACTGGCGCACGCCGAGATCGAGGTGGAGCGCAAGGAGATCAAGCGGCACCCGGTCGACGAGGAGATCGAGCTCGCCGAGACCTACCGCGCGAAGGGCCTCGACCCGGACCTGGCCAGCAAGGTCGCCAAGCAGTTCCACGCCGACCCCGACCAGGCCCTCGAGGAGCACGTCCGCGAGGAGCTCGGCATCGACCCGGACGACCTACCGAACCCGGTGGTCGCGGCCGCGTCCTCGTTCGTCTGCTTCGCCGTCGGTGCCTTCATCCCGCTGGCGCCGTACCTCCTGGGCGCGAGTAACGTCCTGCCCTCGCTGATCCTGTCGCTGACGGCCCTGTTCGTCTGCGGCGCCGTCGTCTCCCGCGTCACCACCCGCTCCTGGTGGTACTCCGGCCTTCGCCAACTCCTCCTCGGCGCCGCAGCCGCCGGCCTGACCTACTTTGTCGGCACGTTGGTCGGCCCGGGGATCGGTTGACTCTGGGGGAACAGGCCGCTGTAGGCGTTGAGTGCGGGCTGGCCGCCGAGGTGGGCGTAGAGGACGGTTGAGTCCTTGGGGATGTCGCCGTTGCGGATCAGGTCGATCAGGCCGGCCATCGACTTTCCCTCGTACACGGGGTCGATGATCATGCCCTCGAGCTGACCCGTCAGGCGGATCGCGTCCAGCGTGGACTGCACGGGGATGCCGTACTCGTCGCCGGCCCAGCCCTCGAGGACGGTGATCTCGTCGGCACGCAGGTCCCGGCCGAGGCCGATCAGGTCGGCGGTGCCGCGGGCGATGCGTTCGACCTGGTCGCGGGTCTCCTGGAGCTTGGCGCTGGCGTCGATGCCGATCACCCGCCGCGGCCGGTCCTGCCCGGCGAAACCGGCGATCATCCCGGCGTGCGTCGACCCGGTCACCGAGCAGACGACGATGGTGTCGAAGAACACCCCGAGTTCACGCTCCTGCTGCTCGACCTCGTACGCCCAGTTCGCGAAACCGAGTCCGCCGAGCCGATGGTCCGAGGCGCCGGCCGGGATCGCGTACGGCGTACCGCCCCGGGCCTCGACGTCCGCGAGGGCCTGCTTCCAGCTGTCCTTGAACCCGATCCCGAACCCGGACGGGTCAAGCCGCACCTCGGCGCCCATGATCCGGCTGAGCAGGATGTTCCCGACCCGGTCGTTGAGCGCGTCCGGCCAGTTCACCCAGTTCTCCTGGACGAGGACGGCCTTCAGCCCGGCCTTGGCCGCCACCGCTGCCACCTGCCGCGTGTGGTTCGACTGGTACCCGCCGATCGACACCAGCGTGTCGGCTCCGCTCGCGAGCGCGTCCGGCAGCAGGTACTCCAGCTTCCGCGTCTTGTTCCCGCCGTACGCGAGCCCGGAGTTGCAGTCCTCCCGCTTCGCCCAGATCTTCGCGCCACCGAGATAGGCGCTCAGCCGCTCCAACGGATGCACCGGGCTAGGCCCGAACAACAACGGATACCGCGGAAAGTCGGTCAACCCCATGGCTACCATCCTCCAGATGCTCGCTCACCTGGGAACCAGGCTATGCGGCCTTCTACGGGGCGTGGTTGACGGCTTCTTCGACGAGCGGGGACAGGTCGGCCAGCCGTTGGACGTGATCGTCGGGGTCGGGTTGGGCGAGGGCCCACGCGGCGCGGGCGACGAGGGTGATGGCGGCGGTCAGGACGGCGCCGCGGCGTACCTGGGTTGCCGGCCAGGCGGACGAACTGCCGGCTTGATACGCGGCCACGAGCTCGTCGGCGGGTGACCGGCTGGACTGCAGGAGGTAGCCCAGATCGAAGCCCAGCGGGCCGATGCCGAACTGATCCCAGTCTGCCGCGATCACGTCGTCTCCCTCGCGCCGGAGCAGGTTGAGCGGGTGCGCGTCACCGTGGACGAGCTGCTGCGGGAGCCGATCGAGCTCCGCCAGTACCTCCTCCCGCCGGGTCCACAGCAGGCCGCATGACCGCCGTACGTCGGGTGTCAGCTCGTCCGCCGTAGCACAAGCCGCCCACCCACCATGTACGGCGTCGTCCGCGAGCCGATCGCGCAGGATCTGCCGCGAGAACCAACTGGCCGGCTCGACGTGATTGATCCCGAACCGACCGAGCGCAGCGGCTGCCTCCACGGGCGTCACCGGACTCGGCGCGACCGCTTCGAACCACAGCGTGATGCCGTCCGGATCGCTCTCCGCCTTGAGGAACCGCGGCGCGCGCAGACCGGTCGTCAACTCGAGGAGTCCGGAGCTCGCGAGGTCGGCCTGGCGGCGCCAGTACGCGTACCGGCTCGGCCGCTCGTCGCCGGGGATGAGCCGCTTGACGACCTGCCGGTCCGGCGTCCGCCACACCCCGCCGTGGGTGATCTCGGTACCGGCGGCCAGCAGCGTCCAGTCCCGCTCAGGTTCCCATCGCATCGCGCAGGTCTACCACCAGCCCGGCTCATCACCCCGCGATCTGCGCTGCCTCGTCCACCACGGCCGACAGCCGGGCCAGTCGAGCGAGATGTTCGCCACCGTCCGGCTGTGAGAGCGCCCACGCGGCCCGAGACACCCCCGTGTACGCCGCCACGAGTGCAGCGCCGCGTCGTACATCCCCTCCATGCGCCGCGACGAGATCGTCCAGCGGTACGTCGACCGCGAGGAGCAGGTAGGCGAGATCGAAGCCGACCGGACCGAGGCCGAACTGCTCCCAGTCGATCGCGACCACATCGTCCTCGTCGCGGCCGAGCAGATTCACCGGATGGGCGTCCCCGTGTGTCGGGACGCGGGGGAGCGCATCGAGTACTGCGAGTGCGCTGTCGCGGCGCTTCCACAGCTCCTCGATCGCCGGCGTCGCGAGCCCTGAGCGGGACAGCGACGACCACCCGCCGCGCCGCTCCACGGTCGCCAGGCGGTCCCGGAGTACGTCCCGTGCACCCCAGGCAGGCTCGGGCACGGAACACGCTGCGAACCGCCCCAGAGCCCCAGCCAGCGCCTCCGGAGACCAGTCGGCCGGAGCCACGTAGGCCGTCCGCAGCGTGATCCCTTCCACATCACGCTCGACCCCGAGGCACTCCGCCGTACGGAGCCCTGACGTCCCGGCCACGATGCCGGAAGACGCGACCAGCGCCTGACGCTCCCAGTACGCGTGATGGCGCTGGTCCTCGACGCCGGGGACGAGTCGCTTGACCACGTGGCCGTCCGGCGTTCGCCACACGCCGCCGGTGGCCTGGCCGGTGCCTGAGGTGAGCGCTTGCCAGTCGGGGGAGGGGTGCCAGGGCATGCCACCGGCCTATCAGCTTCAGGTGGGTCTCAGCAGGTGAATTTCAAGTGGCGTGGGTGGTTGCGGAGCCGGTCTGCTGGGAAGATAGGAGGCTAGTAGTGAGCGCTTGCTTACTGTGGGTCATCAAGGCGTTTCGCGGTGGACAGAAAGTCCAGCTGGCGGGCGTCATGAGGTAGTCTCGGGACTCCCGGCTTGGGCCAGTGTTGTCCCGCGGCCAGTTGTGTTGACCGTAGGACGACGGGAGCTCCTGAATGTTTGGTCGCCCCCCCATCGGGAAGCTGCAGAGGCCGAGCGAGGGTCTCTACGACGGATTGCACGAGCACGACGCGTGTGGTGTTGCTTTCGTCGCGACCCTGACCGGTGAACCCAGCCACGACATCGTGGCCAAGGCATTGACCGCCCTGCGGAACCTGGAACATCGCGGTGCCTCCGGCGCCGAACCGGATTCCGGCGACGGCGCGGGCATCCTGATCCAGGTGCCGGACGCCTTCTATCGCAAGGTGTGCGAGTTCGAGCTGCCGGCGGCGCACAGTTACGCGACCGGTATCGCGTTCCTGCCCGCCGATCCCGACGACGCCGCCAAGGCGGTCGCCCGGATCGAGGAGATCGCGGCCGAGGAAGAGCTGACGGTCGTCGGTTGGCGGGACATCCCGACCACGCCCGACCTGCTCGGTTCGACCGCGCGCTCGGTGATGCCGACGTTCAAGCAGCTCTTCGTGTCGGCCAAGGCCGGCCGGGTGCTCGGCCTCGCGCTGGAGCGGATGGCCTTCCGGCTGCGCAAGCGCGCCGAGAAGGAGACCGAGACCTACTTCCCGTCGCTGTCGGGCCGGACCATCACCTACAAGGGGATGCTCACCACCGACCAGCTGGACAAGTTCTTCCCCGAGCTGACCGACCCGGACCTCGCCTCGGCGATCGGTGTCGTGCACTCGCGGTTCTCGACAAACACGTTCCCGTCCTGGCCGCTGGCCCACCCGTACCGGTACATCGCCCACAACGGTGAGATCAACACCGTCCAGGGCAACCGGAACTGGATGCGCGCCCGCGAGGCCCTGCTGGCCAGCGACCTGATCCCGGGTGACCTCGAGCAGCTCTATCCGATCTGTACGCCGGGAGCCTCGGACTCGGCCTCCTTCGACGAGGTCCTCGAGCTCCTGCACCTCGGTGGCCGCTCGCTGCCGCACGCGATGCTGATGATGATCCCGGAGGCGTGGGAGAACGCCGCCACGATGGATCCGCAGCGGCGCGCGTTCTACGAGTTCCACTCGACGCTGATGGAGCCGTGGGACGGCCCGGCATCGGTGGTCTTCTCCGACGGCACCAAGGTCGGCGCGGTGCTGGACCGCAACGGTCTGCGCCCCTCGCGGTACTGGGTGACCGAGGACGGCCTCGTCGTACTGGCGTCCGAGGCCGGCGTCCTCGACATCGACCCCGCGACGGTGACCGAGAAGGGTCGCCTCGAGCCCGGCCGGATCTTCCTGGTCGACGTCGACGCGCACCGGATCATCACCGACGCCGAGGTGAAGAACGCGCTCGCCACCGAGCAGCCGTACGACGAGTGGCTGCACGCCGGCCTGATCCGGTTCGAGGACCTGCACGAGCGTGAGCACGTCGTCCACAGCCACGCGTCGGTGACGCGGCGCCAGCAGGTCTTCGGGTACACCGAGGAGGAGCTGCGCGTCATCCTCACCCCGATGGCGAAGTCCGGCGCCGAGCCGATCGGCTCGATGGGTACGGACACGCCGATCGCGGTGCTGAGCGAGCGGCCGCGGCTGCTGTTCGACTACTTCGCGCAGCTGTTCGCCCAGGTGACGAACCCGCCGCTGGACGCGATCCGCGAGGAGCTGGTGACCTCGCTGTCGTCCAGCCTCGGCCCGGAGTCGAACCTGCTCGGTCCGAGCCCGGCGTCCTGCCGGCAGGTGGTGCTCCCGTTCCCGGTGATCACCAACGACGAGCTGGCCAAGCTCCGGCACATCAACCTCGACGGCGACATGCCCGGCCTGGCCACCACGGTCCTGCGCGGCGTGTACGACGTGGAGGGCGGCGGCGAGTCGCTCAAGGCGCGGCTCGACGAGCTGTGCGCCGAGGCGAGCGCCGCGATCAACGACGGCGCCCGCATCCTGGTGCTGTCCGACCGGCACTCCAACGCCGACCACGCGCCGATCCCGTCGCTGCTGCTCACCGCCGCGGTGCACCACCACCTGGTCCGGGAGAAGACCCGTACCCAGGTCGGCCTGGTCGTCGAGGCCGGTGACGTCCGCGAGGTCCACCACGTCGCGCTCCTGATGGGGTACGGCGCCGCGGCGATCAACCCGTACCTGGCCCTGGAGTCCGTCGAGGACCTGTGCCGCCAGGGGACCTACCTGCCGGGCGTGGAGCCGGAGCAGGCGGTCCGCAACGTGGTGAAGTCGCTCGGCAAGGGCGTCCTCAAGGTGATGTCGAAGATGGGTGTGTCGACGGTCGCGTCGTACACGGGTGCCCAGATCTTCGAGGCGAACGGGCTGGCTCCCGAGCTGGTCGAGCGCTACTTCACCGGTACGTCGTCCAAGCTCGGCGGGGTCGGCCTGGACACGGTCGCCGAGGAGGTCCGTCGCCGGCACCTGCGGGCGTACCCGGCGGACGGCATCCTGCCGGCGCACCGCAAGCTCGAGATCGGTGGCGAGTACCAGTGGCGCCGCGAGGGCGAGCCGCACCTGTTCGACCCGGACACGGTGTTCCGCCTGCAGCACAGCACCCGGACCGGGCGCTACGACATCTTCAAGCAGTACACGTCGAAGGTCGACGAGCAGTCCGAGCGGCTGATGACGCTGCGCGGCCTGTTCGCCTTCAAGAAACCAGACAGTAAGTCGGATCGCGCGCCGATCTCCATCGACGAGGTCGAGCCGGTCAGTGCGATCGTCAAGCGGTTCTCCACCGGTGCGATGAGCTACGGCTCGATCAGCATGGAGGCGCACCAGACGCTGGCGATCGCGATGAACCAGCTCGGCGGCAAGTCGAACACCGGTGAGGGCGGCGAGGACGCCGACCGGCTGTACGACCCGGCCCGGCGGAGCTCGATCAAGCAGGTCGCGTCCGGTCGCTTCGGCGTCACCGCGGAGTACCTGACGAACTCCGACGACATCCAGATCAAGATGGCGCAGGGCGCGAAGCCCGGCGAGGGCGGGCAGCTGCCCGGCCCGAAGGTGTACCCGTGGGTGGCGAGCACCCGGCACTCGACGCCCGGCGTCGGCCTGATCTCGCCGCCGCCGCACCACGACATCTACTCGATCGAGGACCTGGCGCAGCTGATCCACGACCTGAAGAACGCGAACCCGCAGGCGCGGGTGCACGTGAAGCTGGTCTCCGAGGTCGGCGTCGGCACGATCGCCGCGGGTGTCTCCAAGGCGCACGCGGACGTCGTCCTGATCTCCGGTCACGACGGTGGTACGGGTGCGGCACCGCTGACCTCGCTGAAGCACGCGGGCGGTCCCTGGGAGCTCGGCCTGGCCGAGACCCAGCAGACCCTGCTGCTGAACGGGTTGCGGGACCGGATCGTCGTACAGACCGACGGTCAGCTGAAGACCGGGCGGGACGTCGTCATCGCGGCGCTGCTCGGCGCCGAGGAGTACGGCTTCGCCACCGCTCCGCTGGTGGTGTCGGGCTGCATCATGATGCGGGTCTGCCACCTGGACACCTGCCCGGTCGGCGTCGCCACCCAGAACCCGGTCCTGCGGTCGCGGTTCTCGGGCAAGCCGGAGTTCGTGGTGAACTTCTTCGAGTTCATCGCCGAGGAGGTTCGCGAGTACCTGGCGGAGCTCGGCTTCCGGACCTTGGACGAGGCCATCGGGCACGCCGAAGTACTGGACATCGAGCGCGCGGTCGACCACTGGAAGGCCGACGGGCTCGACCTGTCGCCGATCCTGCACGTGCCGGCGCTGCCCGAGGGCGCGTCCCGGCACCAGACCGTCGAGCAGAACCACGGCCTCGACAAGGCGCTCGACAACGAGCTGATCCGGATCTGTGCTCCGGCACTGGAGAACGGCGAGCCGGTACGGGCGCAGCTCGCGATCCGGAACGTCAACCGGACCGTCGGCACGATGCTCGGTCACGAGATCACCAAGCGGTACCGCGCGGCCGGCCTGGCCGACGGCACCATCGACCTGACCTTCACCGGGTCGGCCGGCAACTCGTTCGCCGCCTTCGTCCCGCGCGGGGTCACCCTGCGGCTCGAGGGTGACGCCAACGACTACGTCGGCAAGGGTCTGTCCGGTGGTCGCGTGGTCATCCGCCCGGACCGGCAGGCCCGGTTCGCCGCCGCCGACCAGATCATCGCCGGCAACGTGATCGCGTACGGCGCGACGTCCGGCGAACTGTTCATCAGCGGCGGTGCCGGCCAGCGGTTCTGCGTCCGGAACTCCGGCGCGACCGCGGTCGTCGAAGCGGTCGGCGACCACGCCTGCGAGTACATGACCGGTGGGCGCGTCGTCGTACTCGGCGCCGTCGGCCGGAACTTCGCGGCGGGCATGTCGGGCGGCGTGGCCCACGTGCTCGACCTGGACCGTTCGCTGGTGAACACGGAGCTGGTCGACCTGCTCCCGCTCACGGAGGACGAGTCCGACCTGTTGCAGGACCTGGTGCAGCGGCACCACGAGGAGACCGGCTCGGAGCGGGCGGCCAAGCTGCTCGTCGACTGGCCGGCCGCCGCGGCCCGGTTCACCACGGTGATGCCCCGCGACTACGCCCGGGTGCTGGCGGCCAAGGCGGCCGCCGAGCGCGACGGCCTGGACGAGGACGCCACCACGCGAGCGATGATGGAGGCCATCTGATGGCTGACCCCAAGGGATTCCTGACCACCGGGCGGGAGGTCGCCGACCGGCGGCCGGTCGCCGAGCGGGTACAGGACTGGAAAGAGGTCTACCCCGGCGGGCCCGGCAAGGCGCTGCTGCCGATCATCACGAAGCAGGCCGGCCGCTGTATGGACTGCGGCATCCCGTTCTGCCACAACGGCTGCCCGCTGGGCAACCTGATCCCGGAGTGGAACGACCTGGTCTGGCGGGACGACTGGTCGAGTGCGATCGAGCGGTTGCACGCGACCAACAACTTCCCGGAGTTCACCGGCCGGCTCTGCCCGGCGCCCTGTGAGACCGCGTGCGTGCTCGGGATCAACCAGGACCCGGTGACGATCAAGAACGTCGAGGTCGCGATCATCGACAAGGCCTGGGAGACCGGAGACGTCAAGCCGCAGCCGCCGGAATGGCTGACCGGTAAGACGATCGCGGTCGTCGGCTCCGGCCCGGCCGGCCTGGCCGCCGCGCAGCAGCTCACCCGCGCCGGTCACACGGTCGCGGTCTACGAGCGCGCCGATGCTCCGGGCGGCCTGCTGCGGTACGGCATCCCCGAGTTCAAGATGGAAAAGGAACAGGTCGACCGCCGGATCCAGCAGATGAAGGAAGAGGGCACGGTCTTCCGCTCCGGCGTCAACGTCGGCGTGGACGTCACCGGCACCCAACTCAAGCAGCGGTACGACGCGGTGGTGATCGCGACCGGGTCGACGGCGGCCCGCGACCTGCCGGTGCCGGGCCGTGAGTACGGCGGCATCCACCAGGCGATGGAGTACCTGCCGCAGTCCAACCGGGTGGCGCTCGGCCAGACCGTCGAGGACCAGATCGTTGCCACCGACAAGGACGTGGTGATCATCGGCGGCGGCGACACCGGCGCCGACTGCCTCGGTACGGCGCATCGCCAGGGTGCACGCTCGGTGACCCAGCTGGAGATCATGCCGCGGCCCGGCGACGACCGCCCGGGGCACCAGCCGTGGCCGACGTACCCGATGATCTACCGGGTCGCGTCCGCCCACGAGGAGGGCGGCGAGCGGGTGTACGCCGTCTCCACGGTGAACTTCGAGGCCGATGCCGACGGCAACGTCGCGGGGCTGAACCTGGTCGAGGTCGAGTTCAAGGACGGCAAGTTCAACCCCGTCGAGGGGTCCGAGCGGACCATCCCGGCGCAGCTGGTGCTGCTCGCGATGGGCTTCGTCGGCCCGGAGCGCGAGGGCTTCCTCGAGCAGCTCGGCGTCGAGCTCGACGAGCGCGGCAACGTGAAGCGCGACAAGCAGTACCAGACCACGGTCGACGGGGTGTTCGCCTGCGGCGACGCCGGTCGCGGTCAGTCGCTGATCGTCTGGGCGATCGCCGAGGGCCGGTCCTGCGCCGGCGGCGTCGACACCCACCTGACCGGTTCGTCGACCCTGCCCACTCCCATCCCCCCGACCGCCCGCCCGCTGGCGGTCTGACGACATCGACCTTGAGCACCCACCAACCGAAATTCCCGACCCGGGATGGTTGGTCGGTGCTCAAGGTGGTGTCGCTCGGTAGGTTGGAGCGGTGGATACGCGCCTGGTGACCAAGGCTCGGCTCCGTGCGATGGCACCGTGGGCCGGGCTCAGCCTGCTCTTCGTCCTGACCTCGGCCCTGGTCGGGCTGCTCGGATTCGTGAACGACTCCGAGCGGGTCACGATCGGCGCGCACGCGGCGACCGTGTCCCCGACGTTCGACGGGCACGCGACGCTCGACCTGGGCGCGGTGCTGCCGCGATTGCGGATTCCGGCGCAGACGCCGGCCGGTATCGGCGTCAACATCGACGTCCAGGAGACCGACGCGAGCAACCTCACGGAACTGCTCACCCGCGACACCCTGATCGCTTCCCAGCCCGACGGTGAGATCGCGCGGATCAAGCAGGTCATCCAGGAGATGGCGGTCGACAACGCGGTCGCCGGCGCCGGTACCGGACTCCTGGTCGTGGTGCTGGTCGCGACGCTCTGGACCGCCATCGGCGCCCGGCGCCGCCGCGAGCTCTGGCACCTGGTGCACCGGCACGAGCGGCGGTTCGAGCACCGGGCGATCGTGGTGCTGGTGGCGATGCTGATCACGATCGCCTCGATCTACGGACCCGGGCGGATGCGCCAGGCCGACGTACCACCGACGCAGTGGCAGCCGTTGTCCAAGTTGCTCCCCGAGCTGTCGTTCGACGATCGACTGAAGACGGTGGAGGTGGCGTCCGGGTTCTCCACCACCGGCGGCGTCGGCGTGATCCGGACGCTGGTCGAGACGTACCGCAAGTCGACCGAGCTGTACGGCCAGCTCAAGGACCGGGTGGCCGACGTCGCGCCGCAGATCCACGAGCCGGGCAAGGACGAGAAGGTCGCGCTGCTGGTCTCGGACCGGCACGACAACATCGGGATCGACGGCTTCGCGGCCGCCGTGGGGAAGGCCGGCGGCGCGAAGATCCTGATCGACGCCGGCGACGACACCTCGTCCGGCCAGAGCTGGGAAGCGTTCAGCATCAACTCGCTGAAGCAGCACTTCAAGGACTTCAAGGTGGTCTCGGTGGCCGGCAACCACGACGCCGGCGGGCACGTCGAGGAGTTCATGCGCAAGGCCGGGTTCACCGTGCTGGACAGCAAACCGGTCGAGGTCGAGGGGATCCGCTTCTTCGGCGACAGCGACCCGACGCGGACCGGGCTCGGCAGCGCGGACAGTCCGGGGGACGAGACGATCGAGCACCAGTCGAAGCGGCTCGCGGACATCGCCTGCGACCAGCCCGACAACAAACGGATCGCGACGATGGTGGTGCACGACCCGTCGTCGTACGCCGACACCGCCGAGCGCGGGTGCGCGAGCTTGCTGGTGTCCGGTCATCTGCACCGCCAGGTCGGGCCCGAGCACAAGGTGGTCGACGGGCGCGCGGTCACGACGTACACGAACGGGACGACCGGGGGAGCGGCGTACGCCTTCGCGCTGGGCTACACGTTGCGCAAACCCGGCGAGGTCACCCTGCTCACCTACCTGAAAGGCGAGCCGGTCGGCCTCCAGACGGTCACCGCGCAGCCCGGTGGCGAGGTCACCGTCGGGGCCTACACCCCCTTGTCTTCTTGACGATTCAGGCACTGCGGTCGCTTGCCATCTACTGTTAACCGTCCAGTAATGGGGGCGGACCAGCAGGCCCAGTGGTTTGCAGGAGTAGGGTTGTGTGACGTGCGTCGCGCAAAGATCGTTTGTACGCTCGGCCCGGCTACGGCCGCCCCGGAGCGCATCACGGAACTCGTCCAAGCAGGTATGGACGTCGCAAGGCTCAACCTGAGTCACGGCGCCCATGCCGAGCATGAGCGCATCTACCAGCGGATCCGTACCGCCGCGGCGGAGACCGGGAGCAATGTCGGCATCCTGGTCGACCTGCAGGGCCCGAAGATCCGGCTGGCGGAGTTCGCCGAAGGCAAGGCAACACTGACCTACGGCGAGCGCTTCACGATCACCACCCGGGAGGTGCCTGGTGACCAGACCATCTGCGGGACGACGTACGACGGCCTGCCGGGGGACGTGAACCCGGGTGACCAGCTGCTGATCGACGACGGCCGGATCGCGCTCGTCGCCGAAGAGGTCACCGAGACCGACGTGATCTGCCGCGTCACCGTCGGCGGCCCGGTCTCCAACCACAAGGGCATCAACCTGCCCGGTGTCGCGGTCAGCGTGCCGGCGATGTCGGAGAAGGACGCCGAGGACCTGCGCTGGGCGCTGCACCTGCCGGCCGACATGATCGCGCTGTCGTTCGTGCGCGACGCCGCCGACATCCAGCTGGTGCACAAGATCATGGACGAGGAGGGTCTGCGGATCCCCGTCGTCGCAAAGATCGAGAAGCCGCAGGCGGTCGCCAACCTCGACGAGATCATCGAGGCCTTCGACGGGTTCATGGTGGCCCGCGGCGACCTCGGCGTGGAGCTCCCGCTCGAGGAGGTCCCGCTGGTCCAGAAGCTGATCATCGACCAGGCCCGGCTGAACGCGAAGCCGGTGATCGTCGCCACCCAGATGCTCGAGTCGATGATCTCCGCGCCGCGGCCGACCCGCGCCGAGGCCTCAGACGTCGCGAACGCCGTCCTCGACGGTGCCGACGCGGTCATGCTGTCCGGTGAGACCAGCGTCGGCCGGTTCCCGATCGAGACCGTCAAGACGATGGCCCGGATCGTGGAGTCGACCGAGGAGCACGGCCTCAGCCGGGTCCAGTCGATCGAGTGGGAGCCGAAGACCAAGGGCGGCGTGATCGCCCGCGCGGCCGCCGACGTGGCCGAGCGGCTGGACGCGAAGTACCTGATCGCGTTCACCCAGTCTGGCGACACCGCGCTCCGGCTCGCCCGCTACCGCACCGAGGTCCCGCTGCTCGCGTTCACCCCGGTCCCGTCGGTCAGCTCCTGGCTGAGCGTGGTGTGGGGGATCGAGACGCACATCGTCCCGACCGTCGACCACACCGACGAGATGGTCCGCCAGGTCGACCAGCGCCTCCTCGAACTCGGCAAGCTCCAGAAGGGCGACCTGGTCGTCATCGTCGCCGGCTCCCCGCCGAGCATCCCCGGCTCCACCAACGCCCTCCGAGTCCACCGCATGGGCGACGCCATCGAAGGCATAGCCCCCGCCTACCGCAGCCCCAACCCGTAACCACAAACAACTGAACCCGAGGCGGACGGTCCGCGGACCGTCCGCCTCGCGCAGGTTCAGCCCTTGGGCCCGATGAAGGCGTCGAGCCTGCGGACTCCTTCGCGGCGGGCTACGGAGAGTGCGTTCGGCCGCGGCATCCGCCAGGGGATGCCGAGCAGATCGAGCGCCCACTGACACAGGCCCATGATGTCGGCGGACGCATTGGAGAACTGGTACCGCGGATACTCGTACCGCTTCGTCTGACCGCCGACCCTGCGCGTCGCCCAGTTGGCAACCCGGCAACCGTCCGAGTTGAACAGCCCACGCAGGAACATCCCGGGGCACTCGGCAACAATCGTTCGCTGCCAGTCCACCAAGGCGATGAGCCGCCGGTGCTTCGGCCCGGGTCCGTGCTGCGGAAAGAGACAAGGCCAGTGCTTCCAGTACGAAACGACCGAGGTGTAGCCGACCGCCTGGACCCGGTGCACCGGCCGACTCGAATGAACGGCGGTCATGACGCCGGCGGCCTCGTCGATCAGCCGCGGATACGCGTCGTCGCAGGCGATCCGAAGCGCGTAGACACCCCGCCTGTGTTCGGACAGACAGCCGTCGCCCAGATATAACCCGAGCAGATGCGAGTACGACGGGGCAGGCGGCGTCTCGTCAGCGCAGATCGGACAGTCGTTCGGACGCGGCGGGCACCGGTCGCCATCGCGCCAGTCACGCAGGGTGGATCGACTCACCCCGAGACGCTTGCTGATCGAGTTGAGACTCTCGCCCGCAGCGATCGCCGCGAGTGCGATCGCCCGCACGCGTTCGTCGTACATGAACGAAGTTTCGCGGGCGCCGCCGACACTTTCTGTGCCCTGGGTGGGATTCGAACCCACACTGGACGCTGTTTGAGAGCGCGGCCTCTGCCGTTGGGCTACCAGGGCATTCCGACGTCGAAGATCCTAGCCCATGGAGCTGCTCGACTCACAAAATGTCGGTGGGTGGCGACAGCCTGGTCCTGTGGGCCACTTCAGATCGAAGGAGACGGTTCACTCCGCGTTGCGGATGTCGGATGACGGGGTTCCCGATCGGGTGAATGCCGAGATCCACGGCGTGGCTCTCCAGACGATCCGTACCTGGCGACGGCGGTATCAGGTTGAGGGCCGCGTCCGCGGCGACAGCGGGATGCCATGTCCGCGGTGCGACGGGGCGGAGCTGGATGAGGCGGCGTACGCCCTGCTGCTCGGCTGGTATCTCGGGGACGGATCGATCGCTCGGGCGCGGCGGGATGTCTTCACGCTGCAGATCGCCAACGACGCACGGTACACGCAGCTCAACCAGGAGATCGCCGCGACCATCAAGCGTGTCAAGGCGAACGCGAGCCCCTGCCTGCGGAAGGGCCGTGGAGTAATCCTGGTCGAGGCGCGGTGGAAGCACTGGCCGTGTGTGTTTCCGCAGCACGGGCCTGGGCGGAAGCATCTGCGGAAGATCGAGTTGGCGGACTGGCAGCTGGCGATCGTTGCCAAGTTCCCCCAACAGCTGCTGCGTGGGCTCTTCCACTCGGACGGGTGCCGGTTCGTGAACTGGGCCAGCAAGCCGGGCCGGGAGAAGCGGTACTACTACGTGCGGTACCAGTTCTCGAATGAGTCGGATGACATCCGCAGGATCCTCACGGACGCGCTGGACCTGCTCGGGATCGCCTGGAAGCAGCCGCGGCGGAATGTGATCGCAGTCAGTCGCAAGGAAGCTGTCGGCGCGCTGGAATCGTTCGTGGGACCGAAGAGCTGATCCGATGTCGATAAGGTGTCGGTGTGACTGCTAAGCGTGTGGTGATCGCTGAGGACGAGGCGTTGATCCGGATGGATCTGGCCGAGATGCTCGCGGAAGAGGGGTATGACGTCGTCGGGCAGGCCGGCGACGGCGAGGAAGCGATTCGGCTGGCGATCGAGCAGCGGCCGGACCTGGTGATCCTCGACGTGAAGATGCCGAAGCTGGACGGGCTGAGTGCCGCCGAGAAGATCGCGGGGGAGCGGATCGCGCCGGTGCTGATGCTGACCGCGTTCTCGCAGCGGGAGCTGGTCGAGCGGGCCCGGGACGCCGGCGCCATGGCGTACCTGGTGAAACCGTTCTCCAAGGCCGACCTGCTGCCCGCGATCGAGATCGCCGCGTCCCGGTACGTCGAGCTCGCGGAGCTGGAGCGTGAGGTCGCGGACCTGGCGGACCGGCTGGAGACCCGCAAGCTGGTCGACCGGGCGAAGTCGATCCTGCAGACGAAGTTCGGGCTGTCCGAACCGGACTCGTTCCGGTGGATCCAGAAAACCGCCATGGATAAAAGAGTTTCGATGCGCCAGGTCGCGCAGTTGGTGGTTGACGAGGCGGGCAGTAGCGACTGAATCACTCTCTGCTCACCACGGCTGAGCGGGCGTACAGCAACCAAGTGAACCCATGCTGCTTACCGCTGTAACGACCTCACAACACACGTTCCGTGACATCGCTTGAAGGACTGCCCGAGGTCTAACCTGCGGGTGCTCGCGGCAAACGCGAGAGTCCGGGGATTTGCCGGACTATCCAGACATGGGAGGAACAGTGCACCAGCGTTCCGTAGTACGGGTCGGCGCGTCGCTGATCGTTGCGTCGTTGGCCCTGACTGCCTGCGGTTCACGCAGTGGCAACGACTCCGGGGGGAGCTCCGGAGGGTCGACGAAGACTGCCAAGATCGGCGTCATCGCACCGCTGTCCGGAGACTTGTCGGCCCTGGGTCTGGGTATCCAGCACTCCGTCGAGCTGGCCGTGAAGCAGGCCAACGACTCCAACGCGATCCCGGGCTGGAAGCTCGAGGTCGTGCCGAAGGACGACGAGGGGAAGCCGGACCCCGGTAAGAATGGCGCCACCGCGCTGGCCGGCGACAAGGACGTCATCGGCGTCGTCGGCACGCTGAACACCAGCGTCAGCCAGCAGGTCCAGCCGGTGCTCGCCTCGGCGAAGATCGTCCAGGTCTCGCCGGCCAACACCGGCCCGGGCCTGACCCAGGGCGCCAACTGGCAGACCGACCCGAAGCGGCCGTACCCGACGTACTTCCGCACCTGCACCACCGACGCGGTGCAGGGTCCGTTCGCGGCCCGGTACCTCTACGAGACGGCGAAGATCACCAAGGTCGCCACGATCCACGACAAGAAGGCCTACGGTCAGGGCCTGGTCGGCACCTTCACCGAGGAGTTCAAGAAGCTGGGTGGTCAGGTCGTCGCGGCCCAGACCATCAACCCGGACGACTCGAACTACCAGGCCGTGATCTCGTCGATCAAGCCGTCCGGCCCGCAGGCGGTCTACTACGGCGGTGAGTACCCGCAGGCCGGTCCGCTCTCGCAGCAGATGAAGGCCGCCGGTCTGAACGTCCCGCTGATGGGCGGCGACGGCATCTACGACCCGAAGTACATCACCCTGGCCGGTAAGACCAGCGACAACGACCTGGCCACCTCGGTCGGTGCGCCGGTCGACACTCTGGAGTCGGCGAAGAAGTTCGTCTCCGACTACAACGCGGCGGGCTACAAGGACCCGTACGCGGCGTACGGCGGCTACTCGTTCGACGCGGCCAACGCGATCATCAACGCGCTGAAGGTCTCGCTGAAGGACGCGAAGGACGTCGAGTCGGCGCGCCAGGCGACGGTCGATGCCATGAGCAAGGTTTCGTTCGACGGCGTGACCGGCAAGGTCGCCTTCGACCAGTACGGCGACACCACCTCGAAGGTGCTCACCGTCTACAAGGTTGCCGGCGGCAAGTGGGCCACCGTCGAGACCAAGGCGTTCGAGACCAAGTAAGCAAAGTCGACCTCATGTCTCGGGGGTGGGAGCGATCCTCCCACCCCCGTGGCGTGTCATAACTGAGGCAGATGGGAGGTCGACGTGGACCAGTTCTTCCAGCAGCTCGTCAACGGGCTGACCTTGGGCTCGCTGTATGCCCTGATCGCGGTGGGTTACACCGTCGTCTACGGCATCGTGCAGCTCATCAACTTCGCCCACGGCGAGGTCTTCATGATCGGTGCGTTCGGCGCACTGACGACGTACCTGTTGTTCTTCGACGGCAAGACCAACCTGTGGATCCTGCCGATCATGATCATCGGCGCGATCATCGCCTCGGTCGGCACGGCCGTGGCGATGGAACGTGTCGCGTACCGTCCCCTGCGGAACGCGCCACGACTCGCGCCGCTGATCACTGCGATCGGCATCTCGGTCTTCCTGCAGGAGTTCGTCCGGCTGTTCTACGAACGGCCGGGCTGGACGCTGTTCGCCTTCGCCGGTATGGCGATCGGCCTTGGCTACTGGGTCGGCGCGACGGTGTCCAAAGCACCCCTGGATCACCCGGTGACCAAGTGGTACGACCGAGCCCCGCTGCTCGGCGCCGTGCTCGGCGCGGTCGGTCTCTGGGTGGTGGTGCGGCTGGTCAACAACGACGTCAGCGTCGTGCTGGCAGTCGGCGTGCTGATCGTCGGCGCAGCTGTCGGTACGGGGATCGGCTGGCTGGCTGGTCTGGCGGTACGGCGGCAGGCGCGCACCGAGATCAACATCCGGGCGATCGTGGCGGCGGCGGCCACCGCGTCAGCCGGGGCGGTGCTGGGCTGGATCCTGTTCGAGAAGCTGATCAGCAGCATCACCTGGCCGAGTGCGAAGCAGCGCATCCCGTTCCCGCAGATCGATGTGGTGACCGGCACCGCCTTCGACGTCGGCGGGGTGACGATCCAGCGGTCGGCGATCTTCACCATGGCAGCGCTGGCGATCTGCTCCGCCCTGCTGTGGTACTTCATCAACCGGACCCGTCTCGGCCGCGGCATGCAGGCCGTCTCGCAGGACCCGGACACGGCCCGGCTGATGGGTATCAACGTGGACCGGATCATCGTGGTCGCGTTCGCGCTCGGTGCGGTGCTGGCGGCGATCGCCGGCGTCTCGCAGGGCCTGCAGAACAACAACATCGAGTTCCGGATGGGCTTCCTGGCCGGTCTGAAGGCGTTCACCGCGGCGGTGCTCGGTGGCATCGGCAACGTCTTCGGCGCTGTCGTCGGCGGCCTCGTCCTCGGCGTCATCGAGGCGATGGCCACGCAGTACATCCCAGGTCAGTTCGGCGGCAGTACCTGGAAGGACGTCTGGGCCTTCGTGATCCTGATTCTGGTACTGGTGTTCAGGCCCCAGGGCCTGCTCGGCGCGCGGGTGGTGGACCGGGCATGAAGGATCTGAAGACACCTCCGGCGGAGCCGGAAACCGCGGCTGAACCGCACGCCAACCCGATCGCCTGGCCGCTGGGCCTGGCCGGCGTGGCGCTCGTCATCGTCGGCTCGTTCCTGTCGTGGAGTTACGACAGCACGATCCTCGGCGACCTGTCGATCAACTTCTACCCGGGTGGCCTGCAGATCCTGGCGATCATCATGGCCCTGTTCGCGCTGGTCCTACTGCTGGTCGAGAAGGGCCCGCTGACCAGGGTGGGCGCGTGGCTGGACGCGACCGCCGGACTGCGGGCGCTCGGCGTGACGCTCACGCTCTACATGCTGCTGGTCCTGATCGCCATCTCGGCCGATTCCGGCGGCCTGATCAACGTGAACCCCGGCGGGTACGTCACGTTGGTCGGTGCCGTGCTGATCCTGGTCAGCTCGCGGATGCTGCCGCTGCGGCAGTTGCGCGACATGAGCGAGGCGAAGCTGCCGGCCTGGGTCGAGATCCTCGCGATCGCGGTGCTGATGGGCTCGGTGCTGTTCGTCGCGGCGTACGCGCTCGGGTTGGAGGACGCGTGGTCGTTCATCCTCTGCCTGGTCTTCGTCGCCGCCATGGCGGTCGCGCTGTTCCGGACCGGTGCGCTGACCTGGGTCGGCCACGTCTCGCAGCGGCAGCGAAAGGTGCTCACGCTGTCGGCGTTCTTGGTGGCCTTCCTGTTCCCGTTCACGCAGGGCGGTTCGGACGCGAACATGTCGATCGCCACCCAGGTGCTGGTCTTCGCGGCCACCGCGATGGGCCTGAACATCGTCGTCGGTCTGGCGGGTCTGCTCGACCTCGGCTACATCGCCTTCCTCGGGTCCGGCGCGTACGTGGCGGCCACGATGTCGACCTCGGCGTTCGCCACCGTCGGCTGGAAGCCGCCGTTCCTGGTGGTGATGCTGATCGGCGCCGGTGTGGCGGCAACCTTGGGTCTGATCATCGGTACGCCGACTCTGCGGGTCTCCGGTGACTACCTGGCCATCGTCACCCTGGGCTTCGGTGAGATCTTCCGGTTCTCGATGTTCAACCTGGACGGCAACAACGGCCCGAACCTGACCAACGGCCCGAACGGTGTCCCCGGCATCCCGGACCTGGAGATCGGCGGCTTCAACTTCGGCGACGTGCACACGGTCGCCGGGATCGAGCTCGGCCGGTTCTCGAACTACTACTTCCTGCTGCTGGTCCTGACCGGCTTCGTCATCCTGGTCTTCTCCCGGCTGAACAACAGCCGGATCGGCCGGGGCTGGGTGGCGATCCGGGAGGACGAGAAGGCGGCCGAGGCGATGGGCGTGAACACGTTCGGCCTTAAGCTGCTCGCGTTCGCGATCGGCGCCTTCCTGGCCGGCCTGGCCGGCACCATCAAGGCCCACCAGGACGGCGCGGTCAGCCCGGACCAGTACATCTTCCTGGAGTCGGCGTTCCTGCTCGCCGCGATCGTGCTCGGTGGTATGGGCACCATCGCCGGTGTGTTGCTGGGGGCAACGATCCTGAAGCTGCTGCCGGAGAAGCTGCGGTTCTTCTCGGAGTACCGGCTGCTGTTGTTCGGCCTGCTGCTGGTGCTGATGATGCGGTTCCGGCCGGAGGGCCTGGTTGCGAACCGACGCCGCCAGCTGGAGTTCCACGAGGAGGACGAGGTGTTGGCGGTCGAGATCGACGAGGAGCACCTGTTGGTCGAGGAGGCGACATGACCGTCACCGAAACGAACCGGGCACCGGCCCGGCCGGGCGGCGCCGCGGTGCTGGAGGCCACTGGCGTGACCATGCGGTTCGGTGGTCTGCTGGCGGTCAACGATGTGAACCTGACCGTTCACGAAGGCGAGATCGTCGGCCTGATCGGCCCGAACGGGGCCGGCAAGACGACCTTCTTCAACTGCCTCACGGGCCTCTACAAGCCGACCAGCGGTCAGGTCCGGTTCGCCGGTGCTCCACGGAAGCCGCCCCGGGCGCCGAAGCGGCGCAAGGACGGCACGGTCGGCGTGGAGGCGGTACCGGTGCAGCCGCTCGCCGCGCTGACGCCGTTGCCGCCGAAGCCACGGGCGGTGGTGCGCGCCGGGATGGCCCGGACGTTCCAGAACATCCGGCTGTTCGCCAACATGACCGCGCTCGAGAACGTGATGGTCGGCCGGTACTGCCGGACCAGTTCCGGCGCACTCACCTCGGTCTTGCGCGGACCGAAGTTCCGTCGCGAGGAAGCGGCCAGTCGGGCCCGGGGCCAGGAACTGCTCGAGTTCGTCGGTCTCGGCCGGTCGACCGAGCACCTGGCCCGGAACATGCCGTACGGCGACCAGCGCCGGCTCGAGATCGCGCGGGCGCTGGCCACCGACCCGAAGCTCATCCTGCTGGACGAGCCGACGGCCGGTATGAACCCGCAGGAGACCCGGCAGGCGATGGACCTGATCTTCAAGATCCGGGACTCGGGGCTGTCGGTCGTGGTGATCGAGCACGACATGCGGTTCATCTTCAACCTGTGCGACCGGGTGCTGTGCCTGGTCCAGGGCCAGGCCCTGATCGAGGGCACCCCGGAGGAGGTGCAGTCCGACCCGCGGGTGATCGAGGCCTACATCGGCACCGGCGAGGACGACGTCGAGGTCGAGGACGCCCACGTCCAGGACACCACCGTCGCCGACGAGGAGGGCCGCCCGTGAGTGCCATGCTCGAGGTCAAGGACCTGGAAGTTGCCTACGGCAAGATCGTTGCGGTGAAGAAGATCAGCTTCAGCGTCGAGCAGGGGCAGGTGGTGTCGCTGATCGGCACCAACGGCGCCGGCAAGACCACCACGCTGAAGACGATCTCCGGTCTGCTCCGGCCGACCGGCGGTGAGATCTGGTTCCAGGGTGAGCGGATCGACCACGTGGCGGCGCACGACATCGTCACCCGGGGTCTGGCGCACTCGCCCGAGGGGCGACGGATCTTCCCGCGGCTGTCGGTCGAGGAGAACCTGATGCTGGGTGCGTTCACGCGTCGCGATCCCGCGGGCGTGCGGACCGACCTGCAGTCGGCGTACGACTTGTTCCCGATCCTGGGGGAGCGGCGCAAGCAGCCGGCCGGGACGTTCTCCGGTGGTGAGCAGCAGATGCTGGCGATGGGCCGGGCGATGATGAGCCGGCCGAAGCTGCTGATGCTGGACGAGCCGTCGATGGGTCTGTCGCCGATCATGATGAAGCGGATCATGTCGACGGTGACCGAGCTGCAGAAGCAGGGGACGACGATCCTGCTGGTCGAGCAGAACGCCCAGGCGGCGCTGAAGCGCGCCGACTTCGGGTACGTGCTCGAGGTCGGGAAGATCGTGCTGTCCGGCACCGGCCGGGACCTGCTGGTCAACGACGAGGTCCGCAAGGCCTACCTCGGCGAGGACTGAGATCTCACACGCAGTGCTGCTGGTTCAGTTGCGGATGACAACGAGCAACTGAACCAGCAGCGGCGCGACGATCAGCGCCGGCAGCAGGTCGGCGACGGCGACCTGCTTGAGCTTCAGCAGCCGCAGCGCGACACCGATCAGCATGACGCCGCCGGTGGCGCCGAGCGCAGTCACATGCGCATCCGGCAGTACGTCGCCCAGCAGCGCGCCGACCGCGGTCATCGAACCCTGGACCACCAGCACCACCAGCGCCGACGCGGCGACTCCCCAGCCGAACGACGCGGCGAACGCGATCGACGTGAACCCGTCCAGGACCGCCTTCAGGTACAGCTGGTCCGCTCCGCGCCCGAGGCCGTCGGAGAGCGAGCCGAGGAACGTCAGCGGCCCGACGCAGAACACCATCGACGCCGAGACGAAGCCCTCGACGAACGTGCTCCGCCCCTCGCCGCGGTCGAACCGGCGCTGCATCCAGCCGCCGAAACCCTCCAGCCGTTCCTCGATCCGCAGCAGCGAGCCGATGATCCCGCCGATCAGCATCGCGCCGAGCACGATCAGGATCGGCGCGCTGTCGCCGACCGCGGCGCTCAGCGCCCGGTCGCTCACGGTGAGGGCCGACGAGATCGCGATCAGCAGCGTGACCAGGCCGATCGCGTCGGTGACCAGGTCCCTGGTGCGGTGACTGAGGCGGTGCCCGACGAGTACGCCGAGTACCGAGCCGACGAGCACCGTCGCGACGTTCACGACGGTGCCGATTCCGATGAACACCCTGGTCCCTCCGACAGCTGCGGTCAGCTTTGCATGTGACCCCCGACGGCCTACTGTTGCGCGAGGACGAGCGTATCGGCCCGTCTGTTCACCTCGGGGGTGGACCTGAGCGGGAGGGTCGCTGTGGTGGCAGCCGTCGAGGTGCGGGACGCCCAGCCGGGGGATGCCGGCGCCCTGGTCGCTTTGTGGAGTGAGCTGACCACCGCAGGATTGCCGTCCCGGCTCCCCGCCCCGCCGTCGGAAGCGGTCGCGGAGGTTGCCATCAGCAAACACCTCGGCGATCCGCTCGGCCGGCTGCTGGTCGGCGAGCTGGACGGCCAGGTGCACGCGATGGCGTACCTGCGACGGACGGCGGTCAGCCCGCTGCACGAGGACACCACGGTCACGGTCGAGTACCTGCACGTCAGCGAGACCGCTCGGCGGCACGGCCTGGGCAAGGCGCTGATCGCGGAGGCGGTCGCGTGGGCCGAGCACGAGAACTGCGCTCATCTGGCCGTCGTCGCGCCCGCGAGCGCCCGCGAGGCGAACCGATTTCTGGCCCGTCTCGGTCTCGGGCAGGCCGGCGTACTGCGGTATGCGAACACGCACACGGTGCGTCGCCGACTGGCGTCCGAGCAGCCGCCGAACCTGTTGGCCCTGCTCTCGTCGCGACGTTCCGCCGTGGCCCGGCGCGCGCAGCTCGGCGCGGTCAGCTCCCCGGCGGAGCCTGAATCAGCTGGCAAGTGATCCGCGCGGTGCAGACCCGCTTGTCCCGCTCGTCGGTGACGACCACCTCGTACGACGTCGTGGTCCGGCCGAGGTAGATCGGGGTCGCCACGCCGGTCACCACGCCCTCGCGGACCGCGCGGTGGTGGGTGGCGTTGATGTCGACACCGACCGCGACCTTCCCGTACGTCGCCGCGTGCAGCGCGGACCCGATCGAGCCCAGGCTCTCCGCCAGCACGCAGGACGCGCCACCGTGGAGCAGACCGTAAGGCTGGGTGTTGCCCTTGACCGGCATCGTTGCTACGACCCGCTCCGGCGCGGCTTCGCTGACAACGATTCCCATGACCTGGAGGAGCGTCCCCTCCATGCTCATGCCGGGGCCGAGGTTCGATTCATCAGTCACGGGAGCAGAGTACGCGGCTGTGACAGAACTGTCGGTGGGAACCACTAGAGTCGGGTTGTGGCTCCAGAAACGGATACGACGACGATGACAGCTCCGTCCACAGGGGACACCGCGGCCCCGGGCACCGGGCGGCCGCGGATCCTGCTGCTGGACGGGCACTCGCTGGCCTACCGGGCGTTCTACGCGCTCCCGGTGGAGAACTTCTCCACTACGACCGGTCAGCACACCAACGCGGTGTACGGGTTCACCTCGATGCTGATCAACATGCTCCGCGACGAGCAGCCCACCCACATCTGTGTCGCGTTCGACGTCTCCCGCAAGACCTTCCGCACCGAGCAGTACGCGGAGTACAAGGCCGGCCGGTCGAAGTCGCCGGACGAGTTCAGCGGGCAGATCTCGCTGGTCAAGGAGGTCCTGGAGGCGCTCCGGATCCCGACCACTGAGATCGACGGCTGGGAGGCCGACGACATCATCGCGACGCTCGCGACCCAGGCCGACGAGCAGGGTTTCGAGGTGCTGATCAGCAGCGGTGACCGGGACTCGTTCCAGCTGATCAACGAGAACGTCACGGTGCTCTACCCGAAGCGCGGCGTGTCCGAGATCGCCCGGATGGACCCGGCCGCGATCGAGGAGAAGTACGGCGTCGGCCCGCGGCTGTATCCGGACCTCGCGGCGCTGGTGGGGGAGCAGAGCGACAACCTGCCGGGCGTTCCCGGGGTCGGTCCGAAGACGGCGGCGAAGTGGCTGAACCAGTTCGGCTCGCTGAACGACGTGGTCGACCGGGTGAACGAGATCAAGGGCAAGGCCGGCGAGTCGCTGCGTGAGCACCTCGCCGACGTGATCCGGAACCGGCAGATCAACGAGCTTGTCCGCGACCTGAGCTTGGATGTCACGGTCGACGACCTGGCCCGCACGCCGTGGGACCGGGACAAGGTGCACACGCTGTTCGACAGCCTCGAGTTCCGGGTGCTGCGGGAGCGGCTGGTCGCCGAGCACGAGGAAGTCGACGCGACCGTCGACCACGGCTTCGACCTGGACGGCACGCAGTTGAAGCCGGGCGAGGTGGCGGCCTGGCTCAAGGAGCATGTGAGCGGCGACGAGCGGGTCGGCGTGGCGGTGCAGGGCAGCTGGGGCGGCGGCACCGGTCAGATCACCGGGCTGGCGCTGGCGAAGACGTCCGGCGCGGCGGCCTGGTTCGACCCGACCACGATGACCCCCGACGACGAGTCGGCCTGGCAGGCCTGGCTCGCCGACGAGAAGCACCCGAAGGCGCTGCACGACGCGAAGGGTCCGCTGCTCGGCTTCCTGGAGCGCGGCTGGACCCTCGGCGGCCTCAGCTCCGACACCCAGCTCAGCGCGTACCTGGTTCGTCCGGACCAGCGTGCCTACGACCTCGCCGACCTGACCGTGCGGTACCTCAAGCGCGAGCTGCGCAACGAGGAGGCGGACAACGGCCAGCTCAGCTTCGACGACGTCGAGGGCGGCCCGGCCGCCGACCACACGATGCTGCGCGCCCGTGCGATCGCCGATCTCGCCGACACCCTGGACGCCGAGCTCGAGAAGCAGGCCGGTACGGCGCTGCTCGCGGATGTCGAGCTGCCGCTGATCCAGGTGATCGCCTCGATGGAGCGCGACGGGATCGCGGTCGACCGGCCGTACCTGCAGGAGCTCGAGGAGCGGTTCGCGACCGGCGTGCGCGAGGCGGCCACCGCGGCGTACGAGGTGATCGGGAAGGAGATCAACCTCGGGTCGCCGAAGCAGCTGCAGGTGGTGCTGTTCGACGAGTTGCAGATGCCGAAGACCAAGCGGACCAAGACCGGTTACACCACGGACGCGGACTCGCTGCAGGCGCTGTTCGAGAAGACCGAGCACCCGTTCCTGGCGTACCTGCTGGCGCACCGGGACGCGACCCGGTTGCGGCAGACGGTGGAAGGGCTGCTGAAGACGATCAGCCCGAAGGACGGCCGGATCCACACCACGTTCAACCAGACGATCGCGGCGACCGGCCGGCTGAGCTCCACCGAGCCGAACCTGCAGAACATCCCGATCCGCACCGAGGAGGGCCGCCGGATCCGGCAGGCGTTCGTGGTCGGCGAGGGCAACGAGTCGCTGATGTCGGCGGACTACAGCCAGATCGAGATGCGGATCATGGCGCACGTGTCGAAGGACGAGGGTCTGATCGCCGCGTTCAACTCCGGGATGGACTTCCACTCGGTGACCGCGTCCCGGGTGTTCTCGGTCGAGCCGTCCGACGTGACCCAGGAGCAGCGCGCCAAGATCAAGGCGATGAACTACGGGCTCGCCTACGGCCTCTCGGCGTACGGGCTGAGTCAGCAGCTGAAGATCGGCGTCGACGAGGCCAAGGGCCTGATGGACGAGTACTTCGAGGGCTTCGGCGGGGTCCGGGACTACCTGCGGTCGATCGTCATCGACGCCGGGAAGACGGGTTACACCGAGACGATCCTGGGCCGCCGGCGCTACCTACCGGACCTGACCAGCGACAACCGGCAGCGGCGCGAGATGGCCGAGCGGATGGCGCTGAACGCCCCGATCCAGGGCTCGGCCGCCGACGTGATCAAGATGGCGATGCTCAAGGTCGACAGTTCGCTGCGCGGCTCCGGCCTGAAGTCCCGGATGCTGCTCCAGGTCCACGACGAACTCGTCTTCGAGATCGCGCCCGGCGAGCGGGAGGCGCTGGAGGAGCTGGTCCGCCACGACATGGGCCACGCGGTCGACATGGCCGTCCCGCTGGACGTCTCGGTCGGCGTGGGCCGCACCTGGCACGAGGCCGCTCACTAGCACCGTGGAGCCGATCCGGCCGTTTCGCTGGGACCTGATCCGGCCGGACCACCTCGGCTCGCTACTCGACGACGTCGAGGTGTGGGAGCTGTTCTTCCTCGAGGACCTGGTCCGCTGTGCGGCCCGGGTCCTCGGCCAATGCGGCAACGGCGAGCTGTACTTCGTCGGCCGCTCGGTCGACAGCCTGTTCGACCTCTTGAGCGGCGCGCTGGCGGACACCGCGTGGAGCTCACGGCTGCACCCGCTGCCGCTGTCGTTGTTCGGCATGGACGGGCGGGCCGTCACCGGCGCGGAGCTCTGCCAGCTTCGCACCAACCTGGCTGCTGCCGGTCTCGCGCCGTCCGACCTGATGCGCGGCCGGCCGACAGTCTTCGTCGACCTGGTGTCACAGGGTTCGACCTTCGAGAACCTGTACGCCGTCCTCCGCCGGTGGATCGAGGACGAGCACGCGCAGTGGGACGTGATCCGGCGACTGCTCCGGTTCGTCGGGATCACGCCACGCACGAAGACCAGCCCGAACACGTGGCGCTGGCAGCAGCACGCCGACTTCGCGGGCGAGTTGCCGGCGTCGGCGATTCGGAACGTGTCGCTGGACGGGCGCCTGTGGTCGTACTTCGGTGACTACCAGTACAAGACGGCCGCCTCGTTCCGGCGTACCAGGTGGTCGGATCCGGAGGTCGCGGATCCTCGGCGTGACGAGAAGACACGGATGGCGCTCGCGGAGGCGGTGCGGGTGGTCGCGGCGGGAAAGTCCGCCAAGGTACGGCGGCAACTCGCGGAGCTGCTGACGAAGGAGCCGGCGATCCGCGAGGGCTGGCTCCGGGAGCTGCAGGTCAGTCTTCGGGCGTGATGTAGACCGGCGTCGGGTCGGGGGAGAGGGCGTGCTTGATGCAGGTGTGCTCCCGGTCCGTCAGCTCGGGTAGGTCGTTCAGCGGCCACCAGCGGACGTCGAGGGACTCGTCGTCGTTGACCCTGGGCTCGCCACTGAGCGGCCGGCAGCGGAAGCAGATGTCGAGGAACTGGACCTGGTCGCCGTTCGGGTAGCTGGCGGGCGGGAGTGACTCGAAGCTGACCAGGCGGTCGATGGCTGCCTCGACGGCGGTCTCCTCCTGGATCTCGCGGATCAGGCCGACCGCCGGCTGCTCCCCGGGCTCGAGGATCCCGGCCACCAGGGACCAGCGCCCGTTGTCCGCGCGCTGTACCAGCAGCACCTCGTCCGCGTCGTTCAGCACCACCGCGGTGAGGCCGGTGAGCCAGAGCAGGTCGTGCCCGATCTTCTCGCGCAGGTCGAGGATGAACTTCGGGGTCGGCATACGCCCGACCCTACCGGCGCCGGAGCGATCAATGCTGTCAGTGGATTGCCTGCGCTCCGATCACGGACAGCAGCTGCAGCTTCTCGTAGCTCTCGCTGCCGGGATGGGCGGTGTAGACGAGCAAGCGGTGTGACTGCCCCGGATCCAGCAACGACTGGCAGTTCAGCTCCAGCGCGCCGACCTCGGGATGGACGAAGCGCTTCACGTCGTTCGGACGGACGCCGACCTCGCGGTCGTCCCACACTCGCCGGAACTCCTCGCTCTGCTCCAGGAGGAGCCGGGCGTACTCCGCTCCGCGGGACTCCGGCCCGCGGAGCGTGACGACCTGCCGCAAGCCAGAGCAGAACATGCGCGTCAGGAACGGGTGGTCCTGCGGGGCGTAGAGCTGTCGCGTGCTCGTGTCGGTGAACCATCGGTACCCGATGCTGCGGGCCGGGCCGGTGTAGCTGGTCGTGTCTCCGGTGAGCGCGACGCCGAGCGTGGTCTGCCGCAGCGTCTCGCCGAGCTCGGTGACGATCTCCGCCGGGGTGTCGTCGAGGCGGTCGAGGATGCGGAGCAGGCCGGGACTGATGTGCTCACTCGTCGTTCCGCGGGTCGGCGGGTTGTGCCCGGCCAGCCGGAACAGGTGATCGCGTTCGTCGAGCGAGAGGTGGAGCCCCTGCGCGATCGAGGCGATCATCTGCTCGGACGGCTGAGGTCCGCGTTCCCGCTCGAGGCGCGAGTAGTAGTCGGTCGACATGTGGCACAGCACGGCCACCTCCTCGCGCCGCAGCCCGCTCGTTCGGCGGCGCTGTCCGCGCGGCAGGCCGACGTCCTCCGGCTGCAGCAGCTCGCGACGGCGGCGCAGGAACTCCGCCAGCCCGGTGCGATCGATCACGACGCCTCTCCTCCTCGGGGTGCTGCCTCGTTTCTACCGTTTGCGGGCCGCTAGCCACGGACTGCCGATCCCCCCGTGATGTGACGAGCCTGGGATCGGGAGGCCGTGGTTACCGCTTCGCTGCCGACCGAGGATCGGTACTGGGCGCTACTTGGACCACCACGAGAAGGAGCAGAACCAATGCGACGTACGCCGATCGACATCAGCGTTCCCGACCTGTCGGGGAAGCGCGCCGTGGTCACCGGCGCGAGCGACGGGATGGGGCTCGGGATGGCAACACGGCTGGCCGCGGCCGGGGCGGAGGTGGTCCTGCCCGTCCGCAACCCGCGCAAGGGCGAGGCCGCGATCGCCGCGATCCGGCGAACGGTGCCGGAGGCGAGCGTGTCGCTGCGCAGCCTCGACCTGTCGTCGCTGGAGTCCGTGGCGGCCCTCGGCGAACGTCTGCGCGACGAGGGACAGCCGGTCCACCTG
The DNA here is from genome assembly GCF_053611945.1 of Kribbella sp. NPDC054772. Lineage (NCBI taxonomy): Bacteria > Bacillati > Actinomycetota > Actinomycetes > Propionibacteriales > Kribbellaceae > Kribbella > Kribbella sp. NPDC054772. The sequence goes on along the minus strand of NZ_JBSHBJ010000002.1, from coordinate 121,962 downwards.
CTGATCAACAACGCGGGCGTGATGACACCACCGAACCGGCAGGCCACGGCCGACGGGTTCGAGCTGCAGTTCGGCACCAACCACCTGGGTCACTTCGCGCTCGCGCCCCGAGCTCGGCCGTAGCCAGGACACGCCGCAGGTTCGTTTGATCCGGGCACTCTCGGCCCGCGGCATCCTGATCGGCACGGTCGATAGCGCCAAGCTCCCGGCCTTGATGGCCGCGACCGGAGCAGGCACCTTCTACGGGCCAGGCGGCCTGGGTCAGCTCGGCGGAGGTCCGGCAGAGCAGCGCCTGTACCCACCGCTCCGCAGCCGCGCGGACGCCGAGCACATCTGGCGCATCTCCGAAGAGCTCACGAAGACCACCCTCCCCACAGCTTGACCCGTCCAGCGCTTGCAAGAAACGTACGGGTGAAACGTTCAGCGGTAAACGCTTTCATGCAAGATCCGGACAGTGGTCGGCCGATTTCGGTCGGTGACCGCCGACCTCTTCCGTAGCGTCCTGATCTATGTCATCCTCCCGGGCAAAGATCCGAGATCCTATCGGATATCCCCTATCAGCATCGGGAGGCGGGATGCGGGAAGACCTGAGGACCACTCCGGTGAGACGACGGGCAGTCGTCGCCGGAGCGCTCGGGATCGCGGCAGCGGGCGGCAGTGGCCTGCTGAGTGGTTGCAGCTCCGGCGCGGCCGCGACCGGTGCCGCCGCGGACAGCCTGAGTGCGCCGCCCACCGAGCTCGGCCGGGAGCGCACCGGCATCAACTACCCGCCCGGGTACGTCGGCCCGCGGGCCCGCGAGCGCCGCGCGGTCGTGACCGAACCGGCCACGTTCACCATCGTCGTACCGCAGAGCCTGACGGTCGGCGATTGGGCGAAGAACGAGTTCACGCGCTGGATGGAGCAGCAGACCGGTATCCGGATCCAGTGGCGCCAGGTGGCCGGCAAGGGCAATGACGCCGAGACGATGACGAAGGTCAACGCGATGATCGCCGCGGGCGACGTACCGGACGCGTTCCTCGGGATCACGTTCACCCGCTCGCAGCTCTACCTGTACGGCGCGCAGAACCTGTTCGTGGACCTGAACCCGTACCTGGACAAGTACGCGCCGAACCTGCAGCACGCGATGAAGGACTACCCCGAGGCGCGCAAGCTGATGGTGTCGCCGGACAAGGGCATCTACAGCTTCCCGGACATCAACGACTGCTACCACTGCCGCGCGTCGAACGGCCGCGCGCTGCTGAACACCGAGTGGTTGCGCAAGGTCGGTCTGGACATGCCGACGACGACCGACGAGTTCCGTGAGGCGCTGACCGCGTTCAAGAAGGCCGATCTCGCGGGCAACGGCAAGACCATCCCGTTCGGCGGCTACAAGGACGCGCCGCTGGACACCTACTTCATGAACGCGTTCGTCTACAACCCGGGCGACCCGTGGCTGGTCGTCGACGACGGCAAGGTCGGCGTCTCGTACCTGAAGGACGAGTGGCGCGAAGGCCTGAAGTACCTGCACGGCCTGTACCAGGACGGCCTGCTGGCGAAGGACATCTTCACCGCGAACGAGGACCAGATCAAGCGGTACGGCGACAACCCGGGCGGCCCGATCCTCGGTGGCGCCCGCGTCTACTACTGGGGCTCGTGCATGACGCTGGACCTGTCCGACCCGAACGCCCGCTGGCGGCAGTACCGCACGATGGAGCCGCTCAAGGGACCGGAAGGCGTGCAGGTCGCGCCGTGGGACTACCTGAAGGTCGGCCTCGAGGTGTCGACCCTCGTCGTCACCCGCAAGTGCAAGCGCCCGGACCTGCTGGTCCGCTGGGCCGACTACCAGATGGACCTCGAGGTCGTGCTCCGCTCGTACGCCGGTCCGGACATCCGCTGGTCCGCGAAGGGTGACAAGGGCATCAACGGCAAGCAGTCGATCTACGGGTACGACTCCTGGAACACCGACGCCACCAAGGGCAAGACCTGGGACCAGTTCGGCGTGATGTACCGCTCGGGCGACTTCCGGCTGGCCGAGCGGGTGAACCCGACGAAGCCGACGTTCGAGTCGCCGCTGTACGAGCAGAGCCGGGACTACCTGTTCCCGCACAAGCAGCCGATGGAGCAGCAGTTCCCGCCGGTCACGCTGGAGGCCGACCAAGCCGCGCAGGACGCCGAGATCGGCCTGAACCTCAAGGGTGAGGTGACCACGTCACTGGCGAAGTTCGTCACCGGGAAGCTCGACCCGAACGACGACGGCCAGTGGAACGACTACAAGGACCGCATCAACCGGATCGGACTGAAGCCCTACCTGGAGATCCAGCAAGCCGCCTACGAGACCTACCAGGGGTGATCTGATGGCCACCGCAACCGCCACACCGGGTGGCGCGCCCGCTCCGGTGAAGGAAACCCGGTCCGACCGGATCGTGTCGATCTGCAACTACACCGCCCTCGGCCTGTTCACGCTGGCCGTCCTCTACCCGTTGGTCTATGTCCTGAGCGCGTCGCTGAGCGACCCGAAGAACGTTGTCTCGGGCAAGGTCTGGCTCTGGCCGGTGGGCTGGAGCACCGAGGCGTTCAAGGCGATCTTCGACTACGACTCGATCGTCAGCGGTTTCAGCAACTCGGTGATCTACGCGATCGGTGGTGCGCTGATCGCCACCGCGCTGACCCTGCTCGCGGCGTACCCGTTGTCCCGGAAAGGGCTGCCGGGCAAGGGCCTGATCATGGGGCTGTTCGTGTTCACGATGATGTTCAGCGGCGGGCTGATCCCGACGTACCTGGTGGTGGACCGGCTCGGGCTGATGAACACCCGGTGGGCGATCATCCTGCCGGGCGCGCTCGCGGTCTGGAACATGATCATCACCCGGACGTTCTTCCAGTCGACGATCCCCGAGGAACTCAACGAGGCCGCGAAGGTCGACGGCTGCACCGACTTCGGGTTCTTCTGGCGGATCGTGCTGCCGCTGAGCAAGCCGATCATCGCGGTGAACCTGCTGTTCTACGCGGTCGCCCAGTGGAACTCCTGGTTCAGCGCGCTGATCTACCTGACCAACGAGCACCTGTTCCCGCTGCAGATGGTGCTCCGCCAGATCCTGATCCAGAACCAGTTCGACCCGTCCCAGGTCCGCGACACCGCCGAGCTGATCCGGATGAAGGAACTGCAGGAGCAGCTGAAGTACTCGCTGATCGTGATCGCCACCATTCCGCCACTGCTGATCTACCCCTTCGTGCAGAAGCACTTCGTCAAGGGGGCCATGGTCGGCTCACTGAAGGGCTGACGCGCAATGGCTACAGACACCTTGGTACGTCGTACTCCCGCGCACAGCTCGACGCGGCAGAAGAAGGAGGCGCTCGGGCTCGGGGCGCGGATGCGGCGGCACTGGCAGCTGTACGTGATGCTCGCGCTGCCGTTGATCTGGCTGGCGCTGTTCGCCTACTGGCCGATGTACGGCGCGATCATCGCGTTCAAGGACTACAACGTGATCGACGGCATCTTCGGCAGCCGGTGGGTCGGCTTCAAGCACTTCGAGCGGTTCGTCGAGTCGTACCAGTTCGGGCGACTGCTGAAGAACACGCTGATCCTCTACACCTACGAGTTGCTGGCGACGTTCTGGCCGCCGATCCTGCTGGCGCTCGGCCTGAACATGGCGCGCCGGCGCTGGTTCCGGCGGTCGGTGCAGCTGATCACCTACGCGCCGCACTTCATCTCGACGGTGGTCGTGGTCGGCCTGATCGTGGTGATCGTCGACCCGAACAGCGGCGTACTGAACCAGGTCCTCGGGCACTTCGGGATCGGGCCGATCGACGTCCTGAGCGACCCGAGCTACTTCCGGCACCTGTACGTCTGGTCAGGCGCGTGGCAGACGATGGGGTTCTCGGCGATCATCTACCTCGCCGCGCTCACCAGCGTCTCGCCGGAGCTGCACGAGGCGGCGATCGTCGACGGCGCGTCCCGGCTGCGACGGATCTGGCACATCGACCTGCCGGCGATCCGGCCGGTCGCGGTGATCCTGCTGATCCTGAGCATCGGGTCGATCATGTCCGGCGGGTTCGAGAAGGTCCTGCTGCTGCAGAACACGCTCAACCTGCAGACGTCGGAAGTCATCGACACCTACGTCTACAAGCTGGGCTTCGCGTCGCAGGTGCCGCAGTTCAGCTACGCCGCGGCGATCGGGCTGTTCCGGTCGGTGATCGGTCTCGCGCTGCTGGTGATGGCGAACACGATCGCGCGGCGCTTCTCGAAGTCCAGCCTGTGGTGAGCTAGCTCGATTGGCGGTGCAGGCCGGTCGCCAGGCCGGCCGCGAGCACGAGGGCGCAGGTGCTGGTCATACCGGCCAGCACCTTCACCCCGTTCAGACCGGTGGCGGCGCCGGTGCCGAGCACGATCACGGCGGCCACCACGAGAACGACCAGCCCGATCCAGATGGCGAGCGCCGTGCGCTTCTCCTGCTGCGCGATCGCGGCGTACACGACCAGCTGGAGTACGGCGTACGCGGAACCGGCGACCGCGAACAGCCAGGTGTAGGGACCGAGTGGCGCGTACTTCTCCTTGCCGCCGATCACCTCGACGACCAGGCCGGGCAGGATCAGCGTCCCGGCCACGGCGCAGGCTCCCAGGCCCGCGACGGCGAAGATCGCGCGGCGCAGCCGGCCGGTGTCGCCGGGGGAGTTGGCGAGCGACGGGAACACCAGGACGATCACGAACTGCGGCAGGAACAGGCAGGCCTTGGCGATGATCAGACCCGCCGCGTAGTACCCGCTGTCCTTCTCGTCGAGCAGAGCGCGCGCGATGAGTACGTCGGCGTTGGCGAGCGCGAAGAAGGCGAGCAGGGTGTGCGTGCCGTGCACGGTCTCCCGCAGTACCTCCCGGATCTCCTTGTGGGTCGCGCCGGTCGATCCGCGCAGGAAGAACTGACCCAGCAGAGCCGGTACGGCGGCACCGACAGCGAGACCCGCCATGGCCCAGTCGAGCGACGGGTGCACGACCAGCGCGCCCCCTCCGAGCACCAGACGGCCGATGCCGCTCGCGGTGTAGACCGCGGCGAGCTCGGTCCAGCGCTGGCTGCCCTGGAGAACGCCGAGCTGCGAACCCATCAGCGTCAGGCCGCCGAGCGTCGGGGCGAGCAGCACGATCGCGACGAAGGAGTCGATGTTCAGCAGCCACATCAACAGCGGGGTGATGACGATGCTGAGCAGCGTCAGACCGAGTGCGGACCGGCGGCCCGCGCGCAGCGTCGCGTCGGCGAGCTCCTTGGCGCCCTCACCGGTGTGAGTGGCGAGCTGACGGGCGCCCGTGGCCTGCAGACCGAGTGACGCGACGTTGCCGATCAGCAGTAGGCCAAGCAGCGCCGTTATCGCTCCGAACTGCTCCGGCATCAGCCGGCGGGACGCGATCAGCGTGAATCCGTAGGCGGCGATGTTCATGATCGCCATCGCGACGGCGACGACCGTGGCACTGCGCAGGAAGGAGGTGCGTGGAGCCTGCGGTTGCGGCGTCGGGGTGGTACCAGAAGTCATACTGCCGCTGCCTCGGATCGTTCGATGACGTTGCCGGACCTCACGGTACGGCAACGATGCCGTCGGGGACCTGCCGGATCCGTTAGTGTCCCGCCGGTGAGGAGGCTGAAAGCGGGTAGTTCGGAGCAAGTGGTCTGGCGGGCACGACTGGTGCTCGGATGCTTGGCTCTGATCGCGCTCTGCTTCCAGCAGTCACCCGGCAAAGTTCTCCCGGACAGCAGGCTCGAGCTGACTGCCGGCCCGCGCGGCGTCCTGTCTCGCGCTCTGCATCTGTGGGACCCACACACCGCATTCGGGCAGTTGCAAACCGACGCCTACGGCTATCTGTTCCCCATAGGTCCCTTCCACTGGCTGCTCGACACACTGTCCGTGCCGGACTGGGTCACACAGCGCCTCTGGTGGTCACTGGTCGTCTGCGTCGCCTTCCTCGGCATGTGGAAGCTCTGCAACGTCCTGCAGTACGGCGTCCAGTGGACGCGCCTCGTCGCTGCCCTGCTCTACGCCCTCGTGCCGCGGACGTTCGGTGAGCTCCCGATCGAGGTGTGGCCGATGGCGATGGCTCCGTGGGTGCTGATGCCTCTGGTCTCATCACGGGTCCGGTCCGGCTGGTGGCGCGCCAGTTGGTCCGCTGTGGCGTTCGCACTGATCGGTGGAGCCAATCCGGTCGCGAGCGCTGCGACTCTCGTCGTACCGGCGGTCTGGCTGGTGCGGCAGCGCAAGCTGAGGCTCGGGCTGGGCTGGCTCGGCTTCGTCGTCGCGGCGTCGATCTGGTGGCTCGTCCCACTCGCGCTGCTGATCCGGTACGGCGCTGCGCCTGAAGCACCGCGGTGGGTACCGGTCGCCGGCGTGGTCGTCGGGATGCCGCTGGCGTTTGTCGTCGCGCACTACCTACGGCGGCTGGCCACTGTGTCGGTCTCACGAGGACTTCACCGCCGCGTCGTACCTGTCCTGGTCACCTGTGTGGCAGTGGCTGCGGCCGTGCCAGTCGTGTTCATGCGGCAGGACGCAGCGATGGCAGCGATTCCGAAGCACTGGGACGAGGCAGCGGCCTGGCTGGACGCGCAGTCCGCTCCCGGCAGTGTCCTGCTGCTGTCGACGGCGACCGAACCGCTCGCCGCGCTCGTCGACCGACCGATGGCTGGGCTCACGGATGACGTCAAGAGCCGCGTCGACTCCGGTGTGGGCGACCAGACGCTGCGGCAGGAGCTCACGCGCAACGGGGTCCGCTACGTCGTGGTGCGCAACGACGTCGCGGACGGCACGCCGGCGTTGGCGATCCACGAGAGCCTGGCCGACGCAGGCATCGCGCGGGTCGCGTACTTCGGTCCGGCCGGCCAGACCCGCCTGCCGTACCCGAGTGTCGAGATCTACGACGTCGGTGCGACGTCAGCGGGGCGGCTGATCCCGCAGTCGCGGCTCGTGGCAGTCGGAGGCACGGCTGACGACGTACCGACCGTGGTGACCGCGCTCGGTGGTGACGGGGGAGCGGTACTGCGCGCGGACGCGGACGGCAAGCTCGATGGGCTGCCGCAGATCGCGACCGACCCTCCCGACCAGGCGGGCGGCAAGCAGCCGAGCGCAGTGGTGCTGTCGAACCGGGGGATCGGGCGGTCCAGTTGCCTGCACGTGGGTACGCGCGCGGTGTGCGATCCGGACCAGGCCAAGGTCTCGGACGAGCCGAACGGCCTGTCCCGGAGCGTGGAGCTGCCGCAAGCCGCGTCGTACCAGGTCCGTGGGACGGCGTTGCCGCAGGACGGCGAGACGCTGGAACGGCTGCTCGCCGTACCCGGAGCGATCACCGCCACCGCGTCCTCGCGGGCCGTCAGCGCACCGGAGGGGCGGCCCGGCGCGGCCGTCGACCGTGACCCGGGGACGAGCTGGACGGCGAGTCCGGACGACCCGACGCCGAGCCTGACGCTGCAGTTGCCGACGGCAAGGGAGGTGCACGGGCTGCGGTTCGGGTCCGACGCGTACCTGAACGGCTCCCGGCCGGCCGAGGTCAGCCTGCGCTTCGACGGCGGCTCCCCGGTCCGGCTCACGGTCGGTGCCGACGGGTCCGTGCAGTTCACCGCCCGTCCCGCGCGGACGATCCAGATCGACTTCACCGCGACGAAACCGCTGCAGGACACCCGGCGCAGCCCGGTCGGTGTGACCGAGATCGAGGTGCTCGGTGCGGACGAACTGCGCAAGGCCGTCGACCCGAACCGCCGCGTGCCGTCGTACTGCGGAAACGGGCCGGCTGTCCGCGTGGACGGCGTACAGGCTCGCACCGAGGTCGCGGCGACGATGCGGGAGCTGCTGCAGCGACGACCGGTGTCGTTCAGCCTGTGTGCTCCGGCGCCGGCCCTCCCGCTGCGGTCCGGGCATCACAAGGTGGAGGTGCTGGCCAACGGCGGACTGGTGCCGACCGAGACCACACTGGCGAAGGCAGGGTTCGGCGACGTGTCGGTGACACCGGTGCAGGGCGTGGACGTCTGGCGTCCGAGCCCGACCGCGCTGACGGCCGAGGTGCCGGGTGCGGCCGAGCAGTCCGTGCTGACGATCGCGCAGAACTACAGCGACGGCTGGGAGGCGTACGACGGCAGCGGGCGGAAGCTCACGCCGATCCGCGTCGGCGGGTGGCAGCAGGGCTGGATCCTGCCGGCCGGTCCGGAGCAGGCGGTCACGGCCGGCTTCATGCCCGACCGGACTTACCGGGCCGGACTGCTGCTCGGGTTCGTCGCGCTGCTGTCGGTCTTGGCGACGGCGGTGTTCTTCCGTCGCATGCCGAAACGCACCACTGGCCGCTCGAAGAAGCGGTAGCTGACCGCTGCGAGCACTACCGAAAGCAGCAGCGTCAGAGGTAGCTGGAGCGCGAACGGTTCTTTGAGCAGTCCTAGTACGACGAACTGGTACGCGACAACGCCGTACGAGAGTCGGGCAGCGATCTGCGCCGGGCGACTGCCGAGGAGACGGACTGTGCCTGCCGTCGGCGTCAGGATCGGGAAGAGCACGCAGGCGACGATGACCGTGTAGAGCAGGTTCTTGATGAGTGCCTGCGCCGGTGTGGCGATGGAGTGGTCGTACGGTCCGGCAATCGGGGTCGCGGCGACCAGGAGGAGCGCGGCGGCGATTCCCCAGAGCGTTCCGGGGACTCTGGTCAGTGCGTCGAGTGTGGACGGTCCGAGCCGACCTGTGGCGCGGGCCACCTGCCAGAGTGCCAGCCCCATACCGACCGCGAACCAGCCGAGGTACCCGGGCAGCCACAGGCCGGCATCCGGCTGATCGGTCGCCGTGACCGCGGCCATCCAGACCGGACCGATGACCGTGAGGCCAAGCAGGACCAGGAGCCGCCATTGGACGCTCCGGCGCGTGGGCCGCTCGTACCCGGTCAGCAGCCTGCCCAGACCGGGCAGGAGCAGATAGAAGAGGAACGGCGTCAGCACAGCCCACTTGAGGTACGTCGTCGCGGGGTGCTCGACGAACACCAGCGACAGCACCACGGTGATGAGCAACGCGGGCAGGATGCGCAGCGCGCGCCCACGGAGGTACGGCAACGTCAGCGGCGGCTCGGTGCTGGAGAACCACGCCAGCACGTGAGGGCGGTAGAGCAGGAACCCGGACACCGCACAGAAGATCGCCCAACCGACATCCAACCGCGACACCACGCCCGCGAAGGGTGCGTGCGTCTGCAGCCCGACCTGCGACACGATCACCGCCAGCGCGGCGATCACACGCAGCCCGTCCACTGCCGGGAACCGGGTCATCCGCCCGCTCCCTTGTGAGCGGTCCAGATCGCCGTACCGGGAACGAACTGCCCGCGTTCGGGACCCCAGCCGCCCCAGATCAGCTCGTGTCCGGCCGGCCACTCCGGCTCGAGCAGGTCGTCGACGACGAACCCGGCGCCGGTGAGCTCACGGATCCAGTCGCCGGTGGTGCGGTGGTGCTCGGCGTACACCGGCGTACCGGAGGCGTCGACCTCGACGTACGGCGTCCGGTCGAAATACGAGTGGGTGATCCGCAGGCCGGCCGGTGACGGGTCGTCGGGCATCGTCCAGCGGAACGGGTGGGTCACCGAGAAGACGAGTAGGCCCGCTGGTTTCAGTACGCGTGCGATCTCGCGGAACGCCGTACCCACGTCGGCGACGAAGGGGAGGGCGCCGAAGGACGAGCAGGCGATGTCGAAGGTGGAGTCGCGGTAGGGGAGTGCGACGGCGTCTGCGGCGACCGTGCGGACCGGGGTGCCGGTGCGCTCGTCCAGGGTCTTGGCGATGCGGAGCTGCTCGACCGAGATGTCGAAAGCAGTCACGTTCGCGCCCTGCGTCACCAGCCAGCGGGCGCACTGGGCCGCACCACAGCCGACCTCGAGGATGCGCTTGCCGCGGACAGGTCCCAGGAGCTGCGCCGACTCCTCGTCGACGCCCTCGGGCGACCAGATGAACCTGTCGTCACCGAGGAACTCACCGTGCTCCGCCAAGTACTCATGAGCCACCGCGTCCCAGTACGTACGACTGGCCCGCGAGGTCTCCACCTCGGTCAGCTCAACCCGTACCGGCTCATTCACGCGCCACACTCTAGTGTCGGGGCCATGAGCGACTTCGCAGCCAGTGCCGTTCCGTTGACGGGTGGGTACGGCGGGCAGACGTTCGCGGTCAGCGCGGGCGGTGAGGACGCCGTACTGAAGTTCTATGTGAAGGACCCGGAGCGGGCCGTTGTCGACGCTGCACTGCTCCAGCTGGTCCGCGGGCTGCTGCCCGTGCCACAGGTGCTGGAGCTGAAGCGGGAGGGGTCGTACGAGGACCCGCCGTACCTGCTGACCGAGCGGCTGCCCGGGGTGAACCTGCAGGTCTTCCTGGAGACAGCGACAGCGGAGCAACGCCGTACGGTCGGTACGCAGCTGGGGGAGTTGCTGGCGCGGCTGAGCGGTATGCCATTCCTCCAGGCCGGCATGTTCCGAGGCAGTGAGCTCAGCGTGGAGCCGTTCGGACTCGGCGACCTGACGGAGTACGTCGCAGGACTGAACCTGAACCTGGGCGACGGCTTCACCACCGTCATCGCCGAGGCAGAGGACCTCCTGGACGGCGGCGTCGACCGCGTCTGCCTCGTGCACAGCGACTTCAACCCGAAGAACCTGCTGGTCGACCCCGGTACGGCGCGGATCACCGGCCTGATCGACTGGGAGTTCAGCCACGCCGGATCGCCGTACGCCGACCTGGGCAACCTGCTGCGGTTCAACGAGGACCCGGTGCTCGCCCGGGCTGTGCTGGACCCGCTCCGTGGGCTGGGCCTGGGAGAACCGCTCGTGGACCTCGGCCGGGCGGCCGATCTGTGGGCGCTGCTGGACCTGGCCGAGCGGGCCGCGGAGCACGAGGTCGCGGCCGCGGCGCACCGCCTGGCCTCCCGGATGGCGGACACCAGGACACTCGCCGGCGGCCGTCCTGGCGTGGACGTCGTACATTGAGATCAGTGGTACGTCGAGAAGCACTCGGCGGGCGTCCGGGAGGTACCGGGTGCCCCAGGTTGTGCTGTCTCCGTCAAGCCCGGTATTCTGTGAGATGCGCTATGGGCCCGCGCGACCTCGGACCGAGCAGGCTCGTGACTCGCAGCAGTCGGTGGTGAATCTGTCGTCTTCAGGCAATCCCGCGGTTTGGTGCGATCCAAAGGAACATGGCGCGACCGCACGACACCACCAGTCCACGGAGCAACCCACCACATGACGGCCAGCATCGAGGCTCCCCTCGACCCCGCAGTTCGCAGCACCCCGCAGGTAGCGGTCAATGACATCGGGTCGGAGGAAGACTTCCTCGCGGCGATCGATCAGACCATCAAGTACTTCAACGACGGCGACATCGTCGAGGGCACCATCGTCAAGGTCGACCGGGACGAGGTCCTGCTCGACATCGGTTACAAGACCGAAGGCGTGATCCCCTCCCGCGAGCTGTCGATCAAGCACGACGTCGACCCGAACGAGGTCGTCAACGTCGGCGACCACGTCGAGGCCCTGGTTCTCCAGAAGGAGGACAAAGAAGGCCGCCTGATCCTCTCGAAGAAGCGCGCCCAGTACGAGAAGGCCTGGGGCACGATCGAGAAGATCAAGGAAGAGGACGGCGTCGTCACCGGTACCGTCATCGAGGTCGTCAAGGGTGGACTCATCCTGGACATCGGCCTCCGCGGCTTCCTCCCGGCCTCGCTCGTCGAGATGCGCCGGGTCCGCGACCTCCAGCCGTACGTCGGCCAGGAGATCGAGGCGAAGATCATCGAGCTGGACAAGAACCGCAACAACGTGGTCCTGTCCCGCCGTGCCTGGCTGGAGCAGACCCAGTCCGAGGTGCGGATGAACTTCCTGACCCAGCTGCAGAAGGGTCAGATCCGCAAGGGCGTCGTCTCCTCGATCGTCAACTTCGGTGCGTTCGTGGACCTCGGCGGCGTCGACGGTCTGGTGCACGTCTCGGAGCTGTCCTGGAAGCACATCGACCACCCGACCGAGGTCGTCGAGGTCGGCCAGGAGGTCACCGTCGAGGTGCTGGACGTCGACATGGACCGCGAGCGTGTCTCGCTGTCCCTGAAGGCGACCCAGGAAGACCCGTGGCAGCAGTTCGCCCGGACCCACCAGATGGGCCAGATCGTGCCCGGCAAGGTCACCAAGCTGGTTCCGTTCGGTGCGTTCGTCCGCGTGGAGGAGGGCATCGAGGGTCTGGTGCACATCTCCGAGCTGGCCGAGCGGCACGTCGAGATCCCGGAGCAGGTCGTCCAGGTCAACGACGACGTCATGGTCAAGATCATCGACATCGACCTCGAGCGCCGGCGGATCTCGCTGTCGCTCAAGCAGGCGAACGAGGGTGTGGACCCGGTCTCGGACGACTTCGACCCGACGCTCTACGGCATGACGGCGACGTACGACGACCAGGGCAACTACATCTACCCGGAGGGCTTCGACCCGGAGACGGGCGAGTGGCTCGAGGGCTTCGACGCGCAGCGTGAGGAGTGGGAGCGGCAGTACGCCGAGGCCCACACGCGCTGGGAGGCCCACAAGAAGCAGATCGAGGAGGCCAAGACGGCCGACGTGGAGGCCGGCGAGGCTTCGACGTACTCCTCGGCTGCTGCCCCGAAGGACGACGCTCCCGTCGAGGGTGCGCTCGCTTCCGACGAGGCGCTGCAGGCGCTCCGCGAGAAGCTGACCGGCCAGGGCTGATCAGTTCGACCCTTCGAGACCCCCGCATCCGGTTCCGGGTGCGGGGGTCTCGCACGTCTGACCGGCCCTTCTCTCCCCCTGGCCCTCCATGGTTCGGGACGGTGGCTCATCGGCCGCCCGGAGCGGGTCGATAGGGTGCAGGCGTGCTGAGAGTGGGACTGACTGGGGGCATCGGTGCCGGGAAGAGTGCGGTGTCGTCGCGCCTTGCCGCGCGAGGGGCCGTGGTGATCGACTCCGACGTACTCGCGCGTGAAGTGGTCGCGCGGGGGACCGACGGGCTGGCCGAGGTGGTGACCGCGTTCGGGCCCGGCGTACTGACGGCCGACGGTGACCTTGACCGGCCGGTTCTGGGGCAGATCGTGTTCGGCGACGAGCCCGCGCGGCGGAAGCTCGAGGCGATCATTCATCCCCGGGTCCGCGCCCGGGCGGCCGAGATCGAGGCAGGTGCCGCGCCGGACGCGATCGTCGTCCACGACATCCCGTTGCTGGTGGAGACCGGTCAGGCGGGCACGTTCGACCTGGTTCTCGTGGTCGACGTACCGGTCGAGGTCCAGGTGGAGCGGCTCACCGCCCAGCGCGGCATGGCTGACGAGGAAGCGAAGCGACGGATCGCCAGCCAGGCCTCCCGGGACGACCGGCTCGCGGCCGCGGACGTCGTCGTTGACAACTCCGGCAGCCTGGTCGACCTGGACCGCCGTCTGGACGAGGTGTGGGCCACACTCGCGGACCGTCAAGGCCACGGTCCGGACACGAAAAGGTGACCCTTGCGCGGTAAATGATGATTCCGGGACCGGCTGTTAGAGAATCTGTCCCGGTTCGGCCCGGTGCGACCCTGCGCGTCCCGGCCGGCCACCGACGGCGCGCCCCGCGCCGGTCCGGACGTCCGAGGTTGGGAGGATGGCGTGGTCTGTCCGCGCTGCAGCTCTGACGTCCCCGAGGTATCGCACTTCTGCCACCACTGTGGCAACGACATGCGGACCGGGGATGCCGAGCGCAAGAAGGCGTACGCCGCCAGGCCAGATGAGCCGGTGGCGTCGTTCAAACTGGTTTCGACGATCATGCCCCAGGGGTCCGGCAAGCAGCCGTACACCTACAAGGTCGCGCTGGGCCTGGCCCTGCTGCTGACCGTCCTGACCGCCGCGCTTGGCGCGCTGCCGGTCGCCATCATGATCGCGGCCTTCGCCATCCCGATCGTCTACATCATCTATCTGTACGACGTGAACCTCTGGGAGGACGAGCCGGTCCCGGTCGTCGCCGCGGCGTTCGTGCTGACCGGCGTACTGGCGGCTGTCTTCACCTGGTTGTGGAAGGACAAGCTGGCGCTCTCGCTGGACACGATCGGCGGAAACAGCGCCGGTCCGTCCGTGCGGGACCTGCTGATCCTGCTGTTGCTGGTGCCGGTGGTGTCGGAGCTGATCCGGCAGATCGGCCCGCTCTACCTGGCCTCGCGGCCGCGGTACGACGACCTGATGGACGGCTTCACCTTCGGTGTGGTCGCCGGTGTCGGGTACGCCTGCTTCGAGACGCTCGTGCTGCACTGGGGCTGGATCAGCGGCGGCTTCGCCGGTCCGGGCAGCAGTGCCGGCACGTGGATCTCGATCGTGCTGCTGCACGGCTTCATCAAGCCGCTCGTGTACGGCTCGGCCACCGGTCTGGCCGGCGCGGAGTTCTCCGGCCTCGGCGAGGGGTACGACGGGTTCACGCCGCGCTGGGTCGCCGCTCTGATCCAGGCGATGGTGGTGAACGCGCTGTTCCAGGGTGGTGTCTACCTGCTCGGTTTCGTCGGCGGTCATGGCTCGACGATCGGCTCGGTCCTCGGTGTCGTCTGGGGTCTAGCGCTGCTCGGCGCACTGATCATCCGGGTCCGGACCGTGCTCCATACGGGTCTGCTCGAGGCGGCGCTGGAGTCGGCCGCGCGCGGTGGCTCCAACCACGCGTCCGGCGACCTGGCGTTCTGCTCGCGCTGTGAGATGCCGCTGCTCCCGCAGTCCGACTTCTGCTCCGCCTGTGGCAACTCGGTCCGTTCGGTACCGAAGTCCGCTCGCGGGGTGGCGGCACCGATCGGCGCCAGTGGGTACGAAGCGACGACTGGGGAGACGCAGGCATGAGCAACCAGCAGCCGCCGTACGGCGGCCAAGGCGGACAGCAGCCGTACGGCGGTCAGCCGGGGCAGTCCGCTCCGCAGGGTCGGCCAGGCCAGCAGCCGCCGGGTCAGCAGCCGCAGGGTCAGCCTGGCTACGGGCAGCAGCCCCAGGGCCAGCCCGGGTACGGCCAGCAGCCTGGGTACGGGCAGCAGCCGCAGGGCCAGCCTGGGTATGGCCAGCAGCCGCAGCACGGCCAGCCGGGTTACGGGCAGCAGCCGGGGCAGGGCCAGTACCCGCAGCAGGGCCAGACCTTCCCGGGTCAGCAGCAGTACCAGCAGCAGCAACAGGGCTACCCCGGCCAGCAGCAGTACCAGCAGGGGTATCAGGGCCAGCAGCAACAGTACGGCGGTCAGCAGCCGTGGGGCGGCCAGCAGGGTGGTCAGCGGGCGCAGCGTAAGAGCGGCCCGAACAAGACCCTGCTGCTCGCCGGCGGTGGCTTCGTGGTCGTCGCGGTGATCGGCGTCATCCTGGCGTTCGTCTTCGGTGGCGACGACAAGAAGGCCGACCCGAGCCCGACCCCGACGACGCAGCCGACAGGGCAGCCGACCACGAAGCCGACGACCGGCCAGAGCACCGAGCCGTCGAGCGGTGACGAGGGCATCGAGGTCGCCGAGGGCGTCTACGTGAAGCCGCAGCCGGGGTACATCCGGAAGAGCCTGGACGGGTTCAACGGTGTCTACCTGCTGAAGCAGGGCGAGGCGTACTTCATGGTGAACGCCTGGAAGGCCGAGGACGGCGAGACCACCGACACGGTGCTGCCGAAGCTGCTGAAGGCCGAGACCAAGGACCTGTCCTCGGTGAAGACCGGCGATCCGAAGGTGACCAAGCCGGGGCCGGACGACAAGACGCCGGTCAAGGTCGTCACCACCCAGAACTTCGACGCGGTCTCGACCAGCCAGAACGGCAGTATGCCGGTGGTCGGCTTCGTCGGCGTGGTCGAGCGGAACGACGGCGTGATCACGATCATCCGGGTGTACGGGCGCAAGGACAAGGTGGCGTCGATCCGGACGGACTCCGACGCGATGCTGCTGTCGGTGGTCAAGAGTCAGTGAGCGGCAAGCGCGACAAGGGCGGCGCCAACCCCTGGGTGAACGAACCCGGGCCGGAGGTGGAGGCCGACGAGCCGGAGAACCAGCTCCCGCCGTCGCCGTGGAACCTCGAGGTCCAGCCGCCGCCGTCGCCGTGGGGCGACCAGGCGTCCGGACCTGGCCCCGGACCCGGTCCGGGGCCAGGTCCCGGTTCCGGTCCGGGGTCCGGGCCTGCGACCGAGACGTCGTCGGCCTGGGGTGACAAGGTCGGGCCGCCGTCGCTGCGGCGGCCCGCGCCCGAGAAGAAGAAGTTCCAGATCCCGCCGCTGATGATCCCGATCGGTGCCGGCGTGATCGTGGTCGTGCTGGTCGCGGTCGCGCTGGTGCTGCTGTCCGGCGGCGACAAGAAGGCGGACCCGTCTCCGTCGCCGAGCACGACCGGTACGCCGACCGCCCCGAAGTCGTCGTACCAGCCGCCGCCGAACGCGCTCCCGGTCGGGTTCGGGGTTTCGCTGGTGCCGCTGCAGGGCTGGACCGTGGTCACCAAGGAGACCCAGGGCAAGCAGGTCGCGACCTACCCGCCGAACGACAACATCAACGCGCGGGCGTTCTTCTGGGTGCGCCAGAAGCAGAACGTCACCGCGAACGCGTACCTGCTCGGGATCGTCGAGGGCGAGACCGAGGAAGAGGTCGCGCAACTCGGCAACGTACGGAACCTGCCGTGCCCCAAGGACGTCTTGGTGGAGTGCGTCGCGATCGACTACACGTCCACGGTCAAGGAGAAGGGCGAGGACGTGAAGGTCAAGGGCTCGGTCGAGGTGTACCGGCGCAAGGACAACGTGGTCACCGCGCTGGACTTCCGGACCCGGGTCGACTTCGCACCGAAGGCCGAGGCGGACGCCGCGATCATGAAGAAGTCCGTGCTCGACAGCCTGTGACGGATCCCCAGAACTACCGCGAGGAACAGCCATGAGTCAGCAGTACGGCACCCAGCCGGGCCCGCCGCCCGCGCCCGCCGCCCCCCGTGGCCCGGGCGGCCCCGGTGGTCCTGGTGGTCCCGGTGCCTGGGGCCCCGGGCCGACGCGCCCGAACCGGCCGCAGAAGTCCAACCGGACGGCGTGGATCCTGATGGCCGGTGCGATCGTCGCGGCGTTGCTGGTGGCGACCGGAGTGGTGCTGCTCGTCAACGGCGGCGGGGACGACAAGCCGGCGTCGCAGCAGACGCCGAACCCGGTCGGCACCATGTACACGCCGTCGGGGGGCGCGCCCCCCCCGCACGCACACAGCCGCGGCCGCACCGAGGCGCGCGGGGGGGCGG
>NZ_JBSHBJ010000002.1:0-104794 GCF_053611945.1 Kribbella sp. NPDC054772 | reverse complement strand
GGAGTCCCACCTCCCGCCCACCCGGCCGGCCAAATAGAACCCCCGGGCCCCCCCCCCCCCGCCCAACGACTCCAAGGGCGCGAACGACGTCGGCGTCGAGGTCGGCTGGGGCGTCTGGTTCACGCCCGCGAAGGGCTGGCTGCCGGACTGGGACAAGTCCAAGGGCGGGAAGAACTACATCCTGCAGCAGTTCAACGCGCGCGGGCTGATCGACGGGTACTACTGGGTCCGCCAGACCGAGCTGTACGACGCGAAGGGTTTCGCGGAGCACCTCGTCGACGTCGAGTCCAACGGCATGCAGGGTGTCCGGATCGGTAAGGGCGTCCAGTGCAAGGCGGCCAGCCCGAACATCAAGGCCTGCTACGCGCTCTCGTACACCGGCGTCTGGGTCGCGAAGAACGGCAAGAAGGTCGCGATGCAGGGCTTCGTGACGGCGTACCAGGACCAGTTCGACCGGACGACGGCGAGCGACGCGGGGCTCGAGACCCGGGTCTACAAACGCCGGGTGAACGAGCTCATCTACATGAACAACACCCTGGTCAAGAGCTTCTGAGCTGGGGTTCTTAGAAACTGTCGGCGCGGCGCCGTACGGTGGTGGGCATGAGACAGGTGTCGGATCTCCAGCGGATGGTCGCCCCGTTGAAGGTGGTGTCGGACTTCGATCCGGCCGGTGACCAGCCGGCCGCGATCGCGGACCTCGAGCGGCGGATCAACGCGGGCGAGCAGGACGTGGTCCTGCTCGGCGCGACGGGTACGGGTAAGACCGCGACGGTCGCGTGGCTGGCCGAGCGGGTGCAGCGCCCGATGCTGATCCTGCAGCCGAACAAGACGCTGGCCGCCCAGTTCGCCAACGAGCTGCGCCAGTTCTTCCCCGAGAACGCCGTCGAGTACTTCGTCTCGTACTACGACTACTACCAGCCCGAGGCGTATGTCCCGCAGACGGACACCTACATCGAGAAGGACTCCTCGATCAACGAGGAGGTCGAGCGGCTCCGGCACTCGGCCACCTGGTCCCTGCTGACCCGGCGCGACGTGGTCGTGGTCGCGACCGTCTCCTGCATCTACGGCCTGGGCTCCGCGGACGAGTACCTGAACCGCATGATCCACGTGAAGGTCGGCACGGAGATGGACCGCGACGGCCTGCTCCGCCAGCTCGTCGGGGTGCAGTACGCGCGCAACGACCTGGCCGGCACTCGCGGCACCTTCCGGGTCCGCGGCGACACGCTCGAGGTCTTCCCGGTGTACCAGGAGCTCGCCGTCCGGGTGGAGTTCTTCGGTGACGAGATCGAGCGGCTGATGACGCTGCACCCGCTGACCGGCGAGGTGCTGAGCGAGGAGGACGAGCTCTACATCGGCGCGGCGACGCACTACGTGACGGCGCCGGAGCGGATGGAGAAGGCGATCACCTCGATCGAGGCCGAGCTGGAGGAGCGGCTGGCCGAGCTCGAGCGCAACGGGCAGTTGCTGGAGGCGCAGCGGCTCCGGATGCGGACGACGTACGACATCGAGATGATGCGCCAGATCGGGACCTGTTCGGGGATCGAGAACTACTCGCGGCACACCGACGGGCGCGAGCCTGGGACGGCGCCGCACTGCCTGCTGGACTACTTCCCCGAGGACTTCGTGCTCGTCATCGACGAGTCGCACGTGACCGTCCCGCAGATCGGCGGGATGTACGAGGGCGACATGTCCCGGAAGCGGACCCTGGTGGAGCACGGGTTCCGGCTGCCGTCCGCGATGGACAACCGGCCGCTGCGCTGGGAGGAGTTCCTGGAGCGGATCGGTCAGACCGTCTACCTCTCCGCGACCCCGGGGCAGTACGAGCAGGACAAGTCCGACGGGTACGTCGAGCAGATCATCCGGCCGACCGGTCTGGTCGACCCCGAGGTGATCGTGAAGCCGACCAAGGGGCAGATCGACGACCTGATCCACGAGATCCGGCTCCGGGTCGAGCGTGACGAGCGGGTGCTGGTCACGACGCTGACCAAGAAGATGTCCGAGGACCTCACCGACTACCTGCTGGAGATGGGGATCCGGACCAGGTATCTGCACAGCGAGGTCGACACGCTGCGTCGGGTCGAGCTGCTGCGTGAGCTGCGGATGGGTGAGTACGACGTCCTGGTCGGTATCAACCTGCTCCGCGAGGGTCTGGACCTGCCCGAGGTGTCGCTGGTCGCGATCCTGGACGCTGACAAGGAAGGCTTCCTGCGCTCCGGCCGCTCGCTGATCCAGACCATCGGCCGTGCGGCACGAAACGTCTCCGGCCAGGTGTTCATGTACGCCGACAAGATCACCCCGTCGATGGAGCTGGCGATCGACGAGACGAACCGGCGGCGCGCGAAGCAGATCGCGTACAACGAGGAGCAGGGTGTCGATCCGCAGCCGCTGCGGAAGAAGATCGCCGACATCACCGACATGCTGGCTCGCGAGGACGCGGACACCGCGGAGCTGCTCGGCTCCGGCCGCACGCAGTCCCGCGGCAAGGCCCCGGTACCGGGTGGCGGCAAGGCGAAGGCGGGCGAGAAGGCGAAGGAGCTGGCCGGTGGCCTGCCGTCGTCCGATCTGGCCGATCTGATCCAGCAGCTGACGGACCAGATGCACAACGCCGCCGCCGAGCTCCAGTTCGAGGTCGCCGCCCGCTACCGCGACGAGATCTCCGAACTGAAGAAGGAGCTCCGCCAGATGACCAACGCCGGCGCGAAGTAGCTCGAGTAGTCCAGTAGCCGAGTACGCCGGGGGTGACCGTCAGTTCCGGCGTACGACGGTCTGGTGGGGTGACTCGTCCACGGACAGCGTGAAGATGTCCGGGCGGGCGTAGTGGCCGACCGAGTCGAAGTCGAAGTACCCGCGGTCGAGCTCGGCCAGGTCGAGTTCCGCGACGAGGATGCCTTCGCCGGCGCGCAGCGGGCCGGCGAGGATCTCGCCGAGCGGGGAGATGATCGTGCTGCCGCCGTTGATCAGGACGGCGCCGTCGTCGCCGGTCAGGTACTGGTTGGCGCTGATCACGAAGCAGCGGCCTTCGAGCGCGATGTGGCGCATCGTCGCCTGCCACTGGTCGCGGTCGTCGACCGTCGGCGCACACCAGAGCTGCACGCCCTTGGCATACATCGACTGCCGGAACAGCGGCATGTAGTTCTCCCAGCAGATCGCCGCGCCGAGCACTCCGAGGTCGGTCCGTACGGCGGGCATCGTCGAGCCGTCGCCTTGGCCCCAGAGATAACGCTCGGCCGCCGTCGGCATCAGCTTGCGGTGGTGCGCGACCAGTCCGGCGTCGGGCGAGATGAAGACGGCCGTGCAGTACAGCGTCCCGCCGTCGCGCTCGATCACGCCGACGACGAGGTGTACCGCGAGTTCGCTGGCGAGCTCGGCCAGCCGCGTGACTTCCGGTCCGTCCAACTCGACCGCGGCCTGCCGGTAGCGCCGGTACAGCTCGCGGCCCTCCGGCGACCGCGACCCGACCACGATGCCGAAGTCCTCGCCCTTGGGATAACCGCCCAGGAACGCCTCCGGCAGCACGATCAGGCGAGCGCCGGCCGCGTCCGCCTCACGGACGTACTGCTCCGCCTTCGCCAGCGTCGCGGGCGTGTCGAACAGGATCGATCCGGCTTGGACGGCGGCAACGACGACAGGTGATGTCATGGCGAGCAGCGTAGTTCTGTCGCCGCGGCGGTCTAGTGTGCGGTTCAGAGACTTCACGTGGGATTTCAGGGGAGGAAGCATGTTCGATCACGTGTCGCTGCAGTGCGACGATGTAGCCGCGAGCCGGCGCTTCTACGAGACCGTGCTGGCCCCGCTGGGGATCTCGGTGTCGCTGGATTTCGGCGACGTTCTCGGGCTCGCCGGGACGGACGGCGTACCGAAGTTCTGGCTCGGTGGGCACAACACCGGCGGGGCGCAGCGGGAGATCCACGTGGCGTTCACCGCGCCGAACCGGGGGACCGTCGACACCGTCCATCGGGCGGTCACGGAGCTCGGGGCCGAAGTACTGCACGAGCCGAAGGAGTGGCCGGAGTACCACCCGGGGTACTACGCGGTGTTCATGCGCGACCCGGACGGGAACAACGTCGAGGTCGTCTCGCACAGCTGACGGAGGACCGTGATGACGCGACTGGCCGGTGACAACATCCTCGACTACTGCCTGGGCAAGCCGGGCGCCTGGCAGGACGAGCCGTGGGAGGGGGACGTGGTCGCGAAGGTCGGGGACAAGATCTTCGCGTTCCTCGGTGACGGCGGCGTCGGGCTCAAGTGCGGGGCGAACCGGGAGGAGGCCGACGAGTTGGTGGAGACCTATCCCGACGACGTCAGCAAGATGGCCTACATCGGGCGGGCCGGCTGGAACACGGTGCGGTTCGGGGGAGCGGTGCCGGATGACGAGGTGCTGGAGTTGATCGACGCCTCGTACGACACCGTGGTCGCGAAGCTGCCGAAGCGGCAACGACCGGCCGTCCAGGATTGATCATTCGCCAATAGATCACGCGCTGCAACTATTCCCTGACCCAGTTGTGACGATGTCGACAGGCGGACACGGGCCTCAGGATTTGGAGTCTTGGACATTCAGCCGTCAGAATGGGTGCAGAGAAGGGGAGTATTCCTTTCGCGGCGGCATCGTCATCACGGTCCAGGTCATCCCGGACCCGGTGCCTCCGGCGTCACTCACGGTGACGCGGAAGAGACCTTCGGAGTAGATGGTTTTCGTCTGAGCTCCGGAGGATTTCTGTGCACGTTGCTGACTACGTTTGGTACATCACCGTCGGGGTGCTGCTCGCGCTGCTGGCGTTCGACGTCTTCGTCATCGGCCGCCGCCCGCACGAGCCGAGCACCAGGGAGTCCGCGACCGCGATCGCGTTCTACGTCGGTCTCGCGGTGGTCTTCGGCCTCGGTGTCTGGTGGTTCTCCGGTGGGCAGTACGCCGGGGAGTTCTTCGCCGGCTGGCTCACCGAGTACAGCCTGAGCGTCGACAACCTGTTCATCTTCCTGATCATCATGGCCAGGTTCGGGGTGCCGAGGAAGTATCAGCAGACCGCGCTGCTGGTCGGCATCATCCTGGCGCTGGTGTTCCGCGGCATCTTCATCGCCGTCGGCGCGGCCGCGATCAACCAGTTCTCCTGGGTCTTCTACATCTTCGGCGCGTTCTTGGTGTACACCGCGATCCACCTCGCCAAGCAGGGCGAGAACGATGACGACGACTTCAAGGAGAACGCCGTCATCCGGTTCGCGAAGAAGCGGCTGAACGCCACCGACGAGTACAACGGCGTCAAGCTCACGCTGAAGAAGAACGGCAAGCGCCTCGTCACCCCGATGGCGCTCGTGATCATCGCGCTCGGTACCACCGACCTGTTGTTCGCGCTCGACTCGATTCCGGCGATCTACGGCCTGACCCAGGAGCCGTTCCTGGTCTTCACCGCGAACGTGTTCGCGCTGATGGGTCTGCGGCAGCTGTACTTCCTGCTCGGCGACCTGCTGAAGCGCCTGGTGTACCTGTCGCTGGGGCTGTCGGTGGTGCTCGCGTTCATCGGCGTGAAGCTGGTCCTGCACGCGATGCACGTGAACGAGCTGCCGTTCATCAACGGCGGTCACCACATCGACTGGGCGCCGGAGATCCCGATCTGGTTCTCCCTCGGCTTCATCATCGTGACGCTCGGCATCACGACGGTGCTGAGCCTGCACAAGTCCCGCAAGCTCGCCGTCGAAGCCCCGGCTCAGCAGCCCGCGCCGGAGCAGGACACCCAGCAGGCGCAAGAGCTGCACCACAAGGAGTCCTGAGACAGGACGTCGTGGCCGGAGACCTGACACAGCAGGTCTCAGGCCACCGTTTCGTGTCTCAGGACACGACTTCGGGGTCAGAAGCGAGCGGCCCGGATCAGGGTGGCGCGGCGGTCGTCCGTCAGCGGGCCGTCCTCCAGGCGCTTGCCGGTTTCCGAGGCGTGCAGCATGCCGGCCGCGGAGACGAAGCCGACGTGGTGGATCGTCTTCTGCGGGCGTGCGAAGAAGTAGAGGTCACCGGGCTGGGCCTCGTCGATCGGGATGTTCGGGAGCGCGTCGGCCTGGTCGTGCGCATCGCGCGGCGTCCGCAGACCGAGCACCCGGCTGACCGCGTGGATCAACCCGGAGCAGTCCAGCCCGTACGCCGACGTACCGCCCCACAGGTATTCGAGGCCGAGGAACTGCTGGCCGAGGCGGAGGCGGTCTTCGGCGTCGGACGGCTCCGATCCGGAGCGCAGTACGGCGTTCGCGAGCCAGCCGGAGCCACCGTCGGGCGTTGCCACGCGGGTGTGTCCGTCAGCGTGCTCGTCGGAGGCCAGCACGGTCGCGAAGGACAGCTCGGCCAGCGGCTGGCCACCGGGCTCGGCGAGCAGCATCGCGGTCGGTACGGCGATCGCGACCGGGTCGGCCGCACTGGTCGGCAGCTCACCCAGGTGACTCGACGGGACCCAGCCCGGGTACCCGAGCTCGTCCTGGGACGACGGCTGCCAGGGCGCGACGATCTCGGACCAGCCGTCCCGTTCGGAACGCACCAGGACGGGCTCGGCGAACAGCAGCTGCGTGAGGGTCCGGCCATGCAGGCCGAGGCGGGTCTCGGTGTCCATCGACTTGGCCCAGGCGGCCACATCGGGCTGGTCGGCGGTGGCCGGGGCGTCGATGTCGCGCGGCGCGTCCGGCGAGGTCCAGACCGTGCTGACCGGGACGTTGGTGGCGGCTAACTTCATGCGGTCAAGCCTGTCACGCCCAGTCCCGGAGCAGAAGGCAGGTGGATCAGGGAGCCGTCGTACCGGATCCCGCCGGTCACCGGCGCCTCGCGGAGCCACCAGGCGGCGTCCAGGTCGTTGACCGCGGTCGTCGGGTACGCCGAGACGAGGGCCGCCGCCGCGCCGACGCCGACGTGGCTCTCCATCATGCAGCCGACGATCGCGCCCAGCCCGTGCTCACGGGCGAGCTCGAGCAGCGTGCGGGCCGGCGCCAGGCCGCCGCACTTCGCGAGCTTCACGTTCACCAGGTCGGCCGCGCCCTGCCGGATCACCGCCACCAGGTCGCGGACGCCGTACACGGACTCGTCGGCGAGGATCGGCGTCCAGACCCGGTCGGTGACCCACGCCATCCCCTCCAGATCGGCCGCCGCGACCGGCTGCTCGACCAGTTCGATCGCGCACCCGGCGTCCTCGAGCTCCCGGATGACCCGAACCGCGTCGCGGCGGGACCAGCCCTGGTTCGCATCGAGTCGCAGTCGCGGCTCCGGACCGATCGCCTCGCGCACCCGGCGTACCCGCTCGATGTCTCCACGAGCGTCGGTCCCGACCTTGATCTTCAGTACGTCGAACCCGTCCGCGACCCGCGCCCGACCGGCCTCGGCCAGCGCGGCGGCATCGCCGACCGACAACGTCACGTCCGTTTGCACCACGTCGACCGTCGACCCGAGGAACTCGTGCAAGGTCTGACCGCGGCGCCGGGCGGCGAGGTCGTGCAGCGCGACGTCGACCGCGTCCTTCGCGCCGAAGTTGCCGACCGCCGCGCCCTGCACCCGGCGCAGCGCCTCGGTCAGGTCGTCGGGACCGAGCCCATTCAGCGCGGTCGTGATCGGGCCCTCGATGCAGGCCTGCGAACCGGCCAGCGAGTCGCCGGTCACCTTCCAGACCTGCGGCGCCTCGCCCCAGCCGCTCAGCTCGCCGTCGCTCACCTCGACGAGGAGCGACTCGACGTGAGTGGCGGTCCGGAGCGCGGTGACGAAGGGGGTGTGCAGCGGTGCGGACACCAAATGGGTGGTGATCTTCACCGGACCGTCTCCAAGTCTTTGCGGTGGTTCCACGCCTCGAGAGCGATCGCCGCGATCAGCTTCTGCGCGGCGGCGTCCGGCAGGTCGGACGTCGTACAGACCACCAGCACGAACGGGTCGGCGTCGGTGGGGCGGACGATCCCGCCGTCATGCCGGATCCGGGTGTCCCAGCCGTTCTTGTGCTCGACGCGGGTGCCCGCGGGCAGCTGCGCCGGGATCTCGCCGTTCCACTGGTTGCCGGCCAGCAGGTCACGCAGGTAGTCGTCCTCCTGCTTGCCAACAGCAACGAGTACGCCGGCCAGGCCGGCCGGGCTCATCAGATTGCTGATCCCGGCGCGCTGCGCGGCCGAGTCGTCGATCCCGCGCTGGATCTTGGACTCCGGCGCCGTCGAGCCTGGGAGCGTCGAGGCGGCCAGCGCCGCGTGGGCCGCCGCGATGCCGACCTGCTCGAGGACGAGGTCGGTCGCGAGGTTGCTGGAGCGGGTGATCATCTCCGTGGCCAGCCATCCGAGCGGCGCCGACGAACCCATCCGCTCCCAGGTCGCCGGCGCCTCGTCCTCGTCCGGATCCACCCCGAACCGGCCGCCGGCCGCGGACTCGAAGTCGTTGTGCACGGTCACCGGCTGGTCGAGCGCCAGCTCACCGGCCTCGACCTTGCGCAGCATCGCCATCGCCACCGGCAGCTTCATCGTGCTCGCGGAGTAGTGCCCGCGTTCCGCCTCGTGCTCGAACACCGGTACGCCGTCCAAGCGGCCCAGCCAGACGCCGAATGTGCCGCTCCCGTCGACCTCCTGGAGCAGCTTCGCGATTCCCATGGCGCTCACCCAATCACAGGGCCGGACCTGGCAGACTTCCAAGGGTGTCCCGGGCCATCGGTGTTCTCCTCGGCTTCGCCGCCGACCGCCTTCTCGGCGATCCCCGGCGCTTCCACCCGGTGGCCGGCTTCGGCCGGACCGCCGCGCGCCTGGAGCAGCAGGTGTACGCCGATTCGCGCCCGGCCGGTGCCGCGTACACCGCGATCCTCGTCGGCACCACGACCGCGGCCGGGATCGCCGTCGAACGAGCCACCCGCAACCACCCGGTGCTGCACACGATCGCGACCGCCGCCGCGACCTGGACGGTGCTGGGCGCCCGCAGCCTGGAGCGCGAGGCCGAGACGATGGCCGGCTTGCTGGAGGAGAAGGACATCCCGGCCGCCCGCGACCGCCTCGGTCACCTGTGCGCGCGCGACGCGACCGATCTCGAAGCCGACGATCTGGCTCGTGCGACCGTCGAGTCCGTCGCGGAGAACACGTCGGACGCCTGCGTCGCGCCGCTGCTGTGGGGCGGCGTCTTCGGTATCCCGGGGCTGCTCGGGTACCGCGCGGCCAACACGCTCGATGCGATGGTCGGTTACCGGTCTCCGAAGTACGAGAACTTCGGGTGGGCGGCGGCGCGACTGGACGACGTACTCAATCTGTTGCCGGCTCGGGTCTGCGCGGTGCTCACCGGTCTGGTGGCGGGTCGGCCGAAGGAGGCCATCGGCGTCTGGCAGCGGGATGCCGGCCGGCATCCGAGTCCGAACGCGGGGCCGGTCGAGGCGGCGTTCGCCGGCGCACTCGGGCTGAAGCTCGGCGGGACGAACAGTTACGGGACCTATCAGGAGGACCGCGGCACGCTCGGTGACGGACCGGCGCCGACGGTGACCGACGTCCGGCGTACGGCGGCACTCGCGACCAAGGTCGGCGCGGCAGCGGCCGGAATGGCTGCGGTCGTAGCGGTCCTGGGAAAGGGGAAGCGATGGGGCTGAGTCACCGGCCGTTGCGGATCGCGCTGATCCGGCACGGCGAGTCCGAGGCGAACCTGGACAAACGGATCTACGAACGCGTTCCGGACCACGCGGTCCGGCTGACGCCGCGCGGGCACGAGCAGGCGGCCAAGGCGGGTAAGCACCTGCGGGAGGTGTTCGAGAACGAGCCGGTCCGGGTGTACGTCTCGCCGTACCTGCGGGCCCGGCAGACGCTGGACTCGCTCGGGCTGGACGACCTGATCCGGATGCCGTGCGAGGAGCCGCGGCTGCGCGAGCAGGACTGGGCGAACCTGCAGGACACCGAGGACATCAAGCAGCAGGAGCAGCTCCGGAACTCGTTCGGGCACTTCTTCTACCGGTTCACCCACGGCGAGTCGGGCGCGGACGTGTACGACCGGGTGTCGACGTTCCTGGAGACGATGCACCGCGACTTCGACTCCCCGAACGCGCCGCAGAACGTGCTGCTGGTGTCGCACGGGCTGACCATGCGGCTGTTCTGCATGCGGTGGTTCCACTGGTCGGTCGGGTTCGTCGAGTCGCTGCGCAACCCGGACAACGCGGAAACACGCGTCCTGCTGCGGCAACCCGATTTCCGGTACAAGCTGGACCGGCCGTTCGAACAGTGGACACCTTACGAACCGACGGAACGGGAGCGATCGGCATGGTTGTAGCGCAGACGCGGGACGCCGTACTGGATCTGCTGGCGAGCCTCACGCCGGCGCAGCTGGACAAGATCCGGGCGCCGTTCGACACCCCGGACCACAAGGAGTGGACCTACCTGCCGGGGGACCGGGCCGGCCTGCCGCTGTCCGAGCTGACGCCCGCGCAGCAGTTGCTGGCGAAGCGCCTGGTCGAGCTCGGATGCAGTGAGCGTGGCGCGGCGGACTCGTGGGCGGTGCTGGACGCGGAGGTGATCCTGCGCGGGATCCCGGCGCTGCCGGCGTCGGGGGACTGGGAGGGCTCGGTCCTCGGCGGCCGGTACTTCCTCCGGGTGCTCGGCGACCCGTCCGGCACCGAGCCGTGGGCCTGGCGGCTGAACGGGCACCACCTCGCGCTGCACGTGACGTTCGTCGACGGCGCGGTCGCGTTCACACCGCAGTTCATCGGGTCGAACCCGGCCGAGGCGCGGACCGGACCCGAGGCGGGCCGACGGTTCCTCGCGGCCGAGCAAGACCTGGGCTTCCAGCTCCTGCACGCCCTCGAACCGGGCCAGCTGGAGATCGCGCACGTCTCACCGGACGCCCCCGACGACATGCTGACTCGCCACGACCCGGTCGCCGACGCTTCGCTACTGCACCGCGGCCTCGGGTACGGCGACATGACCGAGGACCAGCGTCAGCTCCTCAGCCTGCTCATCGGCCAGTACGTCGGCCGCGCCGCCGGCCCGATCGGTCTGCAGACCTGGCAGGACATCACCGAACACGGCATCGAGCGCCTTACCTTCGCCTGGGCCGGTGAGACCCAGCCCGGCGTCGGCCACCGCCACTACTACTCGATCGCCGGCCCCAGTTTCCTCGCCGAGTACGACAACACCCAGGACAACGCCAACCACATCCACTCGGTCTGGCGCGACCTCCGCAACGACTGGGGCACCGACCTGCTCGCCGCCCACTACGCGCTTCATAAGGCTTGAC
Organism: Kribbella sp. NPDC054772; assembly: GCF_053611945.1. NCBI lineage: Bacteria > Bacillati > Actinomycetota > Actinomycetes > Propionibacteriales > Kribbellaceae > Kribbella > Kribbella sp. NPDC054772. The sequence continues at coordinate 93,603 of NZ_JBSHBJ010000002.1, read as the reverse complement.
TTATGTAAACAATCATTGACACACTGAAGAGGTGGAGATCTTCAGTGCGCTCGCGGACGGCACCCGGCGGCGGATCGTCGAGTTGCTGGCCCGGGGTGAGCGGACGGCCGGTGAGCTGGCGAACGAGTTCAGCAGCACCCGGCCGGCGGTCGCGCACCATCTGAAGGTGCTGCGGGAGGCAGGTCTGGTCCGGCGGCGCGTCGACGCGCAGCGCCGGGTCTACAGCCTCGACGCGCGCGGCTTCGGTGAGCTCGAGCAGTGGGTCGCCACGCAACGGCAGTTCTGGGACCGGCACCTCGACCGTCTGGACGCGCGGATCCGCGCCGACCTCGCGGCGGGCGACACACCTGATAGGAGACAGTCATGACAGATCTGGGCACCCTCACCGAGGGCGTCGTACGGCTGGAGCGCAGCTTTCCGGTGGATATCGAGACGCTGTGGTCGTACCTCACCTCGAAGGACGGCCTCCGCCGCTGGATCGCCGACGGGGAGTTGGGCCGGACGGCGCCCTGCTCGTCATGCACGACAACCAGGGCGACCCGATCAGCGGCAAGACGCTGGCCTGGGAACCGCCCCGGCTGGCCGAGTTCGAGTGGAACGGCGGGCCGACGCAGCCTGCGGACAGCATCGTCCGATTCGAGCTGACCCCGGAGCCGGACGGCACCCGGCTTGTTCTCACCCACGGCAGGCTGACGGATCAGGGGCACGGCCTGGACTTCGTCTCCGGCTGGCACTACCACCTCGACACACTGGCCGCCGTCGTTGTCGACGCCGAACCTGGCTCAGACCGCGCGACCTGGGAGGAACTCAAGAGCCGGTACGCCGCGTCGGTCGGCTAGAGTCGGCGACGTCATTCGACGGCATCAGCAGGAACCCGGTGTGAGTCCGGGGCGGTCCCGCCACTGTGACCCGTAAGGGGAGTCAGGAACTGCCGCCGTCGTACCTGGAGTCGGGGCGTGGATACCCCGGGAAGGAACGGTCGCGCATGCCTGCGAACCTGCTGTTGCTGTCCACCGCCGACACCGATCTGCTGGCGGCCGCGGAGGCCGGCGCGGGGTGGAAGGTGGCGAACCCGGCCCGCCTCGAGCTCGCCGAGCTCGGTGGGTTGCTGGCGACCTCCGATGTCGTGGTCGTGCGGCTGCTCGGTGGTCGGCGCGCCTGGGAAGAAGGGCTCGACGCGGTGCTCGCGGCGGGCAAGCCGACGGTCGTGGTCAGTGGTGAGGCCGCGCCGGACGCAGAGCTGATGTCGCTGTCGACGGTGCCGGCCGGTGCCGTCACCGAGGCGCTGGCGTATCTGCGCGAGGGCGGCGCGGACAACCTCCGGAACCTGGCCGGCTTCCTGCGCGACACGTTGCTGCTCACCGGCGACGAGTTCGAGCCGCCGCGCGCGCTCCCGGCGTACGGCGTGCGCGGGACGTACGTCGAGGACGACCGGCCGGTGGTCGGGATCGTGTACTACCGCGCTCACGAGATCTCCGGGAACACGGCCTTCGTCGACGCGCTGGCGTCCGCCGTGACGGAGGCAGGCGCGCAGCCGCTGCCGGTGTACTGCGGGACGTTGCGCGGCCTTGATCCGACGAGCGACGAGAACGCAGGCTTGTTCGACCTGCTGCGCAAGTGCGACGTGCTCGTCACGACGCTGCTCGCCGCCGGCGGTTCGGTCGCGGCGAACGCCAGCGCGGGTGGAGCCGAAGACGCCTGGGACGCCGGTGCGCTCGCCTCGCTCGACATCCCGTTGATCCAGGGCCTCGCGCTGACCTCGACGCGCGAGCAGTGGGTGGAGAGCGACGCGGCGATCAGCCCGCTGGACGCCGCGACGCAGGTCGCGATCCCGGAGTTCGACGGGCGGCTGATCACGATCCCGTTCTCGTTCAAGTCGTACGACGCCGACGGGCTGGCCCGGTACGCGCCGGACGCCGAGCGGTGCGCGCGGCTGGCCGGGATCGCGGTCGCGCACGCCCGGTTGCGGCACGTGCCGCCGGCCGAGAAGCGGATCGCGCTGGTGTTGTCGTCGTACCCGACGAAGCATGCGCGGATCGGGAACGCGGTCGGTCTGGACACCCCGGCGTCGGCGGTCGTGCTGCTCGGCCGGCTGCAGGAGGCCGGGTACGACGTCGGCGACCTCGACGTGAGCGCGCTGGAAGGTGATGGGCTGATCCATCAGCTGATCGCGGCCGGTGGTCACGACGTCGACTGGCTGACCGACGAGCAGTTGGCGTCCGCGGTCGCGAAGGTCCCGCTGTCGACGTACGCGCAGTGGTTCGGCCGGGTGCCGGAATCGTTGCAGACGGCAATGACCGAGGCGTGGGGCGAGGCGCCCGGCGAGTTGTACGTCGACAGCTCGGGTGACGAGCCCGCGATCGCGCTGGCGGCGCTGCGGTTCGGGAACGTGGTGCTGATGATCCAGCCGCCGCGCGGATTCGGTGAGAACCCGGTGGCGATCTACCACGATCCGGACATGGCGCCGTCGCACCACTACCTGGCGGCGTACCGCTGGCTGGAAGCACCCGTCGAAGAGGGCGGGTTCGGTGCGCAGGCCGTCGTACACCTGGGCAAGCACGGGACGCTGGAGTGGCTGCCGGGCAAGGGGATCGGGATGGCGGCCGACTGCGCGCCGGACGCCGTACTCGGGAACCTGCCGATGGTGTACCCGTTCATCGTCAACGACCCCGGCGAGGGGACGCAGGCGAAGCGGCGCGCGCATGCGACGGTCGTCGACCACCTGGTGCCGCCGATGGCACGGGCCGAGACGTACGGCGACATGGCGAAGCTCGAGTACCTGCTCGACGAGTACGCGACCGTGCAGGCGCTCGACCCGGACAAGGTGCCGACGCTGCGGGCCCAGATCTGGACGTTGATCCAGGCGGCCCAGTTGCACCACGACCTGCACACGGACGAGAAGCCCGAGGACGACGACTTCGACGAGTTCGTGCTGCACCTGGACGGGTACCTGTGCGAGATCAAGGACGTGCAGATCCGCGACGGGCTGCATGTGCTGGGCGGTGCGCCGGACGGTGAAGCGCGGGTGAACCTGGTGCTCGCCGTACTTCGCGCTCGGCAGCTGTGGGGCGGTTCGTACTCGATCCCGGGTCTGCGGGCCGCGCTCGGGGAGACCTTCGGGGTGGACGAGGCCGAGTTGCTCGCCAATCCCGGCGTGTCCGTTGACCTCACCGATCTGGCGACGCTGGCCGACCTGCCCGCGGTCACTGGCGCAGACGGTGTGGACATCTTGGAAGCCGTCGCGCGGAAGCTGGTCCTCGGCATGGAGACGCTGAGCTGGGACGCGTCCAAGGTCCCGGTCGTCGTCGCCGAGGTGCTCGGCCGGGAGTCCGCTCAGGTGACGGCGTCGCTGACGTTCGCGGCCGAGGAGGTCGTACCGCGGCTGGCGCGCACCGACGACGAACTGGCTAACGTACTGCGCGCCCTCGACGGGCGGTTCGTCGAAGCCGGACCGTCCGGGTCGCCGACCCGCGGTCTGGTGAACGTACTGCCGACCGGGCGCAACTTCTACGCGGTCGACCCGAAGGCGATCCCGAGCCGCAACGCGTGGGACGTCGGCGTCGCGCTCGCCGACTCGTTGCTGGCCCGGCACTTGTCCGAGACGGGGGAGTACCCGCGATCGGTGGGCCTGACCGTCTGGGGAACGTCGGCGATGCGGACCCAGGGCGACGACCTCGCCGAGGTGCTCTGGCTGCTCGGCTGCCGCCCGGTCTGGGACGAGGCGTCCCGGCGGGTGACGAGCTTCGAGGTGGTCGATCTCGTGGAGCTCGGTCGGCCGCGGATCGATGTCACGATCCGGATCTCCGGCTTCTTCCGGGACGCGTTCCCGCACGTCGTCGCGCTGCTCGACGAGGCGGTCCGCACGGTCGCCGCGCTCGACGAGCCGCCGACGGACAACTTCCTGAAGGCCCACGTCGACGCTGACGTTGCTGCGGGCAACGACGTACGCCAGTCGACGGCCCGGGTCTTCGGCTCCAAGCCGGGCTCGTACGGCGCCGGCTTGCTGCCGCTCGTGGACGCGCGCAACTGGCGCACCGACGCCGAGCTGGCCGAGGTTTACGCCGTCTGGGGCGGGTACGCGTACGGCAAGGACCTGGACGGCGCCGAGGCCCGCGGCTCGATGGAACGCGCGTACGCCCGGATCCAGGTCGCGGCGAAGAACGCCGACACCCGCGAGCACGACATCATGGACTCCGACGACTACTTCCAGTACCACGGCGGCATGATCGCGATGGTCCGGCACCTCACCGGCTCGAACCCGAAGGCGTACGTCGGCGACTCGGCCGTCCCCGCCCAGGTGAAGACCCGGACGCTGGACGAGGAGGCGAAGCGGGTCTTCCGGGCGCGGGTGGTGAACCCGCGCTGGATGGCGGCGATGCGGCGGCACGGGTACAAGGGTGCGTTCGAGATGGCCGCGACCGTCGACTACCTGTTCGGCTACGACGCGACCGCGGGCGTGGTCGACGACTGGATGTACGAGTCGCTGACCACCGAGTACGTCGCGAATCCCGAGATGGCCGAGTTCTTCCGCGCGTCGAACCCGTGGGCCCGGCACGGCATCGCCGAACGGCTGCTCGAGGCGGCGCAGCGCGGGCTCTGGGCGGAGCCGTCGGACGAGGCGCTCGCGACGCTACGGAACGCAGTACTTGAGACGGAAGGTGACATCGAGGACCGCGGCTGATTGGGTTGAGGCATGCTTCCTGAGCGACCACGGGTCCTGATCACCAACGACGACGGGTATCGCGCCCCGGGAATCCGGGCGCTGGCACCGACCATCGCCGAGCTCGGGTACGACGTGGTCGTGGTCGCACCGCTGCTCGACGAGAGTGGCGTCGGATCGGCCCGCGCGGGCATGGTCGGCCGCCCGATCCGGACCGCGTCCGACGAGGAGAACGGCGTCACCTACATCGGGATCGAGGGAACGCCCGCGGGTGCGGTGACGCTGGCGGCCCTCGGCGCGTTCGGTCCGGCGCCCGACCTGGTCCTGTCCGGGATCAACCGCGGGCTCAACGTCAGCGTGTCGATCTTCCACTCCGGCACCGTCGCGGCGGCCGTGACCGCGTCCGGTTACGGTACGTCGGGGGTCGCCGTCAGCCTCGACTCGGAGGACCCGCAGCACTGGCCGACCGCGGCGACGATCGCGGGTGAGGCGCTCGGGTGGATCGCGGCCGAGCCCGCCGGCACGGTCGTGACGATCAACGTGCCGGACCGCCCGCTGGACCAGCTGGCAGGAGTACGCCACGCGTCGCTGGCGCCGCTGTCACACTCGCGGCTGACCGGCTCGACGGCTCCGACCGGGGAGCCGGTGATCCTGCTGGGGCCGAATCACCCGAATCCGGACCCGGACTCCGACGTGGCCCTCCTCGCCGCCGGCTTCGTCACCGTCACCCCGATCGTCGGCATCCGCGAGGTCGCGGACGACACCGCCGCCAACGCCCTCGCCAAACGCCTGAACCGCTGACGCCTGACTGCCTGACACCGGGTGCCGCTGGCGGGTTGCTGCGCCGCTGACGTGCTGTAACCCGTCAGTGGTCACACAACCCGCCACCCGGCGGCGTGGTGAGTGCCACGTGACCGGGATGGGTTCCGGAGGGAGTTGGTGTGCCATGATCGGGCCGACGGTTGTGGAGGAACACCGGTGCGAATCCGGGGCGGTCCCGCCACTGTGACCAGAGCTGTGCGAAAGCTGTGACAGGCGCAGACTCTGGGAGCCAGGACATCCACGGTCGTCCGCCGGCCTACGGAATTCCGCAGCGCCGGCGTACCAGTGCCGTAGCGGGCGTGGACACCCGCTCGACGAAAGGGATTCCGCCGATGCGGGCCGTGCGTTCACCGGGTCAGTCGACCAGCTTTCCGTTCACCGCGATCGTCGGGATGGACGATCTCCAGCTCGCGCTGATCCTGGCCGCGATCTCGCCGGCGATCGGCGGCGTCCTGATCCGCGGCGAGAAGGGGACGGCGAAGTCGACGGCCGTCCGCGCGCTCACCGAGATCCTCCCGCCCGTCGAGGTGGTCCCCGGCTGCCGCTTCTCCTGCGATCCGGCGCGCCCCGACCCGACCTGCCCCGACGGCCCGCACCACGCGGAAGACGGTGCCGACCTCAGCGACGGATCGCATCACGCGGAAGCGGACCGTGCCGCGCACGGTGACGGACTGCGTCACGGGGAAGCGGACGGTACCGCGCTCAGCGACGGACCGCTTGGGGGAGCGGCGGACCGCGGTGATGCGGGTGGGACCGGCGGGCGGCCGGGGCTGCGGGCTGCGCAGTTGGTCGAGTTGCCGGTGGGCGCGACCGAGGACCGGGTGCTCGGGTCGTTGCACCTGGAGAAGGCGCTCGCGGAAGGCGTCACGGCGTACGAGCCGGGCTTGTTGGCGGCCGCGCATCGGGGGTTGCTGTACGTCGACGAGGTCAACCTGCTGCACGATCACTTGGTCGACGTACTGCTCGACGCGGCCGCGATGGGGCGGGCGACGGTCGAGCGGGACGGCGTCTCGGTCACGCACCCGGCGCGGTTCGTGCTGGTCGGCACCATGAACCCGGAGGAAGGCGAGCTCCGGCCGCAGTTGCTCGACCGGTTCGGCCTGACCGTGGACGTGGTGGCGAGCCGCGATCCCGCCGTCCGCGTCGAGGTGATGCGCGCGCGGCTGACCTACGAGGCGGATCCGGAGACCTTCGTCGCCCGGTACGACGGCGCGCAGCGGGAGCTCGCCGAGCGCATCGTGAAGGCGCGCGACCTGCTGGCCGAGGTGCTCCTGACCGACTCCGCACTGCGGCAGATCGCGGAGATCTGCGCTTCGTTCGACGTGGACGGGATGCGTGCGGACCTCGTGACGGCTCGTGCCGCCGTCGCTCATGCAGCGTGGTCCGGGCGCACGGTCGTCGAGGTCGAGGACGTCCGGGCGGCCGCGAAGCTGGCGCTCCCGCATCGCCGTCGGCGGAACCCGTTCGACGCACCGGGGTTGGACGAGCAGCAACTCGAAGACGCGATCAACAACAGCACGCCCCCGGAAGACCCCGACGACGACCCGCCGGGCGGCCCGGGCGGCCCGGGCGGCGCCGACGACCCGGCCAACGCCGACGCGGCGCCGGGCGACTCGAACGACTCGGCGAGCGCCGCGGACCCGACAAACGGCGACCTGGCGAACGACGCCTCGGATGATGCCGCGGATCCGGCCCGCGACGGCCTGGACGACGGCGCGCCCGGCGACCCGAAGCGCTCGGCTGCGAAAGGTGAGCCGGGTGACGGTGAAAGCGGTCAGCCCGGCCCGACGCCGGTCGGTGAGATCGCCGGAAGCTCCGAGCCCTACAAGGCCCGCCTCCTGAGCGTGCAAGCAGCTGGGATGGGTGTCGCCGGCCGCCGCTCCCGCGCCATCACCGAGGTGGGCCGGGTCGTCGGCGACCGCGCGCGAGTCGGCCGCGAGCCGGGCCGACCGCATCTCCTCGGCACCATCTGGAGCGCCGCCCCACACCAGCACGCCCGCGGTCGCAGCGGCACAGGCCTCGTGGTGCGTCCCGCCGACGTCCGCCTCGCCGTACGCGAAGGTCGTGAGGGCAACCTCGTCCTGTTCTGCGTCGACGCGTCCGGCTCGATGGGCACGAAGAAGCGCATGGGCGAGGTGAAGACCGCGATCGTCTCGCTGCTCCTCGACGCGTATCAGCGCCGCGACACCGTCGGCCTCGTCACGTTCGCCGGCCCGGCCGCCACGGTCGCTCTCCCGCCGACGGGCAGCGTCGAAACCGCCGTACGACGCCTCGAATCCCTCCCGACCGGCGGCCGCACCCCGCTCGCCGAAGGTCTCTTGCAAGCAGCCGAGGTACTGCGGATCGCCGCGATCCGCGACCCGCGGCGGCGCCCGCTCCTGGTGCTCGTCACCGACGGCCGCGCCACGTACGGCGAGAACGCCTTCGCCCGCGCTCGTCAGGCGGCCGGCTGGCTGGCCCAGCAGGGCATCGCGACCGTTGTCGTGGACTGCGAACCGCACCGCGGCGTCCGGCTCGGTCTTGCCGCCGAACTGGCGGTCGACCTCGGCGCGGAGTACCTCGACCTCGGAGATGTTGCCGCCGGCAACCTCGTCCGCGCGGTCACGGACCGGAAGGCGGCCTGAGATGCCGAAGGGGCAGCCGGCCGCCGTACCGGACGACGGACTGACCACCCGCCAGCGCCGCAACCGGCCGCTGCTGATGGTGCACACCGGCGAGATGAAGGGGAAGTCGACCGCCGCGTTCGGGATGGCGCTGCGGGCCTGGAACCAGGGCTGGAACCTCGGGGTCTTCCAGTTCGTGAAGAGCGCGAAGTGGAAGGTCGGCGAGGAGAGCGCGTTCAAGGCGCTCGGCGAACTGCACGCGGCGACCGGACAGGGCGGTCCGGTCGAGTGGCACAAGATGGGTGAGGGCTGGAGTTGGTCCCGCAAGGCCGGCACCGAGGCGGACCACGCCGCCGACGCGCTCGAGGGCTGGCGCGAGATCCAGCGCCGGCTCGCCGCCGAGACCCACGACCTGTACGTACTCGACGAGTTCACCTACCCGATGAAGTGGGGCTGGATCGACGTCGACGAGGTGGTCTCGACGCTCGTCGATCGTCCCGGTCACCAGTACGTCGTGATCACCGGACGCGACGCGCATCCGAAGCTTCTCGATGCGGCGGACCTGGCCACCGAGATGACCAAGCTGAAACACCCGATGGACACCGGCCAGAAGGGCCAGAAGGGCATCGAGTGGTGATTCCGCGGGTGGTGATCGCGGCGCCGGCGTCCGGAGCCGGGAAGACGACCGTCGCGGTCGGGCTGATGGCCGCGCTGCGGAACGCCGGACACGTGGTCGCGGGCTTCAAGGTCGGACCCGACTACATCGACCCCGGGTTCCACGCGGTCGCCACCGGACGCCCGGGACGCAACCTCGACCCGATGCTGTCCGGCGAGGAACGCATCGGCCCGCTCTTCGCGCACGGTGCGGCCGGCGCGGACCTGGCCGTCATCGAGGGCGTGATGGGCCTGTACGACGGTGCGCTCGGGACCGAGGGTTTCTCGTCGACCGCGCATGTCGCGAAGCTGTTGCAGGCGCCCGTGGTGCTGGTGGTCGACGCGTCGGCGGCCGGGCGCAGCGTCGGGGCGGTCGTCCAGGGTTTCGTTGCCTTCGACACCGAAGTGCGGATCGCCGGGGTGATCCTGAACAAGGTCGGCTCGGACCGGCACGAGACCGAAGTACGCGCCGGTGTCGCGCCGACCGGCGTCCCCGTCCTCGGCGTCCTCCGCCGCGACACACGGCTGACCGTCCCGAGCCGGCACCTGGGCCTGGTCCCCGCCGACGAACAACGCGCCCAAGCCGAAGCAGCAGTCGAAGCCGCCGCCGAACTCGTCCACCAAGGCGTCGACCTCCAGGCCGTCGTCGCCACCGCCAAGGCTGCCCCCAGCCACCAAGCCACCCCCTGGAACCCAAGCGAAGAGCTCGAACAACCGCCCTCGCCGACCGCGCGACCTGTGGTTGCGGTTGCTGGGGGACCGGTCTTCTCCTTCAGGTATGCGGAGACGACGGAGTTGCTGACCGCGGCGGGGGCGGAGGTTGTCACGTTCGACCCGTTGACCGACACGTTGCCCGAGGCAACGGCGGCGCTCTGTCTCGGCGGCGGCTTCCCTGAGCTGCACGCGGAGGCCCTGTCCGCGAACAAGGAGCTGCGCCACCAGGTCGCCACCGAGGTCGCCGCCGGTCTGCCGGTGATCGCCGAATGCGCCGGCCTGCTTTACCTCTGCCGCGAACTCGACGGCCACCCGATGACCGGCGTTCTCCCGGCAACCGGCCGGATGACGCCGCGCCTCACCCTCGGGTACCGAACAGCTGTCGCCGCGACCACCACGACCTTCTTCGACGAGGGCCGCCGCGTCCACGGGCACGAGTTCCACCGCACCACGGTTGACCTCGACGCCGACGTACAGCCGGCCTGGTATCTCCCGACCGGCGTCGAAGGCATCACGCTCCCGAACCTGCACGCGTCGTACCTGCACCTGCACTGGACGGCCACCCCCGACGTCCCGGCCCGCCTGGTCGCCGCCGCCCGCGGGCGGGTCCGATGAGCCTGGTGCTCGGCGTCGGCCTCCGCTCCGGTACGCCGTACTCCGAGCTCGCCGACCTGGTGGCCAAGGCCGTCAACGGTGACGTGCGGTTGGTCGTGACGATCGCCGGTCGCGAGACCGAGCCGGCACTGCGACAGCTTGTCGACGAGCTCGGAGCAGAGCTGCGCACGTTCACGACCGACGAGCTGGCCGACCAGCCGGCGCCAACGCCGAGCGAGCAGGTCGAGCAGCTCGCGGGCGTCCCCAGTGTCGCCGAGGCAGCCGTCCTCGCCAGTGGCGCGCAGCTTCTGATCCTGAAACAACGCAGTACCAACGCGACCGTCGCCGTCGGTCGCTTGCCCGCGCCCGGGTACGCAGCGGACGAGCGGGCCGTGGTGCATCGCGTGATCGCCGAGCGCCGCGACGTCCGCCGGGGATTCCTCGACGTCCCGATCGACGACGATCTGCTGACGCGGGTGCTCGAAGCCGCGCACCGGGCGCCGAGTGTGGGACTCAGCCAGCCGTGGGACTTCCTGCTGATCCGCGATCTCGCCACCCGCCGCAAGGTGCACGATCTCGCCATCGAGCAGCGCGACGCGTTCGCCGCGTCGCTGCCGGAGGACCGTCGGTCGGCGTTCGACGGGCTGAAGATCGAGGCGATCCTGGACACGCCGCTGAACATCGCGGTGACCTGCGACCCCGGTCGCGGCGGCCGGCACGTTCTCGGTCGGCACGCGGATCCGCGAACGACCTGGTTCTCCGCAGCGATCGCGATCCAGAACCTCTGGCTCGCCGCCCGCGCCGAGGGACTGGGCGTCGGCTGGGTCTCCTTCTTCGAACCCGCCGAGGTCGCCGCGGTGCTCGACCTGCCCGCGCACATCGAACTGGTCGGCTACCTCTGCGTCGGGTACGTCGACGAGTTCGCAGCGGCACCCGAGTTGGTGCGGTCCGGCTGGGCCAGGCGCCGACCTCTGACCTGGGCGATGCATCACGAGGAATGGGGACGCCGTACGACGTCGATCGTCGACGACGCGTTGCGGGCGGGCGCGAACGCAGTACCGGCCTCCGGTCAGAAGGTCCGCGTTGTCGTCGGCGGCGACGCGACCGACCTGGGACAGCCCGACGCGCTGGTCGTCGACCTCGGCGCCGACCGCCCGCGAGCCGACTTCGGAGTGCTGTGGCGACCTGCCCGTACGCCGGCCGAGGCGGTCGAGTTGGGCGTCGAGATCGCCCGCGACCTGGCGCTGCAAGGAGTCGGCGAACTCGTCGTACAACTCGCCGATTCTTCAGCTACTGCTCAGGCTCTTGCCGAAGGCTTGGAGACCGGTGCGTCGGCCTGTGGTCTGACACACTCGCCCGCATGACCTCCCAAGCGCCCACCTACGTGCCCGCGTTCTCGATGAAGCAGCGGGTGACGTTGATGGCGAACAAGTACGAGCTGATCGCCACCAACCCGGACGGGAGCGACGGGCCGCTGCTCGCGTTCGCGCAGCAGAAGCGGATGGCGTTCAAGGAGCAGGTGACGTTCTACACCGACGACACCAAGACCCAGCCGGTGTTCTCCTTCAAGGCCCGCAAGACCCTCGACCTCGGCTCCGGGTACGACGTGTTCGACGCCGACGGGCAGGCGATCGGCTGGTTCAAGAAGGAGTTCGGCAAGAGCCTGCTCCGGTCCACCTGGTTGCTTTCCAGCGGGCACGTGCACGGGACCGGTACCGAGCGGAACGCCACGATCGCGATCGTCCGCCGGATCTGGGAGTTCGTCCCGATCGTCGGGGAGATCCCGCTGCCGTTCATCTTCCACTTCGACTTCACCGAGGAAGAGTCGGGCACCGCGGTGCTCTCGGTGGAGCGGAAGATCTCAGTCCGGGACCGGTACCGGATCACCGTCCAGGACCAGCGCCTGGACTTCCGGGTCGCCGCCGCGATGACGGTCGCCCTGGACGCGTTGCAGTCACGCTGAGTCCCCGGCGTACGACCACGGTCGTACGCCGGTCTCACTCTTTCGGGTGAACCTGCCCTGACTACCCTTGGTTCCGGTTGCCGCCGGTGCGAGGCTGTACACATGGGCGTAGCACAGCGCAGTCGACGGTGGTTGGTTCCGTTCGCGGCAGTCGCAGTGGTCGCGGGGGTGGGGACTCTGGGGCCGATGGTCGCGGACGCCTCGCCCAAGCTTCCGAGCATCACCGCACAAGATCTGCTGGCCAAGGTGCAGACGGCGAAGGTCGACGGCCTCAGCGGCACGGTCACCTCGACCGCGGACCTCGGCCTGCCCGAGATCCCCGGCGCGCCGGCCGGTAGCGAGCAGATCACCCAGCTGCTCAGCGGTCAGCACACCGCGCGCGTCGCGTACGCCGCTCCGAACATGGCCCGCGTCTCGATCCTGGACAACCAGTCCGAGCGGGTCTGGACGACCGACGGCAAGACCGCCTGGGCGTACGACTCGGCCAAGCGCGAGGCCACCAAGCTGACCGTCCCGGCGCACTCGAACACGCCGGAGAAGGCGAAGCCCGGCAACTACGACCCGCAGGCGGTCGCCAAGCAGTTCCTCGCCGCGATCGACCCGACCACGACGGTCCAGGTCAGCGGCACCGAGAAGGTCGCCGGCCGGGACGCCTACAAGATGAGCCTGGTGCCGAAGACCGACAAGACGACCGTCGGCTCGGTGACGCTCGCGATCGACTCCAAGACCTGGGTCCCGCTCGACGTGACGGTGCTGCCGCGCGGCGGCAACAGCCCGGCGCTCGAGGTGGGCTTCAGCTCGGTCTCGTTCAGCACACCGGCGGCGAGCACGTTCACGTTCACCCCGCCGGCGGGCGTGAAGGTCACCGATCAGAAGGTCCCGTCGAAGGGCGAGGCCCCGGGCAAGCTGACGCCGAAGCAGACCACGCCGGCCACGCCGAAGCCGGGGACGGCCCAGGCCAAGCCGACCGTGATCGGCACCGGCTGGGAGAGCGTCGCGATGATCAAGGGCGCCCAGACCGCCGCCCTGACCGGTAACGGCCCGCTGGCCCAGCTGCTCGCGAAGGCGCCGACGGTCCAGGGCTCGTGGGGCACGGGCAAGGTGCTGACCAGCAAGATGGTGAGCGCGCTGATCACCACCGACGGCCGGGTCTTCGTCGGACTGGTCACCCCGGACACCCTGCAGGCCGCCGCGGCGAAGGCCCCGCGCTGAACAGCACGATGACGAGCGCGCCGGTCGTCACCCACGGCCTGACTAAACGGTTCCACGGCGGGCAGGTGGCGGTCGACGCGGTCGACCTGGAAGTGCCGGCCGGCAGCGTGTACGGCTTCCTCGGCCCGAACGGGTCGGGGAAGACCACCACGATCCGGATGCTGCTCGGGCTGATCGCGCCGACCTCCGGTGCGGTCGAGTTGCTCGGCGAGCCGATGCCGAAGGCGCACCTGCGGGTGCTGCCGCGGGTCGGGGCACTCGTCGAGGGGCCGGCGTTCTACCCGTTCTGGACCGGCCAGGCGAATTTGCTCCGCTTCGACGCCGCCGACCGTACCGCCGACCCGAAGACCCGGAAGGCGCGCGCGGGGGAGGCCCTCGAACGGGTCGGCCTGTCGAACGCGGCCGGTAAGAAGGTCCGGGCGTACTCGCTCGGGATGCGCCAGCGGCTCGCGATCGCGGTCGCGCTGATGCAGCGCCGGGAGCTCCTCGTGCTGGACGAGCCGACCAACGGTCTGGACCCGCAAGGCACCCGCGAGGTCCGGCACCTGATCCGCGAGCTCGCCAACGACGGGACGACGGTCTTCACCTCGACCCACCTGCTCGCCGAGGTCGAGCAAGTCTGCACTCACGCCGCGGTGATGAGCCGCGGCAAGCTCCTGCGCCAGTCCACCGTCGCGGACCTGCGCGCCGAGCTCCGCCCCAAACTGATCGTCCGTACGCCGGACCTCGCGACGGCGGCCGAGACGCTGCAGGGTCTCGGCGTCACCGATCTGAAGACGACCCCCGAGACCGTCGAGGGCGATCCGGGCGAACTGCCGATCGAGAAGTTCGCCGCCGCGCTGGTGGCGGCGGACGTCCGCATCCACGGCTTCGGCCTGGAACGCCCCAGCCTCGAGGACGCCTTCGTCGCCCTCACCGGGGAGGGCTTCGATGTCGCCGAGTGAACTCCCACCCGAGCCGGTCACCGCTGAGCCCGCACGCGCCACCGCGGCGCAACCGGCTGAGCCCGCGCGCCCCACCGCTTCCCAGCACGCCGAGGTCGTCGCCGGGAGGCCGAGTGCTGGGCGGCATACGTTGGCGTTGTTCCTCTCTGAGTTGCGGCTGGTTTTCGGGCGGGCTCGGACGCAGGTGGGGCTCGGGGTGCTTGCCGCCGTACCGCTGCTGATCGGGATCGCGATCAAGATCGCCGGCAATGACGGCGGCACCGAGGGGTTCATCGGGCAGATCGCCGGCAACGGGCTGTTCCTGATTGTCGCCGCCCTCGGCCTGTCGCTGCCGTTCTTCCTGCCGACCGCGGTGACCGTGATCTCGGGGGAGTCGCTGGCCGGCGAGGCCAGTCTCGGCACCCTGCGCAACCTGCTCACCGCCCCCGCCGGCCGCTCGCGCCTGCTCGCCGCGAAGATGGTCGCGCTCGCGGTCTTCTGCCTGGCCGCGACGATGACGATCTGGCTGTCCGGCCTGATCTTCGGGTTCATCCTGTTCCCGGTCGGCGACGTCCTGCTGCTCTCCGGTTCGACCGTCTCGCTCGGTGACGGCCTGCTGCGCGCCCTCGGGATCGCCGTCGTGATCTCGCTGTCGCTGCTCGGGCTCGCCGCGATCGGGCTGTTCGTCTCCTCGCTGACCTCGACGCCGCTCGCCGCGATGGCCGCGACCTTCGGGACGTTCATCGTCCTGGGCATCATGACCGCGATCCCGCAGCTGCACGCGATCCACCCGTGGCTGCTGATGTACCGCTGGCAGTCCTTCGCCGACCTGCTCCGAGATCCGCCGTACTGGCACGAGATCGGGCGCAACCTGCTGCTCCAGGCGGGGTACCTCGTCGTCTTCTACACCGCTGCCTGGGCGAGGATCACGAGCCGCGACATAACGTAGGCGGCATGGAAGCCGACCTCGTTGCCGTCCTGCGCTGCCCGGTCTGTGCCGACGGGCTGGTGCTGGACGACCGTACGGCGCGGTGCGCGCGCGGCCACGCCTTCGACCTCGCCAAGCAGGGCTACCTGAACCTGTTGCCCGCGGCCTCGAACGGGATCGACGGCGACTCGGCCGCGATGGTCGGCGCCCGCACGGTGTTCCTCGGCACCGGCCACTACGCCCCGATCCGGGACGCCCTGATCCTCAACGCCGAGCTGGGCGAGGACGATCTGGTCGTCGAGGTCGGCGCCGGCACCGGCTACTACCTGGCCGGTGTTCTCGGTCTGTCCCCGCAGCGCCGGGGCATCGCCCTCGACGTCTCGAAGTACGCGGCCCGTCGGGCGGCGAAGGTGGATCCGCGGATCGCGTCGGTCGTCTGCGACGCCTGGCGTGAGCTCCCGCTGGTCGACGGGTCCGCGCAGCTGATGCTGAACGTGTTCGCCCCGCGGAACGCCGCCGAGATGGCGCGGGTCCTCGCGCCCACCGGCCGCCTGCTCGTGGTCACCCCGAACCAGCGGCACCTGACCGAGCTGGTCGGCGTACTCGGGATGGTCAGTGTCGACGAGGACAAGGAACGGCGGCTACACGAGTCGCTGGCGGGGGAGTTCGAACGGGTCGGTAGCGAGGTGATCGAGGAGACGATGGCGCTCGATCGGACCGCGGTGGAGCAGTTGGTGCTGATGACGCCGAGCGCCCGGCACCTGAACTATCGCGAGTTGCTGCAACAGATCGCCGTACTGCCGGAGCTCGCGATCGTCACGTTGTCCGTGACGCTGTCGACGTGGAAGCGGACCTCCAGCACTCATCAATCGGCCTGACAGCCGGCAGCCCACGCTCTGCGACGCTCGCCGGCGGCGATTGTGTAGTGCTGGAGGTCCGCTCCGTCAGGCGGCGTTGCCGATCAGTTCGCGGGCCACGACGGTGCCGTGGTTCTCCGCCACCACGTGCGCCTCGGACTCCGAGACCTTGGACGCGTCGATCAGCTCCTCCATCCCCGGGGTGACCGGGGCGAGGGTGAGCTCGGCCGCCGCGGTCCGGATGTTCATGCCGAAGACGTCACCGAAGATCCGCTCCAGGTACGGCGTCGCGTGGTCCCAGCCGTGCTTCGGCGTACCGGGGCCGTAGCCGCCGCCGCGGGCGATCGCGAAGATCGCCGGCCGGCCGACGAGCGGACGTGAACCGAAGGCGAGGTCCTTGTCGATCACCAGCACGTCGATCCAGGTCTTCACGTTCTGCGCGATGCCGTAGTTGTACATCGGTACGGCGAGCAGGACGGCGTCGGCGTCGACGATCTCGGCTTTCAGCTCGTCCGCGAGCGCCTGGGCCTCTGCGAGCGGCATCCGGTCGGAGCCGGCGGCCGGCTCCTGGCCGAGCTGGGCGGCGACGAGCGTCGGCCACAGGGTCGCGGACAGCGGGTGCTGCCCGAGGTCACGCCGTACCACGACACCGTCCGGGTGCTCCGCCTTCCAGGCGGCCTCCGCGCTGTCCGCCAGGGCACGCGACACCGAACCGTCCAGCCGGACGCTGGCGTCGACGCGTAGCAGGGTGCTCATACGTTCTGTCTCCATCGAGTTGAGGGGAATGCTCGGGTTGAGATGCTCCCAAGATAATCTGTGAAGCAGAACATATACAAGTCAGATCGTATTCCGGGTGGCGTACACCACGTACGATGGGGACATGTCCAGTACTTCGCCTGAGGTCGCGGCCCGGAGTCCGCGCGGAGTCGAGCCCGCCGAGGCCAGCGGTGCGCCCGTTGAGGCCGATCTCGGCTGGGCGCTGGGCGTCGTCTTCCGGCGGTACGCGAAGGCGTCCGCGGCCGCGCTCGAGGGCCTGCCCGGCGGTCCGCGGGGTTACCAGGTGCTCGCGACGACCTCGGCCGAGGGCCCGAAGCGGCAGCTCGACCTGGCCGCGCAGCTGGGCGTCGACCGGACCGTGATGACCTACCTGCTGGACGACCTGGAGAAGGCCGGTCTGGTGCAGCGCCGGCCCGACCCGGCCGACCGGCGGGCGCGGCTGATCGCCCCGACGGAACAGGGTGGGGAAGCGCTCTGTGATCTGGAGCGCCGGCTGCGCGCGACCGAGGACGAGATGCTCGGCATCCTGGACGAGTCCGAGCGGGCGAGCTTCCGGATGCTGCTGCAGCGGCTCGCGATGAAGGCGAACGCGGTCGACCCGCTGCACAACGCCTGCACCCTCGCCGAGGCCGAGGACCCAGCGCGCACCTAATGCAGCGGTACGAAGCCTGATTCGTACGCGCGGATCACTGCCTGCGTCCGGTCCCGGGCGTTCAGCTTGGCGAGCACGTTCGCGACGTGCGTCTTGACCGTCTGCAGACCGAGGATCAGCTCGCCGGCGATCTCCGCGTTGGACAGCCCGCGGGCCATCAGCCGCAGCACCTCCTGCTCGCGGTCGGTCAGCTGGTACTCGTCCAGGCCGGTCGGCGTCCGCGACCCCGCGTGCGCGAGCGCCAGTGACCGGATCGCCTCCGGGAACAGCAGCGACTCGCTGCGCGCGACCGTCCGGATCGCCGCGATGATGTCGTCCGGCGGGGTCCGCTTGAGCAGGAACCCGGACGCGCCGGCCCGGAGCGCGTCGTACACGTAGTCGTCGTTCTCGAACGTGGTGACGACCAGGACGCGCGGCGCCGGGTCGAGGCTGTCGAGCAGCAGCCGGGTCGCCTGGATGCCGTCCACGGCGGGCATCCGGACGTCCATCAGCACGACGTCGGCGCCGGTCCGGCGGACCACGGGGAGCACCTCCGCGCCGTCCCCCGCCTCGCCGACGACCGTCAGATCGGGCTCGGCGTTGATGATGGCGCGCAGTCCGCTGCGGATCAGCGGCTCGTCGTCGACCACGACCACCGACAGGTTCATGTCATCCCTTCGTCGTCATGCTCACAGGCAACCGCACCGCCAGTCGCCAGCCCGGTTCGTCCCGCCAGCTCACCGGGCCGGCATCGACCGTGCCCCGCAGTACGGCGACTCTTTCACGGATCCCGGCCAGTCCACGGCCGCCGCCCGAGTGGTCGGACCGGCCGCTGACCGGATTGGTGACGGCGAGCCGCAGACCGGAGGTGTCCAGCCGGATCGACAGGTCGACAGCGAGCTCGTCGGCCGGGCGACCGGCGTGCCGGATCGCGTTGGTCAGACCTTCCTGGACGATCCGGTACGCCTCCCGGGAGACCGCCGCGGGCAGCTGGTCCAGGTCGCCAGACCGCTCGACCTCGATGGTGATCCCGCCGGCCTGGGTCGCCTCGACCAGTCGGTCCAGGCCGCCGAGCGTTGCCTGCGGCGTGGTCCGCGTCCCCGGGCGGCGGTCGTCCCGCAGTAGTCCGAGAACGTGGTCGAGATCGGCGAGCGCGGCGCGCGCCGAGGTCTCCATCGCAGCCAGCGCGTTCTCGGCGAACTCCGGGTCGCTGGCCAGTACCCGCCGGGCGGCCGCGGCCTGGATGGTGACCAGGCTGAGCGCGTGCCCGACGCTGTCGTGCAGCTCGCGGGCGAGACGGTTGCGTTCGGCAAGCGTCGCGGTCTGCTGCTCGAGCAGCTCGATACGCTCCGCCGCGGTCGGGCCGAGGACCTGCGGCGCAAGGTACGCGAGCAGTGCGCCGACGACGGCGGACAGCAGGAACAGTCCGGCGAGTCCGGCGATCGCCGCCGCGGGCATCCAGAGGTCGGTCCAGTCGCCGCGGACGTCGTACGACCAGCCTGGGACGATGTCGCGGGAGCCGGGGGAGCGGAACGGCGCCGCCAGCCAGACCGCGCCGAGGCCGACCACGATCGTGCTGATAATCCCGACCACGCCGCCGGCCAGCAGGTGCAGGCAGAACCACAGCGCGGTCCGCCGCCGCTGTGCCCAGGTCCGCGCCGGGCCGAGCGGCCGTTCCTCGAACCGCACCGCGAGCAGCGACTCGACCGCGATGCCCTCCACCTCGCGGACCGCCGGCAGCAGCCCGAGCGCGATCGGCGGCAGCAGCCCGATCACCACCCAGATGATGCCGGTGGCAACCTTCGGCAGCCCGAGATCGGAGACCACGGCGCCGAGTGCGCTGTCCACCAGGATGAACGCCAGTACCAGCGCGGCGCCGAGCAGCAGGTACACCCAGCGCAGGTACGTCGACGGACGCCACAGGCTGCCGATCGCCCGCCAGAGCTGTCGCGCCACGTCTCTCACAGTGACATCGTGTCAAAGCGGGGGCGGCGCCACCTCCCTCCGTGGAGGGATCGGCCGCCGGGCGTGTGCTGTCTCACCAAGAAGTTGAGGGTTTACGTAAATTTGACGGTGTCCGGCCCGGTTCGGCCCTCGCGGGCGTCGCGATCTGCTGCTCTGGCAGGTACGGTCTGTGGTCGGGGCGGGTGCCCGGTCGGTTACGGACGGGCATGGGGAAAGCTCCAGACGGGTGGCGAGCAGGACTGCGAGGACCCGGCGCGGCGGACGACGTTAAGTCCCCGTGAAGACCCCGCGGGCGAATTGACCACCCTTCAATATTTGATGTTTGATCAAATATCGGGACGAGAGAGGTCGATATGAGGTTGAGGCGTTCCGTCATCGCGCTGGTGACGGTCCTGGGGCTCGCCCTGGTCAGTGCGTGCAATTCCGGCGACGACAAAGGCAAGGACGCGGACAACGGCCTGCAGAAGGTCAACTACCTGACGTCCTTCAACACCTTCGGCCGCGAGGCGTACGCGTACGTCGCGCTGGAGAAGGGGTACTTCAAGGACGCCGGGTTCGACGTCAAGATCAGCCCCGGCTCCGGCACCGTCGACGTGATGAAGCTGGTGGCCGGCGGTCAGGCCGACTACGGCATCGGCGACTTCACCGCGGTCGCGATCACCCTCGCCAAGCAGAAGCTTCCGGTGACCACGGTCGGCATGATCCACCAGGCGTCACTGGCCGGTCTGATGTCGCTCGAGGGGTACGGCGTGAACACGCCGAAGGACCTGGTCGGCAAGAGCGTCGGCGACCAGCCGGGCTCGACCAACACGGTGATGTTCGGCGTCTACGCGGAGAAGGTCGGCATCCCGCCGAAGTCGGTCACCTTCATCCCGTCGCCGCCGCCCGCGCTGCCGCAGCTGCTGGCCAGCAAGAAGGTCCCGGTGATCGGCCAGTTCGTGGTCGGCCAGCCGCTGATCGAGAAGGCCGACCCGCAGCACCGCAAGGCGGTCTTCCTGTCTTACGGCAAGGAGCTGCCGGACCTGTACGGCAACGCGATCATCACCCGCAGCGACCTGGCCAAGGACCACCCGGACCAGGTGAAGAAGTTCACCGCCGCGCTGCTCAAGGGCCTGCAGGACACCGTGAACGACCCGGCCGGGTCGGCGGCGATCCTGAAGAAGTACGTCCCGAGCACCGATCTCGAGGTCGCCACCAAGGAACTCCAGATCATGAAGGACTACACCAAGCCGGCCACCTTCAAGGGGTCGCTCGGTGAGGTCGACGTCGAGCGGGTGAAGAAGATCATCGCGCTGCTGGAGAAGTCCAAGGCGGTCCCGGCCGGTTCCCTCACCCCGCAGGACGTCGTCACCACCAGCCTGGCCCCGACGAACTAGGAGAACCGGCAACAGATGATTCGCCTGGACGGCGTGGGACAGGTCTTCGACGGACGCGAGGGCCAGGTGACCGCCCTCGAGAAGATCGACCTGCACGTTCGCGGCGGCGAGTTCGTCACGCTGATCGGCCGGTCCGGCTGTGGCAAGTCCACGCTGCTCCGGCTGATCGCGGGACTGTTGCCCCCGACGTACGGCGCGGTTCAGGTGGCGGGCGAGCCCGTCACCGGGCCGCGCCGGGACGTCTCGTTCATGTTCCAGCGCCCGGCGTTGCTGCCGTGGCGTTCGGTGGTGTCGAACGTGCTGCTGCCGGTCGAGATCGACAAGGGCGCCGGCGATCGCAGCAAGGCGGCGTACCGGAACCGGGCGCATGAGTTGCTCGAACTGGTCGGGCTGCAGGGGTTCGAGCGGCGGTTGCCGCACGAGCTGTCCGGCGGCATGCAGCAGCGGGTGTCGCTGTGCCGGTCGCTGATCCGCGACCCGCAGGTGATGCTGATGGACGAGCCGTTCTCGGCGCTCGACGCGCTCACCCGGACCGAGCTGTCCGAGGAACTGCAGCGGATCAAGATGGAACTGTCCACCACGATCGTGTTCGTCACGCACTCGATCGAGGAGGCCGTGGTCCTCGCCGACCGGGTGGTGGTGCTGACGCCGCGGCCCGGCCGGATGCGCGAGGTCGTCGACATCGACATCCCGCGGCCGCGCAGCCTCGGCCAGGACTCCCATGTCACCGAGGTCGCCACGATCAGCGCGCGGTTGCACGCGCTGCTCGCCGAGAAGGAAGCCCGCCCGGTGGACGAGGTGCCGTCGCGATGAAACGCAGATCCTGGCTGGCCACTTCGACCGGAGCGGCCATCCTGTTACCGGCCATCGGCCTGGTGGTCGCGGTCGGGCTGTGGTGGGGCGCCACCGTGGTGTTCTCGATCGAGCCCTACCTGGTGCCGAGCCCGGGTGACGTGGCGGTCAAGTTCCTCGACCAGCCGGGCGTCCTGCTGTCCGAGACCTGGACGTCGCTGCTGGAGACGATCGAGGGCTTCCTGCTCGCGATCGTGATCGGCGTCCCGATCGCGCTGGTGATCGTCCGCTCGGTGATCCTCGAGCGGCTGGTGTACCCGTTGCTGCTGATGGTGAACTCGATCCCCAAGGTCGCGGTCGCGCCGTTGCTGGTGGTGTGGATGGGTTTCGGGCAGTGGCCGAAGGTCGTGATGGTGCTGCTGATGTGCTTCTTCCCGATCGTCATCTCGACCGCGCAGGGGATGAAGTCGACCCCGACCGAGCTGGTCGAGCTGATGCGCTCGCTGAACGCCAGCCGGGCGCAGGAGTTCTTCAAGCTCCGGCTGCGGTACGCGATGCCGCAGATCTTCACCGGCTTCAAGGTCGCGATCTCGCTGGCCGTGATCGGTTCGGTGATCGCCGAATTCGTTGGCGCCACCAAGGGACTCGGCTACGTGATCCAGCAGTCCGGCGCGAGCGCCGACACCACGCTGGCGTTCGCCGCGATCACCCTGCTCAGCATCATGAGCATCGTCCTGTTCTACGGCTTGGCCCTGCTGGAGCACCTGCTCCTCCCGTGGGCTAGGGAGACCCGATGACCGCGCAAGCCTCCGATGCGGACCGGCGCGTGCTGGTACGGCCCGAATGGCTGGAGGCGACCGTTTCGGCGGTGTTCTCCGCGGTCGGGTTCGACTCCGAGGACGCGGCCGTGATCTCCGCTGCGCTCGTCGAGGCGGACCTGCGCGGTGTCAGCTCGCACGGCGTGATGCTGGTCCCGATGTACGTCGAACGCCTGAAGGCCGGCGGCGTCACCCGCGAGCGGGAGCTCGACATCCTGTACGACGCGGGCGCCGCGATGGTGGTCGATGCGCGCGGCGGGATGGGGCAGCTGTCCAGCCCGCAGGCGATGGGGCACGCGATCGAGCGGTCCGGCCGGTACGGGATCGGCATCGTCTCGGTCCGCAACGCCCACCATTTCGGGGCCGCGAGCCGCTGGGCGATGCAGGCCGCCGAGGCAGGGTGTATCGGTATCGCAATGTCGAACACCACGCCGCTGATGCCGGCCCCGGGCGGCGCCGAGCGGATCGTCGGCAACAACCCGCTGGCGATCGCCGTACCGACCTCCGCGGGCGTGGAGATCGTGCTGGACATGGCGTTGTCGGCCGTTGCGCTGGGCAAGATCCGGCTCGCGGCGTCGGCAGGGCGGACGATCCCGGAGACCTGGGCGACCGACTCCTCCGGTACGCCGACCACGGACCCGGACGAGGCGGTCCTCGGCATGCTGCTCCCGGCCGCCGGGCACAAGGGTTTCGGGCTGGCGCTGATGATCGACGTACTCACCGGGGTGCTGAGCGGTGGCGGCTGGGGTGACGAGGTCCGCCCGCTGTATCGCGAGCCCGACCGGCCGAACGACTGCGCGCACCTGTTCCTGGCGATCGACCCGGAGCTGATGGGCGGCGTGGAGGACTTCCGGCGGCGGTCCTCGGGACTGGCCGCGCGGGTCCGCGGGAGCGCCACCGCTCCCGGGGTGAACCGGCTCTATCTTCCGGGGGAGATCGAGGCCGAGCGCGCGGCGCAGCAGCGGCGGCGCGGCGTACTGATCGAGCGATCGGGACTGGACGGACTGCTGGCGGCCGCCCGCGCGGTCGGTGCCGTCGTCCCG
Source organism: Kribbella sp. NPDC054772 (assembly GCF_053611945.1). Classification (NCBI taxonomy): domain Bacteria; kingdom Bacillati; phylum Actinomycetota; class Actinomycetes; order Propionibacteriales; family Kribbellaceae; genus Kribbella; species Kribbella sp. NPDC054772. Next base: position 70,271 of record NZ_JBSHBJ010000002.1, on the reverse strand, counting down.
GCAGGAGGGGTGTTGAGCTGATGCCGAAGACACAGGTGACCACCGAGGCGCTGCGGAGCCCGAACGGGGTGTTCTCGCAGGCCACCACGATCGAGGCGACCGGCCGGTTGGTGTTCGTCTCCGGGATGACCGCGCGTCGCCCCGACGGGAGTATCGCCGGGGTCGGGGACGTCCGGGAGCAGACCCGGCAGGTGTGCGAGAACGTGAAGTCGGCGGCCGAGGCGGCCGGTGGCACGCTCGACGACGTGTGCCGGGTCGACGTGTACGTGCGCAACATGGAGGACTTCGCCAAGATCCACGAGATCCGGGCGCAGTACTTCACGGAACCCTTGCCGGCTTCGACGATGGTCGAGGTCAGCAAGCTCGCGCATCCTGACTACCTGATCGAGATCTCCGCGATCGCCGTGATCGCATGACCGAGCGAAGCGAGGTCATCACCAAGCGCAGCCCGCTCGGTGCCTCGTCCGCGCCCGGAGCGAAGCGAGGACGTGGACGAGTGAGGGGTGATTCTGTGCGTGGCGTCGAGTGGACCTGAGATGCGGTACGTGATGGTGGAGCACGCCGGCCGGGACGTGCCCGGCGTGCTCGAGGGCGACACGGTTACGTTGCTTCAAGCAACAGATTTGACGGAAGTGATCACTGGTGGCGCGACGCCCACCGGTGTGGAAATCCCTTTCAGCGAAGAGATCCTGCGGGCGCCGTTGCGGCGGTTCCGGCGGGACATCCTCTGCACGGGGTGGAACTACTGGGACCACTTCGAGGAGAGCAAGGGCAAACGTGAGGGTCAGGACGTGGACCGTCCCGAGCACCCGACGTTCTTCACCAAGGGCCCGGACGTGGTGATCGGTCCGTACGACGACATCGCCTGGGATCCCGCGATCTCCGCCAAGTGGGACTACGAGGCCGAGGTCGCGTTGGTGATCGGCCGGACCGGCAAGAACATTCCGGTCGACGAGGCGCTCGACCACGTCTGGGGCTACATGCTGGCCAATGACGTGTCCCAGCGGGACCTGCAGCGTGCGCACGGCGGGCAATGGCTGAAAGGCAAGAGCATCGACGACACCATGCCGCTCGGCCCGTGGATCGTCAGCGCCGACGAGGTCGGCGACCCGCAGGACATTCGCCTGCAGTGCTTGGTCAACGACGAGGTCCGTCAGGACGCGTCGACCCGGCAGATGGCGTACGACGTGGCGACGCTGATCAGTGAGCTCTCATTCGGTATGACGCTGCGCCCTGGCGACCTGCTCCTCACCGGTACGCCGGCCGGCATCGGCAACGCCCGCGAACCGCAGGTCTTCCTGCAGGAGGGCGACGTGGTCGTCACCCGGTCCGACAAGCTCGGCGAGCTGCGGAACAAGGTGACCCGAGCGTGAGTGGGCCACTGGAACTGTTGCCAGGTGGTGGCAAGGGCGGACGCCGTACGCTCGCTGAGCACGCGGCGGCCGAGCTGCACCAGCTGATCCTGTCCGGCGAACTCCCGAGCGGTACGCCGTTGCGCCTCGTCGAGCTCGCCAGTCGGCTCGAGATGAGCCAGATGCCGGTCCGCGAAGGACTCCGGCGTCTCGAGGCGCTCGGGCTGGTCGAGATCATCCCGCACCGCGGCGCCTGGGTACGTGACCTGTCCGTATCGGATTTGCGCGACACGCACGAGACCCGGCTGGCGTTGGAGAGTCTCGCCGTACGGGCGGCTGCGTCCCGGTTCACGGACGAGGACTTGGCGAAGGCGGCGGTGGCACTGGCCGAGCACCTGCGGTTGTCGCGGGCTGAGGACTCCGCGGGCGCTCGCGAGGCGCATGCGGACTTTCACTTCGCGATCTACCGGGCCAGCGGTTCGCAGTGGTTGCCGCGAGCCATCGAGCCGGTGTGGCAGAACAGCGAGCGGTACCGGTTCGGCAGCCGGCCGACCGCATTCCTGATCGAGCGGAGCCGGCAGGAGCACCAGGCGATCCTGGACGCGTGTGTGGCCCGCGACCCGGACGCTGCTGAGCAGGCGCTGCGCAGTCACCTGGCCGGTGCGTTCCAGCGGATCACCGAGACCATGACGTCGAAGCAGAAGGAGACGCCATGAAGGCCAGCTTCGATGCGACCGGTGAGGTCGTCGTCGTCACCGGCGGTGCCCGCGGTATCGGCGCCGCGCTGGCCGCGGGAGTGAACGCTGCCGGCGGTACGGCGGTCGTCCTGGACGTCACCGCACCAGCGGACGGGATCGAGTACGTCGAGGTGGACGTCGCGGACAAAGCCGCGGTCGAGGTCGCTGTCAAAGACGTGCTGCAGTGGTACGGGCGGATCGACGGCCTGGTGGCCGGTGCGGCCGTGCAGCCGCGTTCGAGCGTGCTGGAGATGGACGCGGGCGAGTGGAGCCGGACGCTGCAGGTGAACCTCGACGGCGTGGTCTGGGTGTGTCAGGCCGTCGTACCGCACATGGTGGCGCAGCGGTCCGGGTCGGTCGTGGTGTTCACCTCCGGGATGGCGTCGACCGGATACGCGGGCGCTGCGGCGTACGCGGCGAGCAAGGCGGCGCTGGTGGCGTTCGCCAAGTCGCTGGCGGGGGAGGTGGCCGGTGACCGCGTGCGGGTGAACGTGGTCGCGCCTGGCGTGATCGACACCGAACAGTTCCGAGGTGCGAACGTCGGTGCGGACCGGGAGCACTGGCAGGACACCATTGGTATCGGTGACGCCGACGACGTGGTCGGTCCGCTGCTCTTCCTGCTGTCCGATGCGGCCGCGATGACCGGGTCGGTGCTGACTCGAGAACGTGCCTTTGCCAAACTCACGAGCTTCGTGGAGTAGACGAGTGACTGAACAGCTGCCTGTTGCCGTGGTGGGTGCCGGACCGATCGGTCTGACCACCGCGCTCGGTCTGGCGCACTACGGCATCCCGTACGTGCTGCTGGAGGAGGACGCGGTCCTGTCGTCCGACACCAAGGCCGGTACGACGCTGAGCCGGACGCTGGAGATCTGGAACCGGTACGGCGCGGTCGACGGCATCCTCGGGGCCGCACTGCGGATCGACGAGATCGGTGACATCGACCGGGCCACCAACACGCCCCGTGCCTCGGTGCAGCTGGCCGAGCTGGTCAACGACACGCAGTTCCCGTTCGTCATCAATCTGCCGCAGCAGAAGATGGAGCCGCTGCTCGCCGCGGCCCTTCCGGAGCCGGTCCGGACGCAACACCGGCTGAGGTCGTTCGAGGTCCGCGACGACCGCGTCGTCCTGCAGCTGGAGACGCCGGACGGTCCGCAGGAGCTGGAGGCGTCGTACCTGCTGGCCTGTGACGGTGGGCGTTCGAGGATCCGGGACGCGCTCGGCGTGAAGGTGGTGGGGGAGACCCTGCCCGAGCGGTACATGCTGATCGACGTCGTGGTGGACCTGGACGTGAACAACGCAAGGGACTACCCGTACCTCGCGTACTTCGCGGACAAGTCCGAGTGGATGGTGCTGATCCGGCAGCCGGACAACTGGCGGTTCCTGTTCCCGTTGGCGCCCGGTGCCGACACGCCCGACGACGAGGACCTGCTGGTCAAGGTGAAGCAGTTCATCGGTGAGGTGGACCGGATCGAGCTGCTCGGCACGGTCATCTACAACGTGCACCACCGGGTCGCCGAGCAGTGGACCAAGGACCGCAAGGTGTTCCTGATGGGTGACGCCGCGCACCTGATCACGCCGATGTGGGCGCTCGGTCTGAACACCGGTGCGCTGGACGCGTCCAACCTGCCGTGGCGGCTGGCCTGGGTACTGCGTGGCTGGGCAGAGCCGGCGTTGCTGGACGGGTACGAGCAGGAGCAGCGGCCGGTCGCGATCGAGGGCTCGGGCGAGATGGCCGAGGCTGCGCGTAAGTACATGTCCTTCCAGCAGGGGGCCGTTACCGCTGGCACGAGTGACTGGGCGACGGCGTACACACGCACCTTGCTCAGCGTGCGGCTGGACGTGGACGGGTCCGGGGACTGGTCGATGGTGGCCACCGCGGCTGAGCCGCCGGCCGTGCGTGCCGGTGACCGGGCGCCCGACCTCGTGTTGCAGGCGCCCACCGGTCGTACGACGATCCACGAGCTGGCCCGGGATGCGTTCGTCGCTCTGTACTTCACCGACGTCCGGCGGCGTCCGGAGATCCCGGTGAACGAGTCACCCGCGCTGAAGCACTACGCGGTGTCCAGATGGGACGCTCCGCACGACTCCGGTCTGCGCGATCGTGCGTTGTTCGACCCGGGAAGCGTCGCTACCAAGCGGTACGGCGTACCGCCGGAGAGCGTCGTACTGATCCGTCCGGACGGACATGTCGCCGCCGTCGCGCCGATGGGTACCGGAGTGGCCGAGGAGCTGTACACCCGGATCACCGGTCGGGAGGCGCCGTGAGTGGGTTCGACGAGCCGCTGCGCGAGATCCTGCTGCAGACGGACGACCTGGAGTGGGTGGAGAAGTCGCTGGACGGGCTGTCCCACAAGATGCTGTGGCGGGACCCCGAGACCGAGGCGTCGATCGCGTTGGTGCGTTTCGAGAAGGGCGCGGGCATCCCGTCCGAGCACAAGCACGCCTCGAACCAGTTCATGTTCTGCCTGTCCGGCCGGTACGTGTACCTGCCGACCGGGACGACGCTGACCAAGGGCAGCTTCTACTGGAACCCCAAGGGCGTCGTCCACGGTCCGACGCGCGCCGAGGAGACCTCCGTCCTGCTGGAGGTGTACGACGGGCCGCACTACCCGGAGCGGCCGGACTTCTACGACAACGACGAGGACGCCCGCTGACATGGCCGGATGGGACGTCCACACGCACCTGATCCCGCCGACCGTGCTGTCGGCGGCGCACCGGGGCGAGTTCGGGCTCACCATCGACAACGGTTCCCTGGTTGTCGACGGTGAGCGGCTGCCGCTCGGCCGGCTCGCCGACCCGGCCGCACTGCTGCACTGGATCGCCGAACAGGACCTCGACGGCGCCGTGGTGTCCGTTCCCCCTGCGCTCTTCCGGTACGACGCCGGCGTCGAATGGGCCGAGCTGGTGAACCAGGGCCTCCGTGAGCTCGCCACACCCCAGCTACGGGTGCTGGCGCATCTGCCGTTGCTCGACCCGGCCGCACCTGGTGTTGCTGCCGGACTGGCCGGCGAGGGCGTCTTCAGCGGTTTCGCGCTCGGTACGCCGAGCTATGCGGGGCTCGATCCGGTCTGGCAGGTGCTGGATGCCGTCGAGGCGTTCACGCTGATTCACCCGGGTGCCAGTGACGACAAGCGGCTTGATTCGTTCTACTTGTCGAACCTGTTGGGAAATCCGTACGAGACCGGAGTGGCGGCGGCTTCGCTCGTCTTCGCGGACGTGCCGGGGCGGTTTCCGGGCATCCGGTTCTGCCTGTGCCATGGGGGTGGTGTGACGGCGGCGGTCGCCGGCCGGTGGCAGCGTGGCATCGACCAGGCCCGGCCCGGGATCGAGCCGGTGTCCTTGCCGGTGGCCGACGCGCTGCGCCGGTTCTACGTGGACGACCTGGTGCACGACGACGCCGTACTGGAACTGCTGACGAAGACGTTCGGGCCCGAGCGGGTGCTGGCCGGGAGTGACTGGCCGTTCCCGATGGGCAGCGACGGGGTGTCCGCCGCGCGGTCCGCGGCGGCCGAGGTCCTGACCCGGCCGCTCGCGACGGAGGTTGTCGCGTGGTGAGACGTGTGTTTTGTCTGGTCGATGTCGTGATCAGATATCAAATCTTGTTGAACGTAGTACACGTGGTGAACGGGGATGAGGCATGAGTACGCGGGGGACTGTGTTGCGCAGTCATGGACCAGGGGAGCAGCTGAAGGCCGAAGAGGTCGAGCTGGCTGCCGGTCCAGGTGAGACGTTGGTGGAGATGCGGCTGGCCGCGGTGACTACGCTCGACCGGACGACACTGGCCGGCAAACAGCCAGCGGTGCCGTTTGTTCCTGGCTCCGAGGGAACTGGCGTCGTGGTGAGCTCGGACGTCATCGAGCCCGGTACGGCGGTTGTGGTCCGTGGCGAGGGTGTTGGCGCGACCAAGCCCGGCGTATGGGGCCAGTACGCCGTTGTGCCGAATTCCGCCGTACATCGGCTGCCTGAGTCCATGGAGCCCGCAGCGGCGCTGGCACTGCTGACGCCCGCGTTGACCGCGCACACCGCAGTACGTCGGGTTGCTGAGGTGCTGGCCGGCGAGACTGTGGTGGTCACTGGTGTCACTGGCCTGATCGGGCGGATGTGTGCGGTGATCGCACGGTCGGCCGGTGCGGCTCGAGTGATCGGTCTGGTCTCGGAGGTCGACTCCATCGACAGCACGGCCGGACTGGTCGACCAGATCGTCCGCGTGGACGGGCTGGGCCAGGTCGGCCGGGAGTTGCAGTGGTGCGACGCCGCCATCGACACGATGGGTGGTCCGGTGGCCGGTGGCGTGCTCGGGCACATCGCTCCGGGCGGGCGGATCGCCGTACTGGGCTACAAGTCCGGTGAGTTCACCACGATCGACCTGCACCAGCTGATCGGTCGGGATCTGCGGGTGCTGCCGGTGAACCTGCAGCGGACCGCGCTGGCACCTGATGCGGTGGGTCAGGCCTTGGCGGACATCGCATCGGAGTCCTGGCGAGCGGACTACGAAGTGGTCCCGGCGGACCGCGCCGGCGACGTGGTGGAACGGCAGACCGGGCGGGTTCTGCTGGACCTGACGGCCCTGCGCTGACCCTGCGCGCTTCCGGTTTCGTGGCCTAGACCACAGCCGTTTCTTGGGCTCTGGGCTGAGCAATCCGTCGCCGAAGGCCTCCAGATACCCGGTCGGCGGCTACGGTACCTCCAGAGTTGTACGCAGCGTGGAGGAGAGAGGCAGCCTGCTACTGATGATCCGACGACTCGAGCTCACGCCTGGGGGGCCGACCGGCCGTCGTACGCTCGCCGAGGAAGCCGCCGCCGAGCTGCACGAGCTGATCCTGTCCGGCGAGCTCCCCAGTGGTACGGCGCTCCGGCTCGAGGAGCTCGCCCAACGGCTGGACATGAGCCAGATGCCGATCCGGGAAGGGCTGCGCCGGATGGCCGCGCTCGGACTGGTCGAGATCGTCCCGCACAAGGGCGCCTGGGTCCGCGAGCTGTCGATGGAGGACCTGCGCGACACCCACGCGACGCGATTGGCGCTGGAGTCGCTGGCGGTGCGTGCCGCCGCGACACGGTTCTCCGACTCGGACGCGTCGACGGCCCGGTCCGCGCTGGCCGAGCACGTCCGGTTGTCGAAGGCCGGTGACAACATCGCGTCCCGGCAGGCGCACACCGAGTTCCACTTCGCGATCTACCGGGCCGGCGGTTCGCGCTGGCTGCCGCGGGCGATCGAGCCGGTGTGGCAGAACAGCGAGCGCTACCGGTTCGGCTCCCGGCGGACCAAGTCCCGGATCGAGCAGACCCGCCGGGAGCACCAGGCGATCCTCGACGCGTGCATGGCGCACGACGAGGAGGGCGCGGAGGCGGCGCTCCGCGAACACCTCGAAGGCGCCATGCAGCGCATCACCGAGACGATGGAGCGTCGCTCGAAGCAGTGAGCTCTTCGAACCGGTCCTGGTGCCAGCCCGACGCGTCGTACACGGCACGGAGCAGCAGACCGTCGCTGGTCGACCGGTGTACGCCGAGCAGGTCTTCGAGCGGCTTGCTGCCCAGACCGTCGTAGTACTCGTCCAGAGCCTGCCGTCTGCGCTGTTCCGACGCTCCGCTCATCTCCACGAGCGGCGTGCCGTCTTCGCAGCCGGTGATGTTTCCAGAGCCGATCTGCTGGCCCGGAGCGATCTGCCGGACCAACTGCTCACCAGCGCGCACGTCCTGAGCTCTGACGCGTGCGCCCAACGCACGGCAGTCAACACGGCGGAGTGCTCGCTGGACTCCTTGTGAGATGGCGATGTGGTCCGGGTGACCGGTCAGGCCGTCACTGCCGACCGTGAGGATCAGCTCGGGCTTGGTCGCCAGCGCAGCGGCCTCGATCGCTGCAGCGATGTCCTCCGGCGGTGCGGCCGCCAGAGTGCGTGGTCCGTCTTTGCCACCGTCGTCGATCCACTGGTCCCCAGCACCGAGCCAGTCCCACTCGTCGATCCCTAGTAGTGCGCAGGAAGCGGTCACGTGGTCGGCAGCTCCGTGCATCCCCGCGGTGGCGACACGGAGTACGACTCGCCAACTCTGGTCGCTGAGCACGGAGGTGGCGGCGCCGGTGGCGAACACTTCGTCGTCGGGGTGCGCGTGGACGACAAGCGCCGTACGCATCAGTCGGCGAGATGCGCAGGGAACCCGCCGGTGGCGATCGGGCTCCAGCGCTCCGGGGTGATACGGATCAGGCACTTGCCCTGCTTCACCATCGCCTCGCGGTACTCGTCCCAGTCCGGGTGCTCACCGGAGATGGCGCGGAAGTAGTCGACCAGCGGCTCCACCGCGTCCGGCAGCTCGATCACCTCGCCACTGCCGTCCACCTGGACCCAGGCGCCGTTCCACTCGTCCGACAGGACGACCACGCTGGCCTTGCCGCTCCGCTTCACGTTCGTGCTCTTGGCCCGCTCCGGGTACGACGAGATGACGATCCGGCCCTCGGTGTCCACACCACCCGACACCGGCGACGCCTGCACCGTCCCGTCCGCGCGGGTCGTCATCAGCAGCATGTGATGACGCGGCCGCACGAACTCCAGCAACCCGTCCAGCTCGACCTTGGTGTTCGTGGCAATAGTCCTCGGCATGCCTCTCACCTTATGCGGCTGATCAGGTCCGCCGGCGTGAGCAGGTGCTCCAACTCGTCGTCGGAGAGCTGATTCACGAGGTGCTTGTACCGCTGCGCCTGCGGAGTCGTGGGGAGCGCACCGTCCAGCAGATCGGGAAGGACGAGTTCGTAGCCGGCCCGGGCGCGTGGTGTGTAGCGGTGCCTGGTCCGCGCGACGGCCGAGGAGACGCGAATCGCGTGCTCGTTCCCCGGCGGTACGTCGGGGCGGTCGGTCTCCCGGGCCGCGAACCGGAAGCCGTTCGCCCGGTCGCAGCTCGGGCAGCCGACGTCGCCGGAGCCGAGCGTCGCGTGGCAGTCGGGACACGTCAGCTGGTTGAGCGCGCCGTCGACGACCCGCCAGTCGAACTCGGACGGGTCCTGGAGCACGATCTCGGCGAGGTCGCGTGCTTCCGGCGTGCCTCGGCGTACCTCGGAGGTCGTGCAGAAACTGTCCCAGGCGGCGTCGATACTGGCCTCGATCTGTTGGAGTGCGGTGCGGAACCGAGGGTGTTCGACGCGGCGCATACTCCGGACTTTAGCCAGGCGGTGGGGCTGTGGACGACCGGATTGACATGTTCGAACAGGTGTTCGAACATGGGGTTATGACGGGGAGCAAGGCACCAGGAAGTCGAGTCACCGCGCTCGACCAGGCCCGCCTGCTCCTCGCCCAGGCCAAGGCCCAGAAGGCCGCCACCGACCCCGACTTCGCCGAGTCCTTGTCCACCGAGCGTCCGCCTGACGCTCCCGATCAGCCCGCCCGGCTTGCTACTGTCACGAGCTTCGATCCCGACTCCCACTCACCGCACCCCGACCAGGATCACGCGGGTGTGCGGCTTGCGTCGGTGGACGGGGCGACTCGGCTGCCCTCGGTGGCGAAGGTGCAGCAGGCGTTGGACACGGCGGGGGTGGATCGCGAGCTGCCGACGCACCCGGCGGTGAGTGAGCTGCTGGCCGGTGCGAGCCTGCGCGGCGGATCGGCGTACTCGGTCCGGGGGAGCGCGGCGCTCGTGATGGCGCTGATGGCCGGTCCGTCGGCGGAGGGAGCGTGGTGTGGGGTTGTCGGCGTCCCGTCCTTCGGCGCCGAGGCGGCGCGGGGGCTCGGCGTCGACCTCGACCGCCTCGTCCTGGTCCCGGATCCCGGGCACGACTGGCTCAGCGTCGTCGCCGCGCTGGTCGACGCGCTGACCGTCGTGGTCGTCCGCCCGCCCGGTGACGTGACTCCGGGGGAGGCGTCCCGGCTCGCCGCCCGGCTCCGGACCCGCGGCGCGATGCTGATCGCGTACGGTTCGTGGCCCGGCAGCGAAGCCAGGTTCGAGATCGAGAGCAGCACCTGGACAGGGCTCGGTGACGGCGAAGGCCTGCTCACCGCCCGCAAGGCGACGGTCGCGGTGACCGGCCGCCGCGCCGCCGTCCGTGCCAGGCAACACCTCTGGCTGCCCGCGCCCGACGGCACCATCCGCTCCGCCGAACCGGTCGAGGGCGCCCGTGAAGAAGCCCCCGGCCGTTCGGAAACGTGGTCGGAGCAGATCGGCGCGGTGGGCTGATGAGCGGCCGTGGACCGATCCGGACGATGGTGATCTGGGTGCCGGACTGGCCGGTGGCGGCGGCCGCGGTGGCGACCGGACGGTCACCGGACGAGCCGATCGTCGTCCTGGAGAAGGGCAAGGTGCTCGCCACCTCCGCCGCCGCGCGGAGCGAAGGGGTGCGGCGCGGGCAGCGGGCCCGGGACGCGCAGTCGCGGTGCCCGGAGCTCGTGGTGCTGAAGTACGACCCGGTGATCGACGCGCGCGCATTCGACCCGGTGATCTCCTGCCTGGAAGCGATCACGCCGGGCGTGCAGGTGATCCGGCCGGGGATGTGCGCATTGAAGGCCCGCGGGCCGGCCCGGTTCTACGGCAGTGAAGAGGCAGCCGCGGAGAAGCTGCTCGACCGGCTGGAGACGTACGACGTGCACGGCAGCCGGATCGGGATCGCTGACGGCCCGTTCGCCGCGGAGCAAGCGGCGCGGGTGAGCGCCGCGCAGACCCGTGTGCACGTGGTGCCGCCCGGCGGCTCACCGGAGTTCCTCGCGCCGCTGTCGGTCGACCTGCTGGAGCAGCCGACGCTCACCGATCTGCTGCGCCGGCTCGGGCTGCGGTCGCTCGGGGCGTTCGCCCAGCTGTCCGGGACCGAGGTGCTCACCCGGTTCGGCCCCGACGGCGCCTTCGCGCATCGCCTGGCGAAGGGGTCTGACGATCGCCCGGTGACCGGCCGGGAGATCCCGCCGGAGCTCACTCGGTCGCTCGACTTCGAGCCGGCCGTCGACCGGGTCGACCAGGTCGCGTTCGCGGTCCGCGCGATCGCCGACGAACTGATCGCCCGGCTGACCGAGCTCGGCCTGGTGTGTACGACGCTGCGGGTCGAGGTCGGCACCGAGTCCGGGCGGATCCACGAGCGCGAATGGCTGCACCCACGCTGGTTCACCGCGGCCGACGTGGTCGACCGGGTGCGCTGGCAACTCCAAGGCAGCGGTACGGCGACCAGCGAGCTGACGTCACCGGTCGTCCGGATCCGGCTGATCCCGGACCAGGCGGACCCGGTCGGTGCGCATGTCGACGGACTGTGGGGCGGCGGGCCGGACGAGCGGATCCACCGCGCGTTGTCGCGGGTGCAGAGCATGCTCGGCCACGGTGCCGTCGTCTCGGTGGTGATCGGTGGCGGGCGCGGGTTCGCCGAGCGGCAGACGCTGATCCCATGGGGCGATCCACCGACGCCGGCCCGATCACCGGACCAGCCGTGGCCGGGCGCGATCACCGCCGCGGACCCGAAGCGCTGGCCGACGCTCGCGCCGACCATGGTCTTCCCGGAGCCGATCCCCGCGAAGGTGTTCGCCGCGGACGGCACCCAGGTGTCGGTCAGTGCCCGTGGCGAGCTGTCCGGTGTCCCGACAGCGTTCTCCCTGCTGCCGCCCGCCGCCCGCGGCGTACAGGTTGCTGACAGCAACAAGATTCACCCGATCACCGCCTGGGCCGGTCCGTGGCTCACGGCCGAGCGCTGGTGGGACCCCGACAGTGAGTCCCGGCAGGCCCGCTTCCAGTTCCAGACCGCCGACACCCGCGCCTGGCTCTTCACCCTCCACCGAGCCGCCTGGCAAGCCCAGGCCACCTACGACTGACTGACTACTCGAAATCGATCCGCATCACGCTTCGGCGGAGCGTCGGGTGGGTGATCTGGCGGAAGCCGGCCTCCTCGAAGGCCTGGTGCGGACCGACGTGCAGTTCGCCCCAGGTGATGGTCTTCCCCGGCTGCGTGAACATCGGATACGCCTCCAGCGCCCGGGCGCCGCGAGCGCGAGCGTGCGGGACGGTCGCGCGGGCCAGGTGATAGCTGAGGCCGCGGCCGCGGTATCCCTTGCGGACGACCAGGCAGGTGACCGCCCAGACACTCTCGTCGTCCTTGTCCTCGCTGCGGTCCGTCCACGGCACCCGCGAGCTCCGCAGCTTCGGGTACGCCGTTCGCGGCTCGACCGCGGCCCATCCGGCCGGCTCGCCGTCGACGTACGCGACCAGACCGCTCGTCGACGGTGCGTCCGGCGTACGGCATGCGGTCTCGTCCTGGAGCCTCGTCATCCGTTCGTCCAGCGTCGAGTCCCGCCAGATCCATCCGCGGATCTTGAACCGCTGACACTGACACTGCCCCGCGTCCGCCGTACCGAGGACCGTTTGCAGGTCCTCCCACGGCACCTCGTTCGCCGGTACGACGGTTACTTGTGACGCCTCGATCACCTGCATGGGCAGCACGGTAATTCAGGTTCCGGACGACTGACTTCCGGATAGGTTGATTCGCATGCATCGGAGCCGCGTGTCCACGTTCCTGATCGACGTCAAGACCGAAGAGGTGGACGACGCGGCGGCGTTCTGGTCGAAGGCCCTCGGCGTCCGTACGTCGTCACCGGACGGCGAGCCGCAGTTCATCAGCCTGCACGACGCCGTCCCCGGATACGTGACCGCGATCCAGTCCGTCGACGACGAGCCGCGGTACCACCTGGACATCGAGACCGATGATGTTCCGGCCGAGGTCACCCGCCTGGCCGGCCTCGGTGCTGTCGAGATCGCCAGCTGGCAGGGTTGCCACACATTGCGCGCGCCGGGCGGGCACCTGTTCTGCGTGATCCCGGTGCACAGCGACCCGGCGTACTTCGAGGAGCACGCGACGGTCTGGGAGGCGTGACACAACGACCGCGTGAGTGCCGGAGTTCCGGGCTAGGCCGGGAGCAGAAAAGGGCTGTCGGCCGGTCGGCCCGCGGCTAGGCTCCGAGACATGACGGAACTCGTGGCGACGTTTCAGCAGCAGGCAGTGGCAGAGGCCTACCAGCACCGGCCGCCGTACCCGGACGAGGTGTTCGACCGGCTCCTCGCGCTGATCGCCGACGCACCGCGCCGGGTGCTCGACATCGGGGCCGGCGAAGGCGCGATCGCGCGGCCGCTGGCGCCGCGCGTCGAGCACGTGGACGCGATCGACTTCTCGCAGCCGATGGTCGACGCCGGCCGGCGCCGTCCGGGCGGTGACCACCCGAACATCAGTTGGCAGGTCAACCCGATCGAGACCGCGGACCTCGCCGGGCCGTACGCGCTGGTGACGGCCGGCGCGAGCATCCACTGGATGCCGTGGAAGCAGACGTTCGCGCGGATCGTCCCGCAGTTGACGCCGAACGCGCAGCTCGTCGTCATCGAGCACGGCGCCGTCGACGAGCCGTGGCTTGACCGGCTCATCCCCGTGATCGAGAGACACTCGCGGAAGAAGGGCCACGACCCGAAGTTCAACGTCGCCGACGCGATCCGCGAACGTGGTCTGCTCGACCTCACCGGTACGGCGCGGACCGCGCGCGTCACGTACCAGCAGACGGTCACCGATTACATCGAGAAGCTGCACTCCACGTCGAGTCTGGCCCGCGGCCTGATGCCCGCCGACGAGGCCGCCGCCTTCGACGCGGGGGTGACCGAGGCGCTCAGCCCGTACGCGCACGACGGCGTACTGGAGCTGACGATCGAGGCCGAGCTCACTTGGGGCCGGCCGAAGATCCCAAGCTAGCCGCCTGGGACCGCAGGTAGCGCTGCTCGGGGACGCTCTGAGTCAGCCGGGCGGCGACCTCGTACGCCTCGCGGGCGGCCGCCGTGTCACCGGACAGCTCGAACAGATGCGCCCGGACGGCCGCCAGCCGATGGTGATCCCGGAGCGCTGGGTCCACGTCGTCGAGCAACGCCAGCCCTGCCGCGGCGCCGTGCACCATCGCGACCGCGACGATTCGGTTCAGCGTCACCATCGGGCCCGGCGCGGTCGACTCGAGGAGTTCGTACAGCATCAGGATCTCGCGCCAGTCGGTGTCGTCGGCGTTCTTCGCCGCGTCGTGCACCGCCGCGATCGCGGCCTGCAGCTGGTACGCGCCGACCGGCGCTGCCTGCAGCGTCGACGTGATCAACTCGGTGCCCTCGGCAATGGAGTCGGCATCCCAGAGCGTCCGGTCCTGCTCCGGCAGCGGCACCAGGGCCCCGTCCGGCGTGGTTCGCGCCGGCCGCCGGGCGTCCGTCAGCAGCATCAAGGCGAGCAGACCGGCGACCTCGCCCTCGGTCGGCAATTGCGCGCGTAGCAGCCGGGTCAGCCGGATCGCCTCCGCGCTCAGCTCGACCCGGTGCAGCGAGTCGCCCGACGACGCCGTGTAGCCCTCGTTGAAGATCAGATACAGCACATGCAGTACGGCGGCCAGTCGCTCCGGCTGCTCGGACGCCGGGGGCATCGCGAACCGCGCGCCCTGCAGCTTCGCCTTCGCCCGGCTGATCCGCTGCCCGATCGTTGCCTCCGGCACCAGAAATGCCCGGGCGATCTCACCGGTCGTCAACCCGCCGACAGCGCGCAGCGTGAGCGCGACCTGCGACTGCGGGGTGAGCGCGGGGTGGCAGCACAGCATCAGCAGCGTCAGCGAGTCGTCCGCCGACGTCGCGGGCTCCGGGGGACTCCACGACGCGACGGTCTCCTCGCGCCGCGTCCGAGCCGCCTCGCTCCGCAGTACCTCGATCCGCCGCCGGGACGCGACGGTGATCAGCCAGCTGCGCGGATTCGCCGGTACCCCTTCACCGGGCCACTGCTGCGACGCGGCCAGCAGAGCCTCTTGTACGGCGTCCTCGCACGCGTCGAAGTCGCCGTACCGCCGGACGAGTGCGCCCAGCACCTGCGGCGCCTGCTCGCGGAGCAGTTCCTCGAGCATCAGGCGTACGCGCTGAGGTCACGCACCGGCCGGACCTCCACGACGCTGAACGGAGCCTCCGGGATCTGCGCGACGATCTCCACCGCGCGGTCCATCGACTCGCAGTCGAGCAGGTAGAACCCGGCCAGCTGCTCCTTCACCTCGGCGAACGGGCCGTCGGTCGTCAGCGGCCGGCCGTCCCGGACCAGCACCTGCTTGGTCAGTCCTGGATCGTCGAGCGACTCCGACGCGACCAGTTCGTCGCGCGCCGCGAGCGCCTCGTGCAGGGCGGCGTACCCCGCCATGCCTTCCTGCTTCTGCTCGTCGCTGAGTGAGTCCCACACGGCCCGGGACTCCGGGTTTCCGTAAATCAGCACCAGGAACCTCATCTGCCCAGCCTAGACAGTGCGGAGCATCACCCTTCGGTATCGATCGGATCACCGCTTCGCAGCACCCATAGCGGCGCGACACAGCTAGCGTTCAGGTATCAGGGGAAACTCGGGGCCTGCCCGGCATGGCCGGGCGTAAACCTGTCGACGCTCCCCAGTACAGTTACGACGGGTATTCAGGGTGAGAGAGGGAGGGGTCGCGTGCCGGACTTGGAAGTGTCCGACCGGGTGTGGACGATCCCGAATGCGCTGAGCTTCCTGCGGTTGCTGGGAGTGCCACTGTTCCTGTGGCTGGTCCTCGGTCCGCAGGAGGACGGCTGGGCGCTGCTCGTGCTGGCGATCTCCGGGTTCACCGACTGGGCCGACGGCCAGATCGCCCGCCGGATGAACCAGACCAGTCGCCTCGGCCAGATGCTCGACCCGGTCGCCGACCGGCTGTACATCTTCGCCACCGTGATCGGTCTGGCACTGCGCGACATCATCCCGTGGTGGCTGGCGATCGCGCTGCCGCTGCGCGACGTACTGCTCACCCTCACCCTGCCGGCGCTGCACCGTCGCGGCTTCAACGCGCTGCCGGTGCACTTCCTTGGCAAGTCCGCCACGTTCTGCCTGCTGTACGCGTTCCCGCTGCTCCTTCTCGGTGACGGTGACAGCACGCTCAACCTGCTGGCCCGCGTCTTCGGCTGGGCGTTCGCGATCTGGGGGACCGGTCTGTACTACTGGGCCGGCGCGCTGTACTTCGCCCAGCTCCGGCACCTGGTCCAGACGGTGAAACCGATCAAGGACGCGGCCGGGTAGACCCGTGACACAGCAAGCTCCCGAGCAGCCGGCGCAGCAGACGACGCAGCCGCCGCGGCGCGTCGATGCGTCGATGTCACTGCTCAACAACCTGATGGCGCACCCGCTCGACGAGGGGTACGCCGTCGCCGCCCGGACCCGGTCGAAACAGGGCGATCGCCCGCTCCGGTCCCGGCACCGGGTGATGCTGGTGGCCGCTTCGATCGTGCTCGGTTTCCTGCTCGCGGTCGCCGCCGCGCAGAACTACCGCACCGCGCCGGAGGCCGAGAAGCAGCGCAACGAGCTGGTCGACCGGATCAACCAGGCCGACACCCGGCTGACCGGTCTGCGCAACAACCAGTCCCAGCTCGCCGACGAGGTACGTGGGTTGCAGGCCAGCGGACTGAGCAACGACAGTACGGGCGCCGCGCTACAGCAGAAGCTCGACGACCTGGAGCTGCAGACCGGTGCGATCGCGGTCACCGGCCCTGGTATCAAAGCGGTCATCGACGACGCGAAGAACGCCGACGCCAAGGAAGGCCGGCTGCTCGACGTCGACCTGCAGCAGCTGGTCAACGGTCTGTGGACGTCGGGCGCGGAGGCGATCGCGGTGAACGGTCACCGGATCACCTCGCTGACCGCGATCCGCGGCGCGGGCAGTGCGATCACGGTCGACTACAGCTCGCTGACCCCGCCGTACACCGTGCTCGCGATCGGTGACACGGCGACGATGCCGGCCCGGTTCGCGCAGAGTTCCGGCGGGCAGTGGGTGCAGTACCTGGTGAGCAACTTCGATGTCCGGAGCACGATCACGACGGAGGACTCCTTGCTGGTGCCGGCCGATGCGACCATCGCGTTGCGCTACGCGAAGGTGGGAACGAGATGATCGCCGTACTCGGGCTGGTGATCGGTGTCGTCATCGGTCTGCTGGTCGCGCCCGACGTCCCGGAGTGGGCGCAGCCGTACCTGCCGATCGCGGTGGTGGCCGCGCTGGACGCGGTGTTCGGCGCGCTGCGGGCGTTCCTGGACGGGATCTTCGACGACAAGGTGTTCGTCGTGTCGTTCGTGTCCAACGTGCTGATCGCGGCGCTGATCGTCTACCTGGGCGACCAGCTCGGTGTCGGCTCGCAGCTGTCCACCGGTGTGGTCGTCGTGCTCGGCATCCGCATCTTCACCAACATGGCGGCGATCCGCCGGCACATCTTCCGGGCCTGATCATGAGCGACGACAAGCCCGACCCGACGCCGGACCCGAAGACCGCCTCGACGCCGGACCCGCAGCCGCAGCCGCAGCCGAAGGCCGAGTCGGAGCCTGCGGCGGGGCAGCCCGACGTACCGACGCCGATGCCGAAGCCGAAGGTGCCGAACCTGGCGCTGCGCCGGTTGCGGGCCGGGTTCAAACCGTCCCGCGGGCAGGCGATCGTCGCCGTGGTGCTCGCGCTGGTCGCGTGTGTGGCGGTCGTCCAGGTCCGGGTGAACCGGGCCGACGACGGCTACCAGAACGCCCGCCGCGAGGACCTGATCGCGATCCTCGACGGCCTCGGGCAGAACACCCGGCGGCTGGAGAGCGAGATCGCCGACCTGGAGGAGCGGAAGAACTCGCTGTCCTCCAGCGCGGACAAGGCGCAGACCGCCCGCGAGCAGGCCGAGGCCCAGGTGCGGACGCTCGGCATCCTGGCCGGCACGCTGCCCGCGCAGGGACCGGGGGTCCGGATCACGCTGAACGACCCGCAGGGCAAGATGACCTCGAGCAACCTGCTGGACGCGATCGAGGAACTGCGCGACGCCGGCGCCGAGGCGATCCAGATCAACGGAGCGGTCCGGGTCGTCGCCAGTACCGACTTCGTGGACGACGCGCCGGGGATCCGGATCGACGGCCGGAAGGTGAACTCGCCGTACGTCGTGGAGGCGATCGGGGAGTCGCACAACCTGTCCGAGGCCGCCAACTTCCCGGGTGGTCTGGTCAGTGAGGTGACCGGTCCGCAGGTCGGTGGAACGGCCGAGGTGACCGAGCTCGGCTCGCTGACCGTGACCGCCTTGCACGCGCCGGAGGAGCATCGTTACGCTCGCCCGGCGTCCAGCCCCACCAAGTAGTTCGAACGCTGAGCTGTACTCGTAGCTGTCCTTGAGCGAAAGAGGAACGAAGGTGTACCCCGAAGACCTGAAGTACACGGCCGAGCACGAGTGGCTGAAGGCCGGCGAGGAAGGTCCGGTGCGCGTCGGCATCACCGACTTCGCCCAGGACCAGCTCGGCGACATCGTGTACGTGCAGCTGCCCGAGGTCGGCAGCACGGTGCGGGCCGGTGACGCCTGTGGGGAGCTGGAGTCGACCAAGAGCGTCAGCGACCTGTTCGCCCCGGTGAACGGCACCGTGACCGCGGTCAACGAGGCACTCGCCGACCAGCCGGACCTGGTGAACAGCGACCCGTACGGCGAGGGCTGGCTGCTCGACATCGACGTCGAGGACGCGGCCGAGGTCGCGGCGCTGATGGACGCCGAGGCCTACAAGGGACAGCTCGACCAGAGCTGACAGCCAGCTGATAGCGTTACCGGGCCTCAACCGCTGGTCGAGGGTTGAGGTCCCCTCATCTTGTTTCAGCACGTCACACTGTTCATACGGGGTCTATCGAAAACGTCGCCGGACCGCCGGCGATCGGGAGGATCACAGCATGCCGTTCTGCAACCAGTGCGGGCACGAGAACTCCGAGGGCAGCAGGTTCTGCTCGCAGTGCGGAGCGATGCTGCCTGGCGCGGACCGCCCGGCGGCAGCCCCGGCGAACCCCCAGCCTCAGCAGACGCCCGGTGTCACCGACACCGCGATGCTGACCCCGATCGGTGCCGAGCCGGAGCCGGAGCGTACTGGTGAGCCGCTGTCGGCCGACGACGAGGCCGCCGTCGGCGCGCTGCCGGCCGGGTCCGCCCTGCTGATCGTCCAGCGCGGCCCGAACGCGGGCAGCCGGTTCCTGCTCGACGTCGACGTGGTCACCGCCGGCCGGCACCCGGACAGCGACATCTTCCTGGACGACGTGACGGTGTCGCGCCGGCACGCCGAGTTCCGCCGGGACCCGTACGGCGTGAAGGTCCGCGACGTCGGCAGCCTGAACGGCACCTACGTGAACCGGGATCGGATCGACGAGGTCCAGCTGACCAACGGCGACGAGGTCCAGATCGGTAAGTACCGGTTGGTGTACTACGCCAGTGGCCAAGCCTGATCCCACCGCCGACGGGCCCGTGGACGGCCGCGGCATCGGAGAGGTGCTGCAGCTGCTGCAGGCCGACTTCGCCGACGTCACGATCTCCAAGATCCGGTTCCTGGAGGCCGAAGGGCTGGTGACGCCGGCCCGGACGGCGTCGGGCTACCGCAAGTTCAGCGTCGGCGACGTCGAGCGGTTGCGGTACGTGCTGACCGCGCAACGCGACCAGTACCTGCCGCTGAAAGTGATCAAGGAGTATCTCGGCGCGATCGACCGCGGCCTGCGTCCGGCCGCCGCGGGTCCACCGGTCGCGCCGAGCTCGTCGCCGCAGCCTCCCGGCCAGCCGGTCGCGGACGACTTCGGTGCCGCGGGCACCGAGCTGCGGATGACCCGCGACGAGCTGCGGACCGCCGCGGGCGTGTCCGCCGAGCTGCTCGCCGAGTTGGAGAGCCACGGCCTGGTGGTGGCCAGCGGCAACCACTACGCCGGCGACGCCATCGTGATCGCCCAGGTCGCCGCCGAGCTCGCGGCGTACGGTCTCGAACCACGGCACCTGCGCGCGTTCCGTACGGCGGCCGATCGGGAGGTCGGCCTGATCGAGCAGGTCACCGGGCCCCGGCGGACCGAGCAGACCGCCGAGCTGGCGGCGCTCACCGTCCGTCTCCATACGGCGCTGGTCCGGTCCCGCCTGCCGCGCTGATCCACCCCGGCACCCTGACCGTGACGCCGACCGTGGCGCACCCCGTGGGACTGCTGGTGCATTGACTGCGGAGTAGGCTGAAGGTGTGCGCGAAGTCGACGTGGTCGGAGTCCGGGTGGAGATGCCCTCGAGTCAGCCGATCGTGCTGTTGCGAGAGGTCGGAGGTGAGCGGTACCTGCCGATCTGGATCGGTGCCGCCGAGGCGAGCGCGATCGCGTTCGCGCAGCAGGGCATGGAGCCGCCACGGCCGCTGACCCACGACCTGTTCGCCGAGACCATCCGGGTGCTCGGCCACACCCTCAGCCAGGTCCGGATCGTGAACCTGACCGACGGCGTGTTCGAGGCGATCCTGGTCTTCGACGACAAGACCGAGATCTCCGCGCGGCCGTCGGACTCGATCGCGCTGGCGCTGCGGACCGGGACACCGGTGTTCTGCACCGAGGAGATCCTCGCCGAGGCCGGTATTCCGGTGCCGGAGAGCGAGACGTCCGGTACCGACGAGGTGGAGGAGGAAGAGGAGGTCGAGCGGTTCCGGGAGTTCCTGGACCAGGTGACCCCGGAGGACTTCGACAAGAGTTGATCCGGGTCCGGAGTCAACTGCGACCCGCCGATGTGCTCGTTCTGATACAAGAGCGACTAGGTAACGATTCGTGCTGCAGTCGCGACACGCTCCCGGCTCGACGCGGTTGTCGTTGACCCGGTTCAGGCCGCGGCTTACCGTGAAGGAGTCGTGGAGTGTTGTCACTCCACGCAGATGGCTCGTTCTAATCGGTATCAGGGAGGCTCAGGCGTGACACGCACCGGCGACACAGATCTGACGGCGCAGTCGGCGTCCGACGCGCACGCCGAGGCCGTGGCGGAGGCCACTGCCACTGCCGGCGTTCAGGGTCTGCTGTTCGACGACGACCTGCGGCCGATGCCGGAGGACGTCGGGTTCCGGGGGCCGACGGCCTGCGCTGCGGCCGGGATCACGTACCGGCAGCTCGACTACTGGGCCCGCACCGGCCTGGTGTCCCCGTCCGTGCGCCCGGCGACCGGCTCCGGTACGCAACGGCTGTACGGGTTCCGGGACGTGCTGTTGCTGAAGGTGATCAAGCGGCTGCTGGACGCCGGGATCTCGCTGCAGCAGATCCGGACCGCGATCGCCCACCTGAGCAAGCGCGGCTTCGACGACCTGACCCAGATCACGCTGATGAGCGACGGCGCGTCGGTGTACATGTGTACCTCGCCCGACGAGGTGATCGATCTGCTGGCCGGCGGCCAGGGCGTGTTCGGTATCGCCCTCGGTGGCGTCTGGCGTGAGGTCGAGGGTTCGCTGTCCGAGCTGCCCACCGAGCGTGCCGACGGTCACGACGAGTCGGACGAGGACGGCCACGCGGGCGATGAGCTCGCCGCCCGCCGCCGCGCCCGCATGACCGGCTGACCCGGCCCTTTTCCGCCCTTCCTGTGCGCCCACTCACCGCCAACTCGCTGCGCGGTGTGTGGGCGACCTTGTTGTTACCGCTGACCGCGGACGACTCGATCGACTTCGCCCGCCTGGAGTCGCAAGCTCGGACTCTGGGCGCGACTGCTGTCGACGGGCTCTACGCGCACGGGACGGCGGGGGAGTTCCAGACCCTCACCGAGGACGAGTTCGACCAGGTCAACACGATCCTGGTCGCGGCCGGCAAGCCGTTCCAGATCGGCGCCAGTCACCCGTCGGCGCAGCTCCAGCTTGCGCGCGTCCGGCGGGCGGCGACGCTGGAGCCGGGCGCGATCCAGATCATCGTCCCGGACTGGCTCCCGCTGAACCCGCGCGAGGTCCTCGACTTCCTGCACCGGACCGCTGACGCTGCCGCCGGTGTCCCGCTCGTGCTGTACAACCCGCCGCACGCGAAGACGCAGGTCGGTCCACGCCAGCTCGCCGACCTGGCCGCGGCGGTGCCGAGTCTCATCGGCCTGAAGACCGCCGGCGGTGACAAGGCGTGGTTCGACGAGGCAACGAAGTCCGGTCTGGCGATCTTCGTGCCCGGGCACTTCCTCGCGAGTATGTCGTCACTCGGTGCGCATGGTAGCTACTCCAACGTCGCGGCCCTCTCACCGAACGGTGCCGTGAAGTACGCGACAGACCTGGACGTCGAGCGTCGGATCGGCGAGTTCTTCGCGAAGCACGTCGTACCGCTGCAGAAGGCGGGGCTGGCCAACCCGGCGCTGGACAAGTTCCTGGCCGCGGTGGGGGACTGGGCCGACGTCGGTACCCGGGTGCGGTGGCCGATGGAATCGGCGACGCCGGAGCAGGTGGCGGCCGCGCGGCCGGACGCCCGTCGACTGCTGCCCGAACTGTTCGACAATTCCTGGTAGCCTCGGGACAGCCGTACACAACACTCGGGAGAGACCCGTGTTCGGGCGCCGAAGGGGCAATTCCTCCCCGGAACCTCTCAGGCCCATGGACCGAGTGTCACAGGCGACTCTGGAGCGTATTACCTGCACAGCAGGGTGTGACAGAGGGGGAGGCGACCGGAAGCACTGTCAGCAACGGAGCCTCTAGATGAACAACTCACCCCACCTCTCGGCGACTTTCGCCGACCGTCACATCGGTCCGCGCCCGGACGAGATCACCCGGATGGTCCAGCTTCTCGGGTACGACGACGTGGACGCGCTCGTCGACGCCGCGGTCCCCGCCTCGATCCGATCCGCCGAAGCCCTGCGACTGCCCGAACCGGCCTCCGAGGTCGACGCGCTCACCGAGCTCCGCCAGCTCGCGGCCCGCAACAACGTCGCCACCTCGATGATCGGCCAGGGCTACTACGGCACCTTCACGCCGTCGGTGATCGTCCGCCGCCTGGTCGAGAACCCGGCCTGGTACACCGCGTACACGCCGTACCAGCCGGAGATCTCCCAGGGCCGGCTCGAGGCGCTGCTGAACTTCCAGACCGTGGTCTCCGACCTGACCGGTCTGCCGACCGCGAACGCGTCGCTGCTCGACGAGGGCACCGCCGCCGCCGAGGCGATGACGCTGGCGCACCGGTCGAACAAGAAGAGCAAGTCCGACCGTTTCCTGGTCGACGCGGACTGCTTCGCGCAGACCATCGCGGTCGTCCAGACCCGGGCCGAGGCGCTCGGCATCGAGGTCGTCGTCGCCGACACCACCGACGGTCTGCCCGAGGGTGACTTCTTCGGTCTCCTCGTGCAGTACCCGGGGTCCGACGGCGCGGTCCGCGACCTGAAGCCGCTGATCGAGGCGGCGCACGGGCGCGACACGTTGGTGGCCGTGGCCTCCGACCTGCTCGCGCTGACGTTGCTCGAGGCACCGGGTGAGGCCGGCGCCGACATCGTCATCGGTTCCTCGCAGCGTTTCGGCGTACCGCTGTTCTACGGTGGTCCGCACGCCGGCTTCATGTCGGTGCGGTCCGGTCTCGAGCGGTCGTTGCCCGGTCGCCTGGTCGGCGTCTCGGTCGACTCCGACGGCGCCCCGGCGTACCGGCTGGCGCTGCAGACCCGCGAGCAGCACATCCGCCGCGAGAAGGCGACGTCCAACATCTGTACGGCGCAGGTCCTGCTCGCCGTGGTCGCGTCGATGTACGCCGTCTACCACGGTCCGGAAGGTCTGCGCGCGATCGCCGAGCGCGTGCACTCGTACGCCGGCAAGCTCGCCGCCTCGCTGCGCGCGAGCGGTATCGAGGTCGTTCACGACGACTTCTTCGACACCGTGCTCGCCCGGGTCCCGGGGCAGGCCGCCGACGTCGTCGACGCCGCCCGCCAGAACGGGATCTGGCTGCGACTCGTGGACGCGGACCACGTCGGCATCTCCTGCGACGAGAAGACCGACGTCGCCACGCTGACCCGGGTCTGCCAGTCCTTCGGCGGCCAGTACGACGACACGCTCGGCGCCCCCGCGATCGCGGTCGCGCGGACGTCGGAGTACCTGACGCACCCGGTGTTCAACACGCACCAGTCCGAGACCTCGATGCTGCGGTACCTGCGCAAGCTGTCCGACATGGACTACGCGCTCGACCGCGGCATGATCCCGCTCGGGTCCTGCACGATGAAGCTCAACGCGACCACCGAGATGGAGCCGGTCACCTGGCCGGAGTTCGCGGACCTGCACCCGTTCGCGCCGGTCGAGGACGCGGCCGGGTACGTCAAGCTGATCAACCAGCTGGAGCGCTGGCTGGCCGAGGTGACCGGCTACGCGAAGGTCTCGATCCAGCCGAACGCCGGCTCCCAGGGTGAGCTCGCCGGGCTGCTCGCGATCCGCGGCTACCACCACGCGCAGGGCTCGGCGGACCGCAACGTCTGCCTGATCCCGGCGTCGGCGCACGGCACCAACGCGGCGTCCGCGGTGATGGCCGGCATGAAGGTGGTCGTTGTCAAGGGCAACGACGACGGCACGATCGACCTGGACGACCTGCGCGCGAAGGCGTCCGAGCACGCCGCCAAGCTCGCGGCGATCATGATCACCTACCCGTCCACGCACGGTGTGTACGAGGAGAGCGTCCGCGAGGTCTGCCGGATCGTCCACGACAACGGCGGCCAGGTGTACGTCGACGGCGCGAACCTGAACGCCCTGCTCGGGCTCGCGAAGCCGGGTGAGTTCGGCGGCGACGTCAGCCACCTGAACCTGCACAAGACGTTCTGCATCCCGCACGGCGGTGGCGGTCCGGGTGTCGGTCCCGTCGCGGTCGCGGCGCACCTGGCGCCGTACCTGCCGAACCACCCGCTGCTCGACCAGGCCGGTCCGGAGTCCGGTGTCGGTCCGATCAGCGCGGCGCCGTTCGGGTCGGCCGGTGTGCTGGCGATCTCCTGGGCGTACATCCGGATGATGGGTGCCGAGGGGCTGACCGCCGCGACGAAGGCCGCCGTCCTGACGGCGAACTACGTGGCGAAGCGGCTCGAGGGCGCGTTCCCGGTGCTGTACACGGGCGAGAACGGGCTGGTCGCGCACGAGTGCATCCTCGATCTGCGGCCGATGACGAAGGAGACCGGGATCTCGGTCGACGACGTCGCCAAGCGGCTGGTCGACTACGGCTTCCACGCGCCGACGATGTCGTTCCCGGTCGCGGGCACGCTGATGGTCGAGCCGACCGAGTCCGAGGACCTCGGCGAGCTCGACCGCTTCTGCGACGCGATGATCGCGATCCGGCACGAGATCGACCGGGTCGCCGCAGGTGAGTGGCCGGCCGCCGACAACCCGCTGGTGAACGCGCCGCACACCGCCGAGTCGGTGATCAACGACAAGTGGGAGCACGCCTACACCCGCGAGGAGGCCGCCTTCCCACGCTCGGTCGACCGCGCCTCGAAGTACTGGCCCCCGGTCCGCCGCATCGACGGCGCCTTCGGCGACCGCAACCTCATCTGCTCCTGCCCCGCCCCAGAGGCCTTCGAGTAGCCCGAGGTTGGATGGAAGTCCTCAGAGGTATCTGAGGACTTCCATCGCGTGTTGACGGACAGGTCGCGCCAACTCTGTGAGGTCGCCGCCGTCGGCGAAACGGAGCAGTCGTGTGGCTGCGGCGAGCGTCGCGATGCGTCCGGAGGGCGAGTCGAGGAATTCTGACAGAACTCGGCTGACCGTCCGGGACAGCTCTGGGTACGCCAGACTCGTGCAGACGAGGGTGGCGGCGTCGTACCCGGCAGGCGCTCTGCCCCAGGTTTCCCAGTCCAGGATGGCCAGTGCCGGCGCGGTGAGGTTGCCCCAGTGGAGATCGCAGTGTGCGGTTGTCCAGGAGACGGACGCGATGTCGACCTCGATACCGAAGAACGCTCTGATGCCGTCGTTCACGTGCTCCGCGTCGACGCCGCGCGACGGTACGGGGTGCGTTGCCAGGGCGCGCAGGGCTTGGTTCAGGTCCGACAGCCACTGATCGGACGGATCGACCTGACCGTCGGGAGTCATGCCGGCGCAGATGGCCGCGTCGGCGACAAAGGTGCTGACCTCCCCGCGCATCCTGCGACCGTTGTCCTGCCACTCCCGCCACCGCTTGACCGTAGGCTTCGGTACGCCCTGGATCGCGTTGGCGGCAACGTTCTGGTCGAGGTATTCGCCATCGCCCCACTCGGGGTCGGCGTAAACGACCCGAAGCCAGGCGTCCTCGCCCGCATCGATCACGCGACAACCAACCGAGTGCAATCGCCCGGTGTGCAACGGTCGCCCGACCCGCTCGACACCGAACTCCCGCGCGGCCCACTCCAGATGCCCCTCCATCCAATCACGCCGCCGCCGACCGTCGTCGCTCACCGCTCACCCTCTCTCGGCTGGCTGCTCCTCGGGGACAGCATCGCCTACGATGGCGCGAGTTGGCTCGAGGACCCAGTGACCGGAGGTTTCAGTGGCGGCCGTACGACCTGACACTTCCAGTGCTCTGTTTGCTGGGGTTGCGGCTGCGCAGAGTGACGGGCGGTTGCCGTCGGTCAGTGCTGGGGTGGTTCGGGACGGGGCCTTGGTGTGGACCGGGGTGCGGGGGCGGTTCGCGACGGCGAACGGCGGTGCGCCTGGGGCGGATGTGCAGTATCGGATCGGGTCGATCACTAAGACGTTGACGGCGATTCTGGTCCTGCAGTGCCGGGACGACGGGTTGTTGTCGTTGAACGATGCTGTGGGCAAGCATTTGCCGGGGGTCGCGTTCGGGGACCGGACGGTTCGGCAGTTGCTGGCGCACAGTGGCGGGATGAACGCGGAGCCGGTCGGTCCGTGGTGGGAGCGGAACCCCGGCGTCACGTTCGACGAGCTGACCGCGGCGATGGACGATGCGCAGGCGGTCGGTCCGGCGGATCGCCGGCACCACTACTCGAACCTCGGGTACGGCCTGCTCGGCGAGATCGTCGCCCGGCTGCGGGGCGCGTCGTGGCTCGAGCTGGCGCAGGCCCGGATTCTTGATCCGCTCGGCATGACCCGGACGACGTACTTTCCCTCGAGCCCGGCGGCCGAGGGTTTCTCCGTGGACCCGTTCAGCGGGCAGTTGGTGCCGGAGCCGGCGTACGACTCGGGGGCGATGGCGCCGGCCGGGCAGCTGTGGAGCACGATCGAGGATCTGGCGCGGTACGCGATGTTCTGGATCGATCCGGTGCACGAGGTGCTCAGCCGGGACTCGGTCGAGGAGATGACCACGCCGGTCGCCGCCGATCCGCGGGAGAGACTCACCGCGTCGTACGGCCTGGGGTTGCGGTTGATCGCGGATGATCCGCACCTGCTGATCGGTCACACCGGCTCGATGCCTGGGTTCCTCGCGGGGCTGTTCGTCGATCGGGTACGGCGGGTCGGCGCGGTCACCCTGGGCAACGCGACGTACGGCCGGGTCGCGTCGCTGGCGCCTGATCTGGTGCGCATCCTGATGAGCCACGAGCCGCCGATCGCGCAGGAGTGGGTCCCGGAGCCGCCGCTGGCGCAGGGTGCTGAGCTGCTCGGTCACTGGTACTGGGGCAACACACCGCTCACGATCTCCGCGACGGCCGGCATTCTGCAGCTCTCCGGTGGTCTCAGCACCCGGCTCGCACCGCTCGAACCCGACCTGTATGTGGGCCGCGACGGCTACCTGGCCGGCGAGAAGGTCCGGGTCGTCCGCGACGGCGACACGATCTCGCACCTCGACGCAGCGACATTCGTCCTGACCAGAACGCCGTACGGCGGCTAGGCTGTAGCGCACTGCATGGAGTAGATCAGGGGTAGATCACCCGGCTGCTTACCGGGAGGGCGCAGGTTCGAGTCCTGCCTCCATGTCTGATGGAGCTGTCTCACATCCAGAGGACGGGGGTTCCGGATGCCGGACGAGCCGATGGTGACCGCTTCGGCCGAGTACGCGGTCGGCCGCCTGCAGCACGCGCTCGAGCGCGCCCTGGTCGCGGACGATCTCGCCGTACGCCGGCGCGCCGCGGCCCGGGTCGATGCCTGGCGCAACGTTCTCGACGGGATGGCGTCGGGACGGCTGACGGTCGGCTCGCGGACGCCGGTCGCGGACACCCCCGCGTGGGTCACGCTTGAGGTGGCGCACGGCGGGTTCGCGACCGGCCGGTACCTCGCCGAGGTCCCGGTGGATCCGGACGAGCTCGCCCGGGTGCCGGCCGACGCGCCGGGGGAGACGGATCGCGAGCGGGTCAACCTCTGGTACCTCGGCGACGAAGGGCTCGCGGAGCTCGGGCAGGCGCTCCGGACCGGGCGGTACCGGGTGGATGTCCCGGAGGAGTCGGCGCTGCTCGTCGTCGCGTGGTTGCTGGAGAACCGGCACGACGCCGCGGCACTGGACCTCGTGGCCGAGCTTCGTCCGCTGCTGCACCGGCTGCGGTTCACGCCGACGTTCACCCCGTCGTCCTTGCCGTCCGGAGCGGTCGTCCGACTGCAATCGGTGGGTGAGGTCGGGGACATGTTGCGGCGGGCAACGGTCCGACCGCAGATCGCCGCTCAGCTGGAGACGCTGCGCGTCTGGAACCCGCTGTACGACCGGCTGGTCGCGCTGTGGTGCGACACGGTCGACGGCGACCTCCCAGAGTTGGTCAGCTCGGAGCAGGTCGTGGGTGGCTGGCCGTGCCGGGTCTGGCCCGACGACTGGGTCGAGCGGCGGCGCCAGTGGCTGGACGACTACGAGGCGGCGGCCACCGTCCATCGGACCTCCCAGCGGCACGCGAAGAGCAACTTCGCCCGCCTGCACGCAGTCCTGGAACAGTGCCCGGTCGACAGTTCGGCGCTGAGTGGACGCGACGTGGGCTGGATCCGGCGTGCGCTCGCCAACACGGTCAGCGCCCACGGAGCGCCAGGATCCGAGCCGCGGGCGGCCTTGCGTATGACACAACGCTCGGTGGCCGCGCGTCCGACGTACGCGACGTTGGCGCACGTGCTGGGCGCTCGGCTGGACCGCTTCCCGCGGGACGGTGGTCTGCCGTCGCTCGACCCGATCGACGGTGCGGTCGACGGTCAGGAGGCGCCTGCTGCCGCCGGAGCCGCGATCCCGCCGCACCTGCTGGCGAAGGCCGCGCGGGCCGTCGAGGCTCCGATCGGCGAGCTGGTGGATCGTGGGGTGATCAGCTCGGGGGAGGTGCTCGCCCGCGTGCTGCCCCAGATCACGTCCCAACTGCTCGCGGCGAACATCGAGGACCCGTCGCTCGCGACGGCGTACGCGCAGACGTACGCCGCGTTCCGGCGCCGGCGGAGTCTGCTGCTGCTCAACCTCGAGCACCAGGTGCGCTTCGACGAACTGCCGTGGGTTGAGGCCGTCGCGCCGTACCGCGACCGGCGTGAGCAGTCGACCCGCGCCGCCGCGCAGTCGCTGCGCGAGACGACGGTGGTGGCGCTCACCGCCTTCCCGCACGCCATCCTGCCGAACCCGCTGGTCGGGGAGTTCGGGGCACTCGCCGCGCAGGCCGACCTGAAGATCCCGCTCGTCGAGGAAGTCGCCGCGGACATCTTCATGGGCACGTTCACCATGAAGTGGCGGTCCGCGGGCTGCGTCGCGAGCCGGGTGCTGTTCGGTACGACGTACGCGCGGTACTACGACCTGCCGACGTCCTGGCCGACCGTCGAGGAGCCGAAGGGATGGCGCAAGCGGTGGGGCAAGCCGACCGCTGACGACTTCGCCGAGGCCTGCAGTATCCGCGCGAAGGAGGCGCAGAGCGCCGAGAAGCCTGGGTACGTCGCGCAGAACGGCACGGAGCTCGAACAGGCGCAGATTCTGACGTCCCACAACCTGGCTGCGCTCGTCGACGCCCTGGATCTGACCGACTGGCTGCGCGAGGCCGCGCCTGAGCTGGCGGGCCGTGCGTTCGCATGGGCGGTTCAGCGGCAGACGCAGCCGGCGCCGACCTGGATCAGTGCGCTCCAGGGCATCAAGAACACGGCGTACGCGTGGCGGCAGGCGATCTTCTTCCTGAGCTTCTGTACCCCGGCCGCGCAGCAGGACGTGCTGGCCGAGCTCGACGGTCGCGCCGGTGTCCTCGGTCCACGCTTCGCGCCCGCTGTCATCGGTCTGCGGCAGGTGATCGCGGGGGAGTGCTTCGACGCGACAGGCCGGACGAGCGGCGGGCGCCGGCTGCTCGGCTGGAGTGCCGGACCGCACTGGTGCATGCCGGATCCAGCTGGTTCGTGAGGATGTTCACGTCTCGGGTGCCCGAGTTGACACGGTGAGTGAGCCGGGCAAAAGTTAGGGCTGCCTTAGTAAGGGTTGCCTTACTCGACAACTTCCCCGGGAGATCTGGATGTCGCAGCCCGCGCGCCTGACCGCGCTGCCCGCCCCCGCCACGGCCCCTGTTCAACTCCGTGACCCGTTCGCTGCCCGCTGGCCGTTGGCGTCGACGGTCTCGGACCGTGAGCGTGGACCGTTGCCGCACGGTTCGCCGGGAGCGGTACTGCGCCGGGCCGCCGAGGTACTGGGGGAGCCGCGGGTGCCGTCGACCGGGGTGGGAGAGCCCGCCGCGCTCGACCTGATCGCGGGCCTGCTGGACGAGACCGGGATCGACCTGAGCCACCCGCACGCGGCAGCGCACCTGCAGCCGCCGGTGCTCCAGGTCGCGGTCGACGCGGACGCGCTGGCCTCGGCGTCGAACGCCTCGATGGACACCTACGACTCCGGTCCGGCGACGCTCGCGATCGAGCAGTGGGTCGTTCGGGCCCTCGCCGACCTGGCAGGCTTCGGACCGCGAGCCGACGGCGTACTGACTCCCGGCGGCTCGATCTCGAATCTGCTCGCGGTGCTCATCGCCCGCGACAGCACGGCCGCCGCGGCAGGCGTCGACGTACGGCGGAACGGGCTGCGCGGGCTCGACCGTCCGGTCGTGTTCTGCTCCGAACTCGCGCACTTCTCGGTCCAGCGAGCCTGCGCCGCCCTCGGGCTCGGTGAGGAGGCCGCGATCACGATCGCCTCCGACGAGAACTTCCGGATGCGCACCGACGTACTCGCCGACGAACTCGCGAAGCCCGGCCGTACTCCGGTCGCGGTCATCGCCACTGCCGGTACGACGGACTTCGGGTCGATCGACCCGATCGCGGCGATCGCGGAGTTGGCCCGCCAGTACGGCGCCTGGGTGCACGTGGACGCGGCGTACGGGTTCGGGGCGTTGTTCTCCGAGCGGCTCGCGCCGCTGCTGGCCGAGGTCTCGCTGGCGGACTCGGTGACGCTCGACCTGCACAAGATCGGCTGGCAACCCGCCGCGACCAGCGTGCTTCTGGTGGCCGACCGGACCCGCTTCTCCGCGTTCGACCGGTCGGTGGACTACCTGAACCCGGCCGACGACATCGACTCCGGGCTGGACGGGCTGCTCGGTCGGAGCCTGCAGACCACCCGGCGGCCGGATGCGGTCAAGGTTGCCACCACGCTGACGGCATACGGGCGGGCCGGACTGGGCACGATGCTCGACACCTGTCACGAGCTCGCGCACGCCGCCGCGGCGCGGGTCGTTGCCGACAGCAACCTCGAGTTGCTGGCGCCGGTGACCCTGACCACGGTGTTGTTCCGGGTCGCCGGGCAGGGGCTGGAGGCGGCGGACAGCGTTTCGCTGGACGCTCTTCAGGGTGAGGTCCGGCGCCGGTTGCTGACCTCCGGACGGGTGCTGATCGGCCGAACGAAGGTGCCGGCCCGCGGCAGCCGCCCGGCGGCGGTCGCGTTGAAGCTGACGCTGCTGAACCCGAATGCCACCGCGACGGACATCGAGGACCTGCTCAACCAGGTCGTGGCCACCGGCCTCGACGTCCTGACCGGCGAAGGAGCGGCGTGAGAGTAGCTATTGATGCCCACCTGAATGCGATTCTGCGGTGCTACACGCGGGAGGTCGCGGTTCCGGTGGCTGTCGGACCGTTGAGCTTTCAGGTGGGTGGGGCGACGGTGACCGCGCGGGTGGAGCACGCGTCGCGGACGGGGTTGCATCGGTTCAGCGACGTACTGCTGGACGGTGTGGCGCCGGCTCCCGAGGAGCTGGTGCGGGTGCTGTCGGCGGATGCGGATCCGGCTGAGATCGAGGATCTGGTGGCGCGGACGGCGGAGTCGGTGCGGAACGTCGACGTGTTCGTGGCGGCGGCCGACGGGGAGCGCGGGCCGGGGCGGTTTCTGGAGACCGAGCAGGCGTTGTTGTTCGGGCATCTGCATCACCCGGCGCCGAAGAGCCGGGACGGACTGAGCGGTGCCGAGCTGGCGGCGTACTCGCCGGAGCTCGGTGGCCGTTTCGCAGTGCACTGGTTCGAAGCCGACGCCGAGCTGGTGTCGTCGGACCAGGTGGCCGGCGCGCCCTCGCTGCAGGGACTGGACGCTGTGCAGCTGATGGGCGCGCTGGCGGGTATCACCCCGTCGGCGGGCCGGGTGCTGATCCCGGCCCACCCGTGGCAGGCCGAAGCGGTTGCGTCGCGGCCGCGGGTCGCCGCGCTGATCGAGGAGGGCCGGGTCAAGGCACTCGGGCCGCACGGCGCGCAGTGGTACCCGACGTCCTCGCTGCGGACGGTTTTCCATCCGGATCTGCCGGTGATGCTCAAGCTGTCGCTGGGGCTGCGGATCACCAACTCGCGGCGGGAGTCGACGCCGACCGAGCTTCGGCGTGGTCTCGAGATCAATCGGCTGCTCGACGCGGCGTACAACGCGGGGACGGCGACGGCGCATCCGCGGTTCTCGATCGTCCGCGACCCGGCGTGGGTTGCTCTTGACGAGGGTGGACCGACATTGACCGGTCTTGACGTCGCTGTCCGAGAGGTGCCCGCCGACGTCAACAGTTACGCCTGTCTGGCAGGTCTCGTCGCGCCGCGTCCCGGTGGGGTCAGCCGATTGAGCTCGTACGCCGAAGAGGACCCGGCCGGATGGACGGCGGCGTACATCGACAACGTGCTGATTCCGATGCTGCACCTGTACGCCGAAA
Source organism: Kribbella sp. NPDC054772 (assembly GCF_053611945.1). Taxonomy (NCBI): domain Bacteria; kingdom Bacillati; phylum Actinomycetota; class Actinomycetes; order Propionibacteriales; family Kribbellaceae; genus Kribbella; species Kribbella sp. NPDC054772. The sequence goes on along the minus strand of NZ_JBSHBJ010000002.1, from coordinate 37,492 downwards.
CGGGCATCGGACTCGAAGCCCATCAGCAGAACACCCTGGTGCGGCTGGACGGGCTAGGGCGGATCAAGGGCGGTGCATATCGGGACAACCAGGGGTACTACCTCGCGTCGTCGTACCTGAAGGGTCTGTTGGGGGTCACCGGGCTGCGCGACTCGACACTCGCGGTGGTGGACGATCCGATCGTCGACGACCGGCTCACGTACTACCTGCTGCACAACCAGGCACTGGCCGTCGTCGGCTGTCTGGCAGCGGACGGTGTGGCAGATGAGAGTGAACTGCTCGGTGTGGTGCGGGATCGGCTGACACTCGCGCTGCCGCTGCTGAAGGCGGCTGGGCCGGACGGTGATCGGCTGGCGCGCCGATGGCTCGACGCGGACACGCTGCCGTGCAAGGCGAACATGCTGACGCGACTGCGTGGTATCGACGAGGTGGTGGCTCCGCTGGACGCGCAGTCCGTCTACCTTGACATCCCCAACCCGCTGCGATGAGTGGTCTGTTCGCGCTACGCCCCGCAGTACCTGCTGACGCCCCTCGCATCGCACTCTGGATGTCGCAGCCTCATGTCCAACGCTGGTGGCATCAGAGCTGGTCGGTGGAGCACTGGGCGCAGGAGATCGAGCAGCAGTCGGCAGGTGACCACTCCGTCCCGTGCGTGGCCACCGTCGACACAGAGGAGATCGGGTACGTCGAGTTGTACCGCGTACGCCACGACCGGCTGGCGGGGTACTACGCGTACGACGAGAACGACTGGGGCGTCCACGTGGCGATCGGCGACGTCACACGCGTCGGCCGCGGTCTCGGGCGCCGCCTGCTGCGTGCAGTGGCCGATGGCGTGCTGGCGGACGAACCGGCTTGTCAACGCGTCGTCGCCGAGCCGGACATCGAGAACACGCCATCCGTCCGGGCCTTCCTCGCGGCGGGCTTCGATCCGCAAGGCGAGCTACAGCTGCCCGAGAAGACAGCCCTACTGATGGTCCGCACCCGGACCGTGGAGGAGTGACATGTACGACGTGATCGCGATCGGCTGTGGGCCGTTCAACCTCGGACTCGCCGCGCTGGCCTCCGAGGTCGACGACATCGAGCTCGCGGTGCTGGACAGCCGGCCCGAGTTCACCTGGCACCGCGGGCTGATGTTCGAGGACGCGATGCTGCAGGTGTCGTTCCTGGCGGACCTGGTGTCATTGGTCGAGCCGGCTCACCACCTGTCGTTCCTGTCGTATTTGAAGGACAGTGAGCGGCTGTACCAGTTCTACGTGCGGGAGAAGTTCCATCCGACGCGGCGGGAGTACGAGACGTACCTGCGGTGGTGTGCGGCCCAGTTGGACTCGCTGCACTTCGGTCACCACGTGCGGGACGCGGTCTGGAATGGCGCATCGTTTGAGCTGACGGTGGAGCGCGGCGACAGCGTTGAGCGATTCGAGGCTCGGCATCTGGTCGTTGGTGTCGGCACTGAGCCGTCCGTCCCCGCAGCGCTCGCTGGACTGCCGACTGAACGCTTCCTGCACTCAGCGGACTACCTGTTCCGTCGGGAGGACTTGCTGCGCACAGGTCACGTCACCGTCGTTGGCTCCGGTCAATCGGGTGCTGAGTGCGCACTGGACCTGCTGCGGTCCGAAGGCCCAGCGGTGTCCTGGTTGACGCGTACGCCGTCGTTCGCACCGCTGGACTACTCCAAGCTCGTGCTGGAGATGACTACGCCCTCGTACGTCGACTACTTCCACGGACTGGATGAGCCGACGCGTGACCGGCTCGTGAAGGAGCAGTGGCGGCACTACAAGGGCATCTCGTCGGAGACACTGGACGACATCCACGATGCCTTGTACGCAAGGGATCTGAGCGCTGCGCCGGCGCAGCTGCAGTGCGGCGTGGCGGTGGTGTCGGCGGTGGCGCGTGCCGATGGGCTCGAGCTGACGATGCTGCACGCGGACAGCGGGAAGCCGTTCCAGCACACCACAGACGCCGTAGTCGCCGCCACCGGGTACCGGAACCGGCCGCTGCCTTTCCTGTCCAGCGTGCAGGAGCAGTTGCGCCACGACGCTGCCGGTCGGTGGGTGATCAACCGCGATCACAGCGTCGATGCTTCCGAGGCGCTGGCGGGACGGATCTTTGTCGCGAACGCGGATCTGCACAGTCACGGTGTCGCGGCGCCGGATCTGGGCATCGGCGCGATCCGGAACGCGGGCATCCTGAACAGCGTCGCCGGGCGCGAGGTCTTCCGATTGCCGAAGTCCACCGCCTTCACGACGTTTGCGATCCCCGGATGAGTGTCTGGGCGCGGTGTTCGGCCGAGCTGCTGGCCAAGCTGATCTCACAGTTCTGCACGGAGGGCTTGCTGACGCCTGAAGGCAATCGTTTGAGCTTGGGTTCGGTGTCCTATGTGTTCGAAGCGAGTCGTGGTGGTTTCGGCAGTTGGCGGGTCGATCCCGCATCGATCCGGCGTACCACGTCCGGCATTCTCGGGAACGACGAGAGCGAGGTGGCCACTGACCCGGTGCAGTTCTTCGTCGAAGCGGCCGACGTACTGCAGCTCGACGGCTCCACGGTGGCCGGGTATGTCGCCGAGTTGACGAGCACGCTGGCGGCCGACGTACGGATGGCCAAGTCCGCTGCGCCGGCTGAGGAGCTTCTGGGTCTGCATCACAGCCGGCTGGAGGGACACCTCACCGGCCACCCGCTCCTGGTCGCCAACAAGGGCCGCCTGGGCTTCTCAGCCGCCGACAGCGAACGCTACGCCCCCGAGGCCCGCACACCGCTCTACCTCACCTGGCTCGCCGTCCGCCGCGGCCTCGCCGAGTTCCGCGGTACGCCGGACCTCTCGGAGCACTCGGTCATCGCGCGCGAACTGGACCCGTCGACCGTGGAAGCGTTCCGCGCCAAGCTGGACGATCCGGACGCCTACGTCTGGCTCCCGTGCCACCCCTGGCAACTCGACCACGTCATCCGCACCCAATGGGCCCGCGAACTGGCCACCGGCGAGATCGTCGCCCTGGGGGAGAGCCCCGACGACTACCTCCCGACCCAGTCCATCCGCACCATGGTCAACATCTCCAACCCCGCCCGCTACCAGGCCAAACTCCCCCTGAAGATCCTCAACACCTCCGTCTACCGAGGCATCCCCGAGCACTGCACGTTGGCCGCACCAATGATCACGCAGTGGCTCCGCGGCCTGTGGTCCCGCGACGAGACCTTCCGTGCCCTCGGCACCGAACTCCTCGGCGAGGTCGCCTCCGTGACCGTCCGGCACCCCGAACTCTCGACGCACGCCGGCATCCCGTACCAGTGGACCGAGACCCTCGGCTGCATCTGGCGTGACCCCGTCGACGCTCGCCTCCGCGAAGGCGAGACGGTGTGGCCGCTGGCCGCCGTACTCCACCCCGGCTTCACCGCGACCGCGATCAGCCGCAGCGGAACCGATCCCCAGACCTGGCTCAGCCACCTCCTGGCGACGATCCTCCGGCCGCTGCTCCACCTCCTCCACCACTACGGCATCACCGTCAATCCGCACGGCGAGAACCTCGCCATCATCTGCGCACCCAACGGCCTCCCCGCCCGCCTGGTGATCAAGGACCTGGTCGACGACATCAACATCTCGACCGACCCGATCCTTGCCCGCGGCCCCGAGCCCGACTCGCACGCCAGAGTCCTCCCACGCAAACCCTGGCCCATCCTCCGCCAGTACGTCGTGGACGCCCTCCTCCTCGGCGTCCTCAACCCCCTGTCCGCCCTCACCCTGATCCCCGAGGACACGTTCTGGGGCCTGACCCGCGGCGAGGTGGACCGCTACACCACCACCCACCCAGAACACACCGCCCGCCTCACCGCCACCGCCCTCACCGCCGAAACCTTCACCCGCTACCCCCTCAACACCTACCGCCTAACCCTCGGCTACACCGACCTGGCCACCCGCCCCCCAATCCCCAAAACCGGCACCATCCCAAACCCGCTGCACACCACCACCGAGCCCGCGAGAATTCCGGACTTGTAACTTCCAGGCTCGAATGCTTGCAAAGCCGCACGCCGATCCGCTGGACTGCCGCACATGCATTTGCTCTGTGCAGATGGCGCGTGACGAATGTCCGTAGACGCACTTGAGTACTCAGCGCAACGACAGGCTCGGCCATCGTCACGAACCTCTGCTGACCGGCGTGATCCGAATACTCTGAGTCGTCAGCCCGGCGCGCTGAGTGGCGATCCTGGGACGGGTTCCCCTATGCTCTCGGCTCTGGAAGCACCGTGTCATCGAGAGGGAGTCAACGGGGTGACGGTCGTCGATGGCGGCGCTGTGGCACGACGGCGGGTTCGCGTCTGTCTGGAAGTCCCGCGGTGGATTCGCTCGCTGGGGTGGCAGGAGACGTCGGTCGAACGACTCCTCGCGCAGCGACAGATCCTGATCCGGGCCTGGTCGGAGAAGACCATCTACCGAGGCTCCGCGACTGCTCCGCAAGGACAGGCGAATGTCGCGACACCATCCTTCGGCCAATGTGGCGTCAGTTCCGCGTGGTTGCTAGGCCAGTTCAGTTGGCCGCGCCGGCAGCGCGCGAAGTACTGCGTCGGCTATGTGAGCTTCAACGAAGGGCGCCCCGACCGGTCCGATCTCCACTGCTGGATAGAGATTGGCGGCAAGTCGTCCACGAAGCGCTTGGTCATCGATGTGACCTGCGACCAGTTCGACCGCCTGAGCGGCATCCCGGTGCTCCGTGAATCCCACCAAAGTCTGCTCGGCCGGTCGATCAAGTACCAGGCAGACGTTCGCATGCGGTTCGGGCAGCTTCGCAACGACTCTGTGTGGAAACGCTACACAGAGCTCAAGAGGGAGCTGCTGGCAGCTGACCCAGGTCAGCTCAGGCATTGAGATCCCCTCGCCGCGTATCATCGTCTTTCGTCGGGTGCCCGCCCGACGAAGAGGAGATTACGCGGCTTGTCAGACGACAGCGGGAGCGGATTACTCGATCTCCTACCGGTGCACCTGACGCTTGATCAATGCCGGTCGCACGAACCGGCTTTCATGGACGCAGTGTCCGCGGTCGCGAAAAGCCGCAGCGTCGAGGAGCGAGCGCTGGCGGTGCGGACGCTCCTCCACCTGCCGCGCATCGCGCGTCATGACGGGCATGTCGGGCGGCGTTTGGCACTGGCGGAGATCAGCCGCAGTGCCCGCCATTTGTCCGCCGACATCGCCGCTGTTCGCGCTTTGGTGCCGACATCGGCTGCCGAACGAGTGGCGGAACTGATGTTCGACAAGTACGAAGACGACAAGGCGTTCGCCATCTTCACGCACCTGCACTATCTGCACAGCGCCCGCCCTGGCGCTTTGAACTTCGCATTGCTCGACCGGCACACCGAGCTTCCGATCGCGCTGTGCAGTGCCAACCTGCTCGACTGGCAACGGCTCGGGCACGGACTCGAACGGTGGTACGGCGTACCCATGGACAGGGTGTGGGACATCTCCAGGGTCTACTCGTTCGATGTGGCGCCGCGAAATGCCATTTCGAATCTTCTGGGGCACGTACGTCGGTGGTTCCGCGAGTACCGTCCTGCCGCGCGCCTGCTGGTGACCACCGTCGACCCGAACATGGGCTTCTCCGGCGTCAGCTATCGCGGCGCGAACTGGAAGCAATGGATGACCGTCAGGCCCCGGCCCTACATCTACCAGAAACGGCAGTACGTCAGCCCACGACAACTGCGGATCCGGTTCGGAACCGCCAACGTCGAGGACGTGCGGAGCCGGGCCGGCGCCGAGCTCCAGTTGAGCCGGGCGAAGCTGCTCGATTCGTCCATCTACGCCTGCAGGCTGCACGGAGCAACCGAGCAGGTCGGTTCGAATCGAATGCCGCGCCTGCGTCGCTGACCGACCGGTCACCGCTCGAACTGGGATCGGGCCATCGAGGCTTCGATCCGCTCGGCCGACGGCAACGAGTTGGGCAGCGGGAAGTCTGCGATGGCGGCGGACATGGCTGCCGATGCCCACAGAGCCGATCGCCTGGAGAACTGCCGGTTGCTCTGGATCAGCCCGTCAGCGAGCGCGGCACAGTAGGCGTCCCGAGCTGCTGCCGACTCCTTGTACACCGAGGCGGCGACCGGAGCCTGAATGACGTCATGCGCTGTGCGGGAGTAGACAGTACAGCCACCCCTGAGCATCAGGCATACCGCTGTGACGCCACTCTCGAGGAAGGACCGGGCGCCGGCATCGGGATCGAAGGAGTGCCGGCTGCCGGAGGCCAGGCGCTGAAGTTCCCAGGGGTGCGCGACCAGGTAGTCGACACGCTCCAGCGACTTGGCACCGAGCCGCGCGTGCCGTCGTGGCTGTGCCGCGGTGACGATCGTCAGCGGCCGGTCCTCGGGAGATTTCGGAAGCTCTGCCAGGACATGCTCGACGGTCTCGCGCGGAACCTCGAAAGTCGTCAACAAGGCGTCACAGGCCGCGAACTCAGGGATCAGTTCGTCGCAGTCCCACGGATCGAGCCGGATCTCCTTGTCATTGCGCCAGTACGCCGCAGCGCTCTCACCCAGATCCATTTCGAGAACACAGGTGATCGGCGTACGCGCGTCCGGCACCACCTTCAGCAGAGAGGTGTCGACGTTGTGTTTGCGTAGATAGCTGATGATCTCCATGCCCCAACGGTCGTCGGCGATCGCGGCGACGAGAGAGACCTCGTGGCCCAGTCGCGCGGCCGCGACTGCCTGGGTCAGTCCCTTGCCACCCGGCGTGAACGCACAATCATCTGCCTCGGTCGAGGTCTCGAGTCGGGGGAAGTCGCTGATCCGCAGAGTCACGTCCATCACCGCGCTTCCCACGACGATGATCCTTCCCCTGGTGCGTTCGGCTCGTGTCGCCGTCGAGCTTTTGATGCTGTTCGTGGAGCCGGCCGAGTAGACGTCCCTACGGACCAGTTGGTGCGCCACGGCCCGGAGGGCTGCCGGTTCCAGCGATTCGCGGAGGTCCGTCTCGGTGGGAACCTCGGTGCGCTGGTGTCCGAGCGCTTCGTGGAACCGCGGCCAGGTCTCCAGCAGCATGCGCCGGCGTCGACTCAATGCCGCATCGGACAACTCGCGGATGCTCCGGCGGTCGATCTGGTGGAGCGCGTACTCGTCGACGAACGCCCCAACACCGAGAGCTGCGTCAGCGACGATCTGCTCGGTGCCGGCGAGTTCGCGAACGCAGTCGCCGACGACGGCCAGTGCGCTGACCTCCGGTGAGGCGGCGTGCGCGTCCGCGTAACGCCGGACGGCGGCCAGGTCGAGCAACGGTGCGACGACGTCGTGCCGCCCCGAATGGAGTTGCGAAAAGATCGGCGTACCGTCCGAATGCAGTTCCTTGAGAACGTGCAGCAACACGTTTTCGAGTTCATCCGGTGAAATGGTGTTGCGCACTTTACTTCCCCTGTCCGTGGTTGGCCGCGGTGCACCGCGGCCAACCGTTGTCGTTGATGGTCCTGGTGTTCAGCACTGGTACGACGTGGTCTCGATCTGCACGACCTTGCCGGGGATCGCCTCGCTGTTGAAGGTCAGGGCGAGTGTGTAGACCCCGAAGCCGAAGACGGAGATGACGAGCACCGCCAGCAGGAGCATCAGCTTCCTCCAGTAGCTGGCGACGTAGTACGCGGCAACGACGATCAGCATCAGCGCGACAGCTTGTTGTGCGGCCATTGCGTCCCTCGATTCTGAATTCCCGACCAACCGTCTCTTCGCGAAGCAGCGGAAGCTCCGTCGATTCCCTGCCTGGACTTTCTCTTGAAATCAAGTGAAACCCAGGACGATTGGGTGTCAACGGGGTTGTTTTGGCCTGTGGCCGGCGCAACGACCGGAGCGGCGTGCCTTTTGGCACCGGGGGCTGCCAAAAGGCAGTGCGAGCGTCAGGAGTTGTGGGGGAAGTCCCTCAGCATTTGTTCCACCCGATCGCGGTCGGGCAGTGAGCGACGGGTCAGGTAGTCCTCGATGAAGCTCGCCATCGCCGCGGCTGCCCACCGTACGGCGTCATTGTCGTCGTGGGAGCGGTCTTCGACCAGCCGCGCGACGAGGGCCGCGCAGAACAGGTCGCGCGCGATCGACGACTCCTTCAGCGTGGACGGCGGCGGAGCGATATAGCGGGGCCGCGCGTTCTGGGAGTAGATCGTTCCGGTCCGGTTCGTCAGTATGCATACCGATTTCACGCCCATTCGGAGGAGATTCTCCGCGAGACTCTCCGAGTTCGAACGGCCGGGTGCGTAGCTCAGTCTGCGGAGCTCCCAACTGTGGGCGACCAGGTAATCGACCTCGGCGAAGGTATGGGCCGACGGCGCGCCGTTGTCGTAGGGCTGGCCTGGCGTGACGACGATGACGGGCCGGTCCGCACCAAGGCCACGGATCAAGTTCAGCGTGCTGTACAGAACGTCTTGTGGGATCTCGAAGGTCACGAGGATCGCGTCGCAGTCCGCGAGTACTTCGCGATGCTGCCGCACGTCCTGTGAGTCGAGGCTGACCTCTTCCTCGTTGTGCCAGACCATTGCGGCACTGTCGCCGTCCGGAAGTTCGGTGATGCTCGTCTGTGGTGATCGCTTGCCTTCGACGACCTTCATCAGCGAGGTGTCGACTCCCGCCTTCCTGAGGTGCTCGAGGATCATGGCGCCGTCGTCGTCACCGCCACACGCCGCGATCAGTGTCACGTCGAGGCCGAGCCGTGCGGCGGCCACGGCCTGGCTGAGCCCTTTGCCTCCGGGCGCGCGCTCGTAGTGCGTGGCCTTTGCTGAGGTTTCAGGCATCGGTATGCCCTCGCTGTGGAACGTGTGATCGATCGCGACGCCACCGATCACCACCACTTTGCCGGACAACGCCTTGAATCCTTGGGGCGAGCCGTCTGGCGTGACCGTTACCGGTCTGGCGGGGGAGGAGTCGGCAGGGAGGCCGACGATCAGCACCGCGACGTCGCGGAAGATCCGCGGTTCTACGGTGTCGCGAAGATGCCGGTCACCCGGTGTCTCGGGTACGTCTGCGCCGACTGCTTCGTGCAGGCGGCGCCACTGCGTGCGCAACGCTTCCCGTCGGTCGCCGAGGTCGGCCTTCTCCAGTCGCTCGATCGTCCGGTGGTCTACGGCGTGCTCGGCGTACGTTGCGAGGAACAACCCGAGTCCGAGAATGGCATCCGCTATGACCTGGTCGGACAAGCTGGGGAGCTTTCCGATCGCCTCGGTGACCACTTGGACGGCAGCCTCGGTGCGATCCCCGACGCCGCCCCTGCTCATGACGGTCTGCACGGCCGCGCTTCCGAGGAGGTTGCCGGCGCGTTCCTCGGTCAGGCGGGACTGCTTCAGCCCCTGATTCTTCCGCAGCAGAGTGAAGTCGTAAACGAGGGATCTGACCTCGGGCGGCACTGATGAGTCGCCGGACATGGATCCCCCGATGAAACGACTGTCGGAAAGGCCAGTATCCGACAATTCCTCCGCAGCGGCGGCTTACTGCGTGTCTCTTCGTCGACGCCTTCGACGCATTTGTTGTGGCAGGCAAAGGGGCCGGCAAGGCTGTGCGCGGGAGGGAACCGGTTGGTGGGTGGGTGCGTCTGGTTGGTGTTGTGACGTAGGCTGCTGCGGTCTGTCGATCGGCCAGGTCGGTGGGGCGAACACGGGGAGCACGATGAAGACTGGGCATGTCGAGCTTGCGAGAGCTCAGCAGGAGCGGTGGGAGTCGGCGTACGCGCGGCAGCCGCGGTTGCACGGGTCGGAGCCTTCGGTGGCGGCGCGCTGGGCGGCCGAGGCGTTCGGTGCCGCGGGCATCGATGACGTGCTGGAGCTGGGCGCGGGGCACGGGCGGGACGCGTTCTTCCTGGCCAGACAGGGACTCAGCGTGCATGCGACGGACTTCAGCGAGGCGGCGCTGGACCAGTTGCGTCAGGAAGCGCAGCGGGCCGGGCTCGACGATCGCGTGACCGCCGCGCTGCACGACGTCCGTGATCCGTTGCCGCCGGCCGACGCCACGGTCGACGCGGTGTTCGCGAATCTCCTGCTGAACATGGCGTTCTCGCCGTCGGAGTTGCGTTCGCTGGTGGCCGAGACGCACCGGGTGCTCGGCCCGGGCGGCCGGTTCGTGTACGCCGTGTGGTCGACCGACGACCCGTGCTCGCGGTACTGGCAGCAACTGGACGGTGGCCTGTCGATGCACGACGGGTTCGTGGGACGGTTCTTCGACGACGCTCTGGTGACCGAGCTCGGCGCGAACTGGCAGCTCGACGACGCGACGCCGTACCAGGAGGGACAGCGGCGGATGCTCCGCGTCACGATGACGAAACAGTAATCAAGCTGAAGCCGGGTCTAGGAGTGCCGGTTCCGAACAGGTGACGTTGCCTGCGGTTCCGGCGCGCCAGATTGCGGTGTGGTCACCAAAGCGAAAAGTTGCATTGACGAACCCGACCGGTTCCGACAGGCTCTGTCCGCGTCTCACCTTCAAGCATCGGAGATACAGCAATGCAGTGGTACATCGACGTCCTGAAGAAGTACGCCGTGTTCGACGGACGGGCCCGGCGCAAAGAGTACTGGATGTTCGTGCTCTTCAGCGCGATCGCTTCGATCATCCTGTCCATCCTGGACCGGGTCCTCGGGCTGACCTACGGCGCCGGCGGCTCGTCCGGCTGGCTGCAGACGATCTACGGTCTGGCCGTCCTGCTGCCCACGATCGGTGTGGCGATCCGGCGTATGCACGACACCAACCGTTCCGGCTGGTGGATCCTGATCAACCTGATTCCGTGTGTCGGGTTCATCTGGTTCATCGTGCTGGCGGCCCAGGAGGGGACCGCTGGTGACAACCAGTACGGTCCGGACCCGAAGGGCGCCGAGCGGTTCGGCGGCCCGGGCCAGGCGGGGCCGGCCGAGCCGGGCTACCCGACCGTCTGATCAGCAAGCAAAGAACGCCCCCGCGACCAGCACGGTCGCGGGGGCGTTCTGCGTTCTCAGTTGGCCTGGCTGACGCTCGACATGTTGAAGTCAGGCACCAGCAGCGGCGGTGTCGCGGTCCGGGAGAAGTAGTCGCCCCACTCCCGCGAGAACGACGGCACGGTCGTGCCGGCGGACGTGAACCGGGCCAGCAGATCGACCGGGCTCTCGTTGAACCGGAAGTTGTTCACGGCACCGGTCACCTCGCCGTTCTCGACCAGGTAGACACCGTCCCGCGTCAGACCCGTGAGCAGCAGGGTCTGCGGATCGACCATCCGGATGTACCACAGGCAGGTCAGCAACAGACCGTTGTCGAGCCCCGCCACCAGATCGTCGGTGGAGCCGCTCGCGCCGTCCACCGTGACGACGTAGTTGTCGATGTCCGGCGTCGCCGTCGGTACGTCGATCAGCTCGGCCGTGAACCGACTCGTCATCAGGTGCTCGAGCTTCCCGCCGCGGATCCAGTCGGTCGCCGCGAGACTCAACCCGTTGTCGAACACGCTCGACGAACCACCGGAGGACCGCGCCACCGCGAACGCGAACGCCTCGAGGCCGGCCAGCGCCGGGTCCGAGTGCAGGGACACTGGCTGCGTCGACAGCGTGTCCCCGAGCCGGGTGCCGCCGCCGGGCTTCGAGAACACCGTCCGGCCCTCGAACGCGTCCCGCCCGTCGAGCTGCCAGAACAGGTACGTCATCAAGTCCGCGACCGCGGCGGGCGGCAGGATCGTCGGGTGCCGGCCGGCGTCGACCGCGACCGAGCGGGCGGCCCAGCCGAGCCGGCGAGTCAGCTCGGCGTCGAGCGCGAGCGCGTCCACGTCGCTGAAGTCGCGCGTCGCGGTGCCGACCCAGGCCGAGTGGCTGAGGTCGGCGTTCTTACCGGTCGACGAGACGTAGCCGCGGGGCAGCGCCTGACGCAGCCGCAGTCCGGTCGAGGAACCGACGTACAGCGTGACGACCTCGTGGTTCGCGAAGCCGTAGAGGCGGCGCTTGTCCGCGTCGGCGCGCTTCAGCGACTCACCGAGCGTGGGCGCGAACTTCTCGTAGACGCCCACCGAGGTCACCTCCGGCTCCAGCTCCCAGTCGGCGCTGACGGTGCCGTCGACGAGCGGGCGCGCGTCCTCGGCGGGCCCGGCCGCGCGGGCGGTCGCGATGGCCGCCGAGACGATCTCGCGCAGTGCGTCCTCGGTGACCGAGGAGCGGCCGATGACGCCCGCCGCCGTACCCTCGCCGGAGCCGACCGTGGCGATCACGGTGACGCTCGAACCGCGCATCGCGCCGTTGGTGGTGAGTGTGTTGTTCGCCCAGCGCAGGTTGGTGCTGGAGGTCTCCGCGACGATCACGACGCAGCCGTCGGCGCCTTCGGCCGCGGCGAGTGCGAGACCCCGCTCGATGGTGTCCTGCGGGGTGAGTTGAATGCCCGTCACCGGCCGGCCTCCTGAGTGGTGTTGAGAATGCGGACGCCGCGGAACAGCGCGGACGGGCAACCGTGGCTGACGGCACCGGACTGCCCCGGCTCGGCCTTGCCGCAGTTCAGCGCGCCGCCGAGGACATAGGTCTGCGGGCCGCCGACGGCCTCCATCGAGCCCCAGAAGTCGGTCGTGGTGGCCTGGTAGGCGACGTCGCGCAGTTGACCGTCGAGCTTGCCGTCGGTGATCTTGTAGAACCGCTGACCCGTGAACTGGAAGTTGTACCGCTGCATGTCGATCGACCACGACTTGTCGCCGACGATGTAGATCCCGTTCGTGACCCGGCTGATCAGCTCCTCGGTCGAGGGGCCGTCCGCGGCGGGTTGCAGCGAGACGTTGGCCATTCGCTGGATCGGGATGTGGCCCGAGGAGTCGGCGTACGCGCAGCCGTTGGAGCGCGGGGTGCCGAGCACGTCCTCGTTCTTCTTCGCCATCCGGCGGTCGACCTGGTAGCCGACCAGGATGCCGTCCTTGACCAGGTCCCACTGCTGGCCGGCCACGCCCTCGTCGTCGTACCCGACGGTGGACAGGCCGTGCTCGGCGGTGCGGTCGCCGGTGACGTGCATGACCGGCGAGCCGTACTTCAGCGTGCCGAGCTGGTCGAGGGTGGCGAAGCTGGTGCCGGCGTAGTTCGCCTCGTAGCCGAGCGCGCGGTCCAGTTCGGTGGCGTGGCCGATCGACTCGTGGATCGTGAGCCACAGGTTCGACGGGTCGACGACGACGTCGTACGCGCCGGCCTCGACGGTCGGGGCGGCCATCTTCTCGGCCAGCCAGCCGGGGATCCGGGCGAGCTCGTCGTCCCAGTTCCAGCCGGTGCCGGTCATGTACTCCCAGCCCCGGCCGGCCGGGGGAGCGGTGGACGACATCGAGTCGAACCGGTCCTCGGCGACCGCATGCGCGGTGATGTCCGGGCCGATCCGGACCCGCTGCTGCGTGTACGACGTCCCAGCCGTGTTCGCGTAGTACTTGCACTCGTGGATCGTGGCGACGTGGACGCCGACGTGCGCGACGCCGTCCGCCTTCAGCAGCCGGTCGCTGTAGTCGGTGAGCAGCGCGACCTTCTCCGCCCGCGGCACGCTGAACGGGTCGATCTCGTACGCCGAGATCCAGCGCACGTCGTCGTACACGGGCTCGTCGGCGAGCTCGATCGTCTCGGCGTTGATCGGGCGCGACACCTGGGCCATGTTCACCGCCTGCTCGGCGAGACTGACCGCTTCGTCGACGGTGAGCGCGACGCCGGCGGCGAAGCCCCAGGTGCCGTCGTGGATGACGCGCACCGCGAGGCCCAGGTCTTCGTCGTCCTTCGCGCTCTCCAGCACGCTGTCACGCAGGGAGATGGACTCGGACCGGATCCGTTCCAGCCGGAACTCGGCGAACGTCGCGCCGAGATCGCGGGCGCGCTGCAGGGCGGCCGCGGCCAGCTCCTGCCGGGGCAGAGCGAGGAATGCTGCGTCGATATCAGGCACGAAACCGACCCTATACAGCCGCTCGCCGGACCGGCGAAGGTTATCCCCAGGCTTAGAGCCGGGCCGCCAGCTCGAAGCCGTCGAACAGCCGCCCGCCGTACCCGTCGAGGATGCGATCCACCGCGACCACGAGCCGGTCGTCCGTGGCCCGGACGCCGTCCATCAGGGCCACCGCGTGATCGGTGCCGTGCGCAACGTCGTACGCCGCCACCTCGCGCAGCAACCCCTTGCCGGTACCGGACCAGTGGCCGGCGCCGGTCAGCAACAGACGCGCCGCGTCCTGCCACAGCACCGACGCGATCGCCAGGCGGGTATCGCCCGACGCATCGGTCAGATCGTCCACCAGGTTGGTGATCGTGTACCGCAGCAGGTCCAACTCGTCACCCGACAACGGGCGAGGCCCAGCCGCCACCTCGGCCCGGAACTCGTCCTGCAGACGCGCCCCAAACCCATCCGTGTCGAGCAGTACGACGGATTCGCCGACCAACCGCATCATCGTCGGCTGCCGCCGGTCCTGGTCCTTGTCGGCGAAATAGCGCAGCGACTTCTCGGTGTGCACGAACAGTTCGACGGGCCAACCGCCGTACCGTAGGGACCGCCGGCGTGGTGCCGGTGGGCCGTCGAGCAGCACCGTGATGTCGAGATCGGACGTCGGCCTCGCCTCGCCACGCGCAACACTTCCACCCAGCCAGGCGGCTCGGGCGTCCGGATACAGATCGTTGACGAGTTGGCGTGCCAGGTCCATCAGGACAGTGTCAGCCATCGCAGGAGTTCACGGTACGCATTTGTCGGCGGGATGTGACCGCCCACGTAGTACCGGCGCTCGGCGTGCGGCATGGCCGCGGCGAGGTGGTCCGCGTGCTTGCCCGCACGTTCGTCGGCGGACCCGTGCCAGATGCTCACCGGCACCGTGATGTCCGCGAGGTTGAAGCCCCACGGACCGGCGAACGCGATGTGGTCGTCGATCCACCCGTCGTGACTGGTCACGAAGGTGGCGGTCAGGCGGGCCATGGCGGCCGGGTCCTCCCGAGCCGGCGGACCGGGCGGCGAGCCGGGATCCGGCGGGAACTCCGGACCGCCCTCCTCGACGGCGGCCATGATCGTCCGGGCCGTCTCCTCGAGTTGCGGCCGCAGGTCACTCCGCGCAGCCAGCCAGGAGGTGCGGTTGCGCCGCGGATCCGCTCGTTCCTCGTCCTCGGTCGGCTCCGGACCGTCGACGATGGCCGGCGCGATACCGCCGGTGATCGCGCAGCGGGTGACTCGATCGGGCAGGAGCGCGGCGCACGCCAGCGCATGCGGCCCGCCTCCCGAGCCGCCGGTCACCGCGAAGCGTTCCCACCCGAGCGCGTCCGCCAGCGTCGCCGCGTCCTCGACCACGGACGCCACAGTCCGGCCGGGTTGGCGCGTGGATCCGCCGTACCCTGGCCGGTCCGCGACAGCCATTCGCAGGCCCGACTCCTCAATGGCTCCGACCGCGTCCGGACGCTTCCAGCGGGTGCTGGGCGTACCCCCGAAGGAGATCGCAGGGAGACCGCCATCCGAGCCGTAGAGGGTGTAGAGAACCATCCGGTCGCCGACCTCTAGGAGTCCTTCCACGCAGCGGAGCGTAACCGGCCGAATAGGGCTAACCCCAATCTGGAGTTACCGACCTGAGATTCTCGGAATTCGAGATGCGGGCGAGGTGGTGGAAGGATGCGGCCTAGGTTTTGTCGGCTGCAGCTTCGAACCTGTCGGGAGTACTTGTGAGTTCCTCGGTCGCCGGGACCGTATCGCCCACCCGGCAGGCGTTACGCCGGCTCCGGCGCGACCGCAGCGCGCGGATCGGCGTCGCGCTGGTCGGTCTGCTGATCGTGATCGCGGCGGCGGCCCCGCTGCTGGTCGCACTGTCCGGCCAGGACGCGACGACGTACCACATCGATCTGCTCGATCCGGGCCGCGGGAACGCGCCGCGCGGCGCTCTCGGCGGGGTGAGCGGCAGCCACTGGTTCGGGGTGGAGCCGCTGACCGGCCGGGACCTGTTCGCGATCGTCGTGCTCGGTCTGCGGACGTCGCTGTTCATCGCGGTCGTGGTCACCGCGATCACCACCGTGGTCGGCACGCTGGTCGGGATCAGCGCGGCGTACCTGGGCGGCTGGTACGACGCGGTCGTGTCGCGGCTACTGGACTTCCTGTTCGGGTTCCCGCAGCTCGTCTTCATGATTGCCCTCGGCATCATTATCCCGGCGCGCTTCCCGCGCTGGCTGCTGCTGATCCTGGTACTGAGCTTCTTCGGCTGGGCCGGACTGGCCCGGCTGATCCGGAACCAGGCACGCTCGCTGGTCGCCCGCGAGTTCGTCGAGGCGGCCCGCAGCGTCGGCTCGAGCAGTTGGATGGTCATCACGCGTGAGTTGTTGCCGAACCTGCTCGGTCCGGTCCTGGTGATCGCCACGCTGGCGATCCCGGGGTACATCGGTGCCGAGGCCGCGCTGTCCTTCCTAGGTGTCGGCGTGCCTCCGCCGACGCCGAGCCTCGGCCGCTCGATCTCCGACTCGATCGCCTGGGTGTACACCGGCGCCGACCCGTGGTTCCTGCTGTTCCCGGGCATGATGCTGTTCTTCGCCGTGCTCGGCTTCACGCTGCTCGGTGACGGGGTGCGGGACGCGTTCGACGTCCGGTTGCGGAGGACGAACTGATGCCCGATCTCGTCTGGTTCCTCATCCGGCGGCTCTTCGCCGCCCTGCTGGTGATGCTCGCGCTGAGCCTCGCTGTCTACCTGGTCTTCTACGCGATCCCGGCCGACCCGGCGCACCTCGCCTGCGGCAAGCCCTGTACACCAGACCGCCTGGAGCAGGCCCGGCACTTCATGCAGCTCGACCAGAGCACCCTGCAGCAGTACCTGAGCTTCCTCAAGGGCATCTTCGCCGGCCGCACCTTCGGAGACGGTACGGCGGCTGTGCACTGCAACGCACCGTGCTTCGGGTACTCGTTCCCCCTGGCCCGTCCGGTCACCACCCTGATCCTGGACCGGTTGCCGATCACCGCCTCGATCGCGCTCGGTGCCGCCGTACTGTGGCTGCTCCTCGGCGTCTCGCTCGGGGTGGTCGCGGCGCTGAACCGCGGCCGATTCCTCGACCGGGCCGCCATCGGGGTCGCGTTGGTCGGGGTTTCGACGCCGTCGTTCCTGCTCGGTCTGCTGGCGATCCTGGTGTTCGGGTTCTGGCTGAACATGGTCCCGGTGAACGGCTACGTGCCGCTGACCGAGAGCCCGGTCGACTGGGCCTGGCACCTGATCACGCCGTGGATCGTGCTGGCGATCCTGCAAGCAGCGTCGTACATCCGGCTGACCCGATCGCAGATGCTCGAGGAGCTGAACCTCGACTACATCACCAGCGCCCGGGCGAAGGGTGCCGGTGAGGCGCGGGTGGTCCTGACGCACGGGCTGCGCGGCGTACTGGTCCCGGTGGTGACGCTGTTCGGCCTCGATCTCGGCGCGCTGCTCGGCGGCGCGATCCTGACCGAGAAGGTGTTCAGCATGCAGGGCCTCGGCGACCTGCTGATCACCGCGGTCGGTCAGCTCGACGTGGCCGTGGTCGTCGGCGTCACGTTGTTCTCGGCGTTCCTGATCATCCTCGCGAATCTGGTGGTGGACGTGGTGCACGGTGTGCTCGACCCGCGGGTGAGTCATGGCTGAGCCGGTGCTGGAGGTCCACGACCTGCACGTCACGTTCAGCACCGAGGGCGGCCCGGTGCCGGCCGTCGACGGCATCGACTTCGCGGTCGCGCCGGGCCAGACGCTGGCGATCGTCGGCGAGTCCGGCTCCGGCAAGAGCGTCAGCTCGGCCGCGGTGATGGGCCTGCTGCCGTCGAACGCCGAGGTCACCGGTGAGGTGCTGCTGAACGGCCGCGAGCTGATCGGCCTGCCGAACGACGACCTCCGCAAGATCCGCGGCAACGACATCGCGATGGTCTTCCAGGACGCCTTGTCCGCGCTGAACCCGTACTACAGCGTCGGCTGGCAGGTCGCCGAGGCGTACCGGCTGCACCACGACGTCTCCAAGAAGGTGGCGCGGCAGCGGGCCGTCGAGATGCTCGACAAGGTCGGCATCCCGGACGCGGCCCGGCGGGCCGACAGTTACCCGCACGAGTTCTCCGGGGGAATGCGGCAGCGGGTCGTGATTGCTATGGCTCTGGTGAACGACCCCAGAGTGCTGATCGCGGACGAGCCGACGACCGCACTCGATGTCACCGTGCAGGCGCAGATCATGCGCCTGCTCGACGACGTCCAGGCCGAGTTCGGAACGGCACTGATCCTGATCTCGCACGATCTCGGGGTGGTCGCCGAGGTCGCCGACGACGTCCTGGTGATGTACGCCGGGCGCGCGGCCGAGCGTGGCACCGTCCGCGACCTGTTCTTCCGCGCGGCGCATCCGTACAGCCTGGGTCTGCTCGGTGCGATGCCGCGGGTCGACGTACCGCCGAAGCCGCGGCTGACCACGATCCCAGGGAGCCCGCCGACGCCGGGGGCGATCGCGACCGGGTGCCCGTTCCAGCCGCGGTGCGCGTACGCGCATCTGGTCGGTGAGCGGTGCGTGACCGAGCGTCCCGAGCTGACGCCGCGTCCGGGGGAGGGCGACCACGAGGCCGCTTGCCATCTGGGCCGCCGTCCGGAGGTGATCGAGTGAGCACCGTGAGTACCAAGCGCGATACCGACGAGCTGCTGCGTCTCAAGGACGTCAAGAAGTACTTCGGCCTGCGCGGCGTCCCGTGGCGGCAGGCGCAGGCCGTGCGCGCGGTCGACGGCGTGAACCTGCTCGTCCGCAAGGGCGAGACGCTCGGCCTGGTCGGCGAGTCCGGCTCGGGCAAGTCGACGCTCGCGCGGGTCGCCACCCGGCTGCTCGACCCGACCCAGGGCCGGGTCGAGATCGGCGGCGAGGACGTCACCAAGGTCCGCGGCCGCCGGCTCCGCCCGATCCGCCGTCGGGTCCAGATGGTGTTCCAGGACCCGCAAGCCTCGCTGAACCCTCGGCAGTCGGTCGGCACCATCCTGAGTACGCCGTTCCGCGCGCAGGGCGTCCGCCCCACGCGGGCCCAACTCGTCGAGCTGCTGGAGCAGGTCGGGCTCGCCGAGCAGCACCTCGAGCGCTACCCACACGAGTTCTCCGGCGGTCAGCGGCAGCGGATCGGCATCGCCCGGGCGCTGTCGGTGAAACCCGAGCTGGTGGTGTGCGACGAGCCCGTGTCGGCGCTCGACGTCTCGGTGCAGGCCCAGGTGCTCAACCTGCTCGCCGACCTGCGCGACGAGCTCGGTCTCTCGTACGTACTGGTCGCGCACGACCTGGCCGTCGTACGCCAGGTCGCCGACCGGATCGCGGTGATGTACCTCGGCACGATCGTCGAGGAAGGCCCCGCGGAACAGGTGTACGACGCTCCGGCGCATCCGTACACGAAGGCGTTGCTGTCCGCCGTACCGGTCCCGGAGCCCGGCGTGGTCCGCGAGCGGATCGTGCTGACCGGCGACGTACCGACCCCCATCTCGCCGCCGTCCGGATGCCCCTTCCGGACCCGGTGCTACAAGGCGCAGGACGTATGCGCGACCGAACGACCGGTACTCGAGCCTGTCGAAGGTTCGACCGAACACCGGGCCGCCTGCTACTTCCCTGAGCCCCCCACCCCTGAGAGGACCCCATGAAACGCATAACCCGGGCAGTCGCGGTAGCGGCCGTGCTCGCGCTGGCGGCGGCCGCCTGCAACGCCAACGACAAGTCCACCGCCGGTGCCGGCAGCACCGCGGCCGCGGAGCAGGGTGGAACCTTCCACATCCTGACCACCAGCAAGGAGATCAGCCTCGACCCGGCCAAGAGCCAGAACCTCGGGATCAGCTCGATCCACCTGGTGCTGCGCGGCCTGACGTCGTGGAAGACCTCGCCGGACAAGGCGGCCGAGCTGGTCCCGGACCTGGCCACCGACACCGGTCAGGTCAGCGACGGCGGCAAGACCTGGACGTACAAGCTGAAGCCGGGCCTGAAGTACGCCGACGGTTCGCCGATCGTTGCCGCTGACATCAAGTACGGCATCGAGCGGTCGTTCGCGCCGGAGCTGTCCGGCGGTCTGGGGTACCACAAGTCGCTGCTCGTCGGCGGCGACAAGTACACCGGTCCGTACAAGGGCGGCGAGCTGGCGTCGGTCGAGACACCTGACGACACCACGATCGTCTTCAAGCTGAACAAGCCGTACGGCGACTGGCCGTGGATCGTCAGCATGCCGGCGTTCTCGCCGGTGCCGAAGAAGGCCGACACCGACCCGGCGCACTACGGCGAGAAGCCGATGGCCAGCGGTCCGTACCAGGTGAAGTCGTACGCCCCGGGCTCGAAGCTCGAGCTGGAGCGCAACCCGAACTGGGACAAGTCCACCGACCAGGCCCGCACCGGCCTGCCGGACTCGATCGTCCTGGACATGGGCCTGCAGCCCAACGTGGTGAACCAGCGGCTGATCGCGGACGCCGGCGACGACAAGTTCGCCGCCACCACCGGTACGTCGGTCCCGGCCTCGCTGATCCCGACGATCAACGGCAACCCGGCCGTCAAGGCTCGGGTCGCGACGTCGCCGGCCGGTGCGCTCGAGTACCTGGCGATGAACACCAAGCGCCCGGCGCTGGCCAACCCGGCCGTCCGCAAGGCGATCGAGTACGCCGTCGACAAGCAGGCCGTCCAGGTCGCCGAGGGTGGTCCGGAGTTCGGCGGTGAGATCGCGAGCACGCTGATCACGCCAGGCATCGAGGGGTACAACAAGTACGACCTCTACCAGGCGCCGCCGGCTGGTGACCCGGAGAAGGCCAAGCAGATGCTGGCCGCGGCCGGGGTGAGCAACCTGAACCTCGTGCTGGTGGCCGACAACGCGACCGGTCTGGATGTCGCGCAGGCGATCCAGCAGGGTCTGAAGCGGGCGGGAATCACCGTCCAGATCAAGCCGCTGGACAACGAGCCGCTGACCGACCTGATCACCGGCAACAAGCCGGACTTCGACCTGACCGTGTCCAGTTGGCTGCCGGACTTCCCGAGCGCGATCGGCAACATCCAGCCGCTGTTCGGCACCTCGGAGATCGGCAACGGCGGGTACAACATCTCCCGCTACTCCAACCCCGCCGTCGACACCGCGATCGCCGCCGCCACCGCCGAGACCGACCGCACCAAGGCCGCCGGTATGTGGGGCTCCATCGACAAGCAGATCATGGCCGACGCCCCGATCGTCCCGCTCGTCTACGCCCGCAACGCCTTCCTGCACGGCTCGAAGGTCCAGAACTTCTACCTCTCCTCCTACCCGCCCTACCCCAACCAACTAATCATCGGCCTCAGCAAGTAGCACGTCGCCCCACGCGACGTAGTACCGGCCCCTGGGATGAGTAAGCCACTCGTCCCAGGGGCCGTGGCATACCGGCGGAGGACGGCGTGCCGTGGTGAGTGGATGAGACGGCCGCGATCCAGCCGTACGGATCAACGGGTAGTGCACGCTGAACCGACGGCTGCGCCGCACCGACCAACGGGTAGTGCACCCGCGAGAGGCCGTACGCGCCACCCGCCGCACGCTGAACCGCAGCACCGAGGCCGCCGCACTACCCGTTGTTCGGTACGCCGCGCCGCCGCACTGCCCGTTGTTCGGTACGGATCAGGTGCGGCCTTCGGTGTCTTGGGCTTCGAAGAGGGTTGGTTGGGACTCGGGGTCGAGGCCCCAGTCGGCTCGCATGACTCTGTAGCCGGCCTTTTGGGCTGCCGCGACGACCTTTTCGTCGTCGTCGACGAGGATGGCTACCGGGCGTTGTTCGGCGAGGCGTTTGAGGCGGCCGAGTTTCATCAGCGCGGACGGGCGGCGGTCGGTGTTGCCGCGCATGTAGACCTTGCCGGCGGGGAAGCCGTTGTCCTTCAGCCATTTCTCGGTGATCCGCCGGGTGCGCTCCGGGCGGCCGGTCAGGTAGACGATCTCGTGGTCCGCGGCGAGCGTCGTCGCGACCGCGAGACCTTCGTCGAGGACCGCGTCGTCCTTGGCGTGCGTGAAGAACGAGTCCCAGTCCTTCGGCTTCTGCTCGATGAAGCGGAGCCGCTTGCTGGTGTCGGACAGCGTCGCGTCGATGTCGAGTACGGCGTACGGCCGGTCGTCACTCATGGGCACCAGCCTCCCAGGTACGCCGGTCGATCGCGTACAGCACCTCGCCGAACTCGGTTCCGGGCAGCGGGTCGTCGAAGTGCTCGTGGTACACCTTCAGGAACCGTAGCCCCGAGCGCCGCATCACCGCCCGCGACCGGTGGTTGACCGCCATCGTGTCCGCCACCACCCGTTCCATCCCGAGCGCGAAGGCGTGCGCGATCAACGCCTTCGTCCCCTCGGTCGCGTAGCCCTTGCCCCACGCCGCGCGGTGCAGCCGGTACCCGACGCCGACGGTCGCCGGGTCGTCGGTCGGTTGCATCCCGAACCACCCGACGAATCCCTCGGGCGCTTCCGCCGCGAACGTCCCGAGCCGCGGATGCTCGGCGTACACCTTCAGGATCTCCGGCAGTACGACGTTCTCGATCTCGGACCGTGGTGTCGGTGCACCGGTCAGGAACCGCATCACCTCGGGATCGGAGTCCAGCTGCACCAGGAGCTCGACATCGTCCGCGGTGAACCGGCGAAGCACCAGCCGCTCGGTCTCCAGGTACGCAGTCACCACGGGATCGTAGGACCTTCGCGGGTGAAATGCTGGCGATATGTCAGAGGTATGGATGATCACGGGTGCCAGCGCGGGGTTCGGCCGGGCGCTGGCGGACGAAGCATTGGCCGCGGGGCACACCGTCGTCGCTGCGGTCCGGCGGCCGGAGGCCATGGAGCTGGAGCACGAGCGGCTGTCGGTCGTGAAGCTCGACGTGACCGATGGCGACGCGATCCCCGAGGTCGTGGCGGGTGTGCTGGCCGAGCACGGGCGGATCGACGTACTGGTGAACAACGCGGGCCGGGGGATGGTCGGCGCGGCGGAAGAGACCACCGACGACGAACTGCGTGGCCTGATGGAGCTGCACTTCTTCGGGCCGGTGGCGTTGACCAAGGCGGTTCTGCCCGGGATGCGGGAGCGCAAGAGCGGCACGATCGTGCAGCTGACCAGTCAGGGCGGCCGGTACGCGTTCGCCGGGATCAGCGCGTACAGCGGGACGAAGTTCGCCCTCGAGGGCTGGTCGGAGGCGCTGTCCTACGAGACGAAGGACCTCGGCATCCGCGTGCTGATCGTCGAGCCTGGCGCGTTCCGTACGTCGTTCAACGAACCGTCCGCGCTGCACGTGACACAGATCAGCGAGATCTACGAGGGCCCCGTCGGCGCTGTCCGCGACGCCCTGTCGAACGGCAACGGCACGCAGCCCGGCGACCCGGTCCGCGCCGCGCGGGCGATCCTGACCGCCGTCGCGAGCCCGGAGCCGCCGCTGCGACTGCCGCTCGGTTCGGACGCCGTCGAGGCCCTCCAGGGTGTGTACGCCGCGGCGCAGGCCGAGGTCATTCGGTGGGCGGAGCTGTCGAGCAGCGCCGACTTCCCGCGCTGACCCGTAGTACACCCTCGGTGTGGGTTCCGGAACTGTCCGGAGTGTGGGCGGTGTAGGCCGTTTGTGTGTGTTGGGTTGGGAGGTTGTCGGCGGCGCGGGTTAGCGTTCATTCCGCGATGGACGACTCGATCACGTTTCTGCACAGCTCGGACTGGCAGCTGGGGATGATGCGCCGGTTCCTGGGGCCGGACGGCCAGGCCCGGTGGGGTCAGGCGCGGCTGGATGCTGTCGCACGGATCGGCGAGGTCGCGGAGCGCACCGGGGCGGCGTTCGTGGTCGTCACCGGGGACGTGTTCGAGCACAACCAGGTCGAGCGGCAGACGATCCTGCGGGCCTGCGAGGCGCTGAAGCGGATCCCGGTCCCGGTCGTGCTGCTGCCCGGTAACCACGACGCGCTCGAGCCCGGCTCGTTGTGGACGTCCAGCCAGTGGCAGGCGCACGCGCCGGAGCACGTCACGGTGCTGACCGAAACGACGCCTTTCCAGATCCTGCCGGGGGTCGAGATTGTCGGCGCTCCATGGCGGTCACGGCGCCCACTGTCGGATCCGGCCGCGCCCGGGTACGCCGAGCTGACGGCTGATCCCGGCACCAGCAGGATCCTGCTCGCCCATGGACAACTGACGAGTCTCTCCGGCGGCATGTCCGACGTACCGACCATCGACCAGGCGGCGCTCGAGGCCGCGGTCGCCGACGGTCGCCTGCAGTACGTCGGCCTTGGTGACCGGCACTCCACCACTCGGGTGACCGACCGGATCTGGTTCTCCGGGACGCAGGAGGTCACGTCGCCCGAGGAGGACGCTCCGGGGAACGTGCTCAAGGTGACGATCGGTGGCGACGGCATCGAGGTGGAGCCGGTCCGGGTCGGTGCCTGGCACATGGTCGACCACCGCGTCGAACTCTTCGACGAGGAGGCGATCCAGGCCCTCGAGGACTGGTTCGCCGAGCTGCCGGACAAGGAGCGGACGTACGTGCGGCTGGCCGGCGACGGGTCGCTGCCGCTGCCGGCGCTCAGCCGGCTGGACGCGATGATCGACGCGCAGGGCGAGGTGTTCGCCAGCGTCGAGCGGTGGGCCAAGTTCTGGACGGTGCGGCCCGCGCCGGACGCGGCCGACCTGGAGTCGCTGCAGCTGAGCGGGCCTGCCCGGGCCGCGATGGAGGAGCTGCGGCAGGCGCTGGCCGGTGGCGACGAAACGGCCGGCGCGGCGTTGTCGCTGATGCACCGATTGGCACGGGACGCGGGATGAGATTACACAGCTTGGCGCTACGGGACTTCCGTGGCGTCAAGGACCGTAGTGTCCAGTTCCGCACACTCGGCACCACCGTCGTGGTCGGCGACAACGAGGTCGGGAAGTCCAGCCTGGTCGAGGCGTTCGGCCTGGTCTTCGAGCTGCCCGACGACTCGAAGTCGACCCGGATCCGCGACATCCAGCCGGTCGGCCAGGACGTCGGTCCGGAGGTCACCGTCGAGCTGAGCCTCGGTGGTCGCGAGCTGACGTACGCGAAGCGCTGGCTGAAGAACCGCTCGACCGAGCTGACCGTGGTCGAGCCGGACGGCCGCCGGCAGTCCTGGACCGGACGCGAGGCGCACAACGAGGCCGAGCGGCTGTTCCACTCCCACGTCGACCCGGTGCTCTGGCAGACGTTGATGGTCAGCCAGGGCCAGTCGTTGGTGCTCCCAACGCCGGCCGATGCCGAGCCGTTGATCACCGCGGTCACCGCCGAGTCCGGCACCCCGGTGGACGGTGCGTCGATGCCGTTGGTGTCGGCGGTCGAGCACGAGTACCTGCGGTACTGGACCCCGCGCGGTAAGCCGACCGGCGACTTCGCCCGGTCCGCGAAGACGGTCGCGGCGACCGAGCTGACCGCTGCCCAGGCCCTGCAGGCGATGGAGGAGGTCCAGTCCGACATCCGCCGGGCCGAGCGGCTGAACCTCGACCTCGACGACGTGGCGAGCCGGCTGGCCGATCACCTCACCGGCGTCGAGCAGCTGCGCGAGCGGAAGAAGGCGACCGACGAGATCCTGCTCCGGCGCGACTCGATCCGGTCCCGGGCGGAGACCGCGCAGGCCCGGTTGGAGAACCACACCCGGACCAGGCTGGAGCGCGAGCGGCTGCTCGACGAGGTCGAACGGTTCACGAAGACCGAGGCCGAGCTGGCGACCCGGCGGGCCGATGCCGAACTGGTCGCGAAGACCGCCGCCGACATGGTGCATGCCGCCGAGGCCGCGCTGGCGGAGGTCGTGGAGCTCAAGGATCTCCGGCGTACCGACGTACAGGCGGCGGAGCGGCAGGTCGCGCAGCTGGTCGATCGCGCCGAGCTTGACCGCTTGCTCGGGCAGCAGGACGAGCTCGTCGACGTCCGCGCCCGGATCGCCGCGGCCGGCACGATCCTGGACCGGATCAAGGTCGACGACGCGATCGTGGCGGCGTTGGAGAACGCCCGCGCCGCGGTGGTCGAGGCCCGCGCGGCGCTCGCGGCCGGCGTCCCCGAGGTGACGGTACGCCGTCTCGGCGCGGAGCCCGTGGAGTTGTCGGGGACCGGCCTGGACGGGTCCCAAGGTGCCGTGCCGGCGGAGCTCGGGTTCGACGAGTCGACCGAGGTACTGGTCTCCGGTGAGCTCGTCGTCGGCGTGCCGGGTCAGGTCGAGGTGACGGTCCGCGCCGGTGGTGAGGCGGCGACGCTGCGGTCCCGGGTCGACGACGCCGTACGGCGGGAGACGGACCTGCTGAAGAAGGCCGGCGTGAAGGACGTCGCGGCCGCGCGGGAGCTGCTGCGCAAGGCGGACACCGCGAGCGCCGAGCTGAACGAAGCCCGCCGGACCGAGAAGTCGCTGACGGCCGGCGGCGATCCGGGGGAGCGGATCGCGGTGCTGACCGCGCGGCTCGGAGCCGCGCAGGCGGACGAGGCCGAGGAGAGCAGCGCGAAGCAGCCGGCGATCGAGGGTGTGCCGGGGCAGATGTCGCTGTTCGCGGAGTTCACCGAAATCGCCTCGGCGCACGACACGTTGTTCGACGACATCGAGGACCCGGCGCCGCAGTCGAGTGATCTCGCGGGAGCCCAACGCGCGCTCGAAGTGGCCCGGAACGGGCTCGCCGAGGCGGAGCGGCTGCTGACGGACGCCGAGTTCGCGGCCGCGCAGGCTCGCAAGGCGGCCGACGAGGACCGGTCCGAGGCCCAGAACGCGCGGGCCCGGTCGGAGTTGGCGGGAGAGCGGTTGGCTGCCGCGGTCGAGGGACTGGACGCGGCCCGGGCGGTGCTCGATGACGAGGCGGTGGCCACGGCGGAGACCGCGGCGACCGGTGACGTCGAAGCGGTGCTCGAGGAGCTGACCGCCGTACAGGAGCAGGCGGATGCGGCCGGTGCGGATCAGGTCGCGGGGGAGTTGGCGGATGCGCTGGCGGTCGCGACCCGGTTGCAGGGCGAGCGGGACACGCTGCGCGATGCCTTGCGTACGACGGAGGGGCGCCTGGAGCAGTCCGGGCGGGACGGGCTCGCGACGCGGCGCGATCTGGCCGAGCTCGAGCTGGCCGCCGTACGGGCGGAGCACGACAGCCTGGAGCGGCGCGCGGGGGCGGCCCGGCGGGTCCACGAGACGTTGAGCCGGCATCGGGCCGAGGCGCAGACGAAGTACTCCGAGCCGCTGCAGAGCCGGATCGAGTCGCTCGGGCGGAGCGTGTACGGACCGTCGTTCCGGGTCTGGCTGGACGACGACCTCGCGGTCGCGGAGCGCGAACTGGACGGCACGCGGTTGCGGGTCGAGGCGCTGTCTACAGGTGCGCAGGAGCAACTCGCGATCATCACGCGGCTGGCGATCAGTCACCTGGTGAGCACCGGTGACAGCAGCGTCCCGGTGATCTTCGACGACGCCCTCGGCTGGTCCGACAAGGCCCGGCTGCGGGACATGGGCGCGCTCCTCGGCCGCGCCGGGGACCACGGCCAGATCATCATCCTGACCTGCATGCCGGACCGCTACGAGTACGTCCCGAAGGCCACCTTCATCAAGCTGGACGACTGACCGGATCAGCGCGCGTAGGGGTGGCGGCGGTAGTAGTACCAGAGCGCGCCGCTCGCCAGTCCCGCGCCGACGACGGCTCCCGCGATGGTCTGCGCGATCTCGTTGGCGGTGTCGTCCACCGGGACCTCGACGACGGTCGTCTGCTGGTGCTCGACGATCGTCTGCTGCGGATGGTGCGGGTCCTCGGGGTCGATGGCGCGGGCCGAAGCCTGGGCCGCGCCGGCGACCGTCGCGCCGCAGACCAGGATCGGTAACGCGATGACGGCGTAGCGAATTTTCACGATTCCCCCTCCACCTCCACAATCCGGCGGTGGTGGGGAGTGGCACATCAGACCTGGCGGATGATCCGCTCGGGTGCGCTGTAGGCGACGCAGCGCTCACCCCGGGTGAACCCGGCGATCGTCACGTCGAAACGGCGGGCCAGTTCGACCGCGAGACTCGACGGTGCACCCACCGCGACGATCATCCCGACTCCCGCCGCGACCGCCTTCTGCACGATCTCGTAGCCGACCCGGCCGCTCACGGCGAGCACCAGACCCTTGCGACTGCGCTGGTTGAGGACGGTCCAGCCGACGACCTTGTCGACCGCGTTGTGCCGGCCGACGTCTTCCTTCACCACGACCTTCTGCCCGTCCGCGGTGAACAGGCCCGCCGCGTGCAGACTGCCCGTCCGGCTGAACATCGGCTGCGCCTCACGGAGCAGGTCAGGCAGTCGGCGTACGACGTCGATCGGGACCTCGACCGGGTCGACCGGGTCGTACTCGCGCTCGGCGAGCTCGTCGAGGCTCTGCTGGCCGCAGACGCCACAGGCGGCCGAGGTCACGCCGTACCGCTGGGGTGGCTCGCGGTCCGGCGGACCGTCGAGCGCGACCGTGACCGTGTTGAACTGCTGCTCGCGGGTGAGCGCCACATCGGTGCAGTAGGCAACGGTATGGATCGCGCCGGGGCGGACGGCGAAGCCTTCGCCGAGGCAGAAGCCGGCGGCGAGCTCGAAGTCGGCACCAGGGGTACGCATCGTGACGACGAGCGGCTCGGGCGGCCGGTCCGGCCACTCCAGGCGCAGCTCCAGCGGCTCCTCGGTGGTGACCAGATCCTCCCGGCGCGACGTCCGGTCACCGTCGAGCACCTCGACCTTGAACCTCGTCGTCGGCCCTTTGCTCATGCCTCCACAGTAGGCCGCTCACCAGCCCCGGCGTACGGCGAGCCAGTCGAGGTGGCTCCAGGCGACGAGCCGTTGGTGATCGCGCAGCACCGGCGTGCATCCCGGCGGTGGCGGCGTGTCGGCGACCCGCAACACGTACGCCGTGATGGCCGCGGCGAAGGCGTCGAGGTGATCATCGGGTACGTCGGCCGTCAGCGGGCTGCGAGTGATGGCTGCCAAGGTGTCGATGCCCTGGTGCTGCGCGAGCGGCAGGAGGCCGACCCAGTCCACCCAGCGAGGGCCGAGGGTGAGCCAGTTCCAGTCGACCGCCCAGCAGGTGCCGGCGGCGTCGATGATCAGGTTGTCCGGTCGCAGGTCGGAGTGCAGCGCGGTGTCGCCGGTCAGCACCTCGGTCGCGGCATCGGCCAATTCGCCGAGCTCGGGAAGCACGCGCGGCACCCAGTCCTGCAGTCCGGTGGGCAGCTGCCGGTCACCGGCCAGGATCTGCGCGGGCACCTGTACGTCGTCCTCGATGAGGCTCGCGAACTGGCTCAACCCGGTCAGTGGCGCAGGCCGTAACACTTCGGCCATCTCCTCGCAGGTGGTGGTAACTCGGGCGAAGTCGTCCTGCGTCCACGGAGCCCCGGGCATCCGCCCGTCGATCGCTTCGGAAACCACTGCGAACCACCGCGTGCCGGGAGTGCCCGCATGCGCCGTGGTGATGATGGCCGGTGCCCGCACCGAGCGCGGGAGCTGGGGAACCACCTCGGCCTCGCGCTGGTACGCCTCGTACGCGTGCATGCCCTCCGGGGCTGCCTTGATGAAGACCTGGCGGCCGTCGGAGAGCGTCGCCCGGGCCGCGAAGCCGCCGGTGAACCCGGACGTGACGGAGCGCGCGACGGACGCGATGTCGGTGCCCAAGGCAACGGTGAGGGAGTGCTGGAGGGCGGCCGGCAGCGTGCTCCAGTCCGGGCGGGCGGAGGTGGCGGAGTAGTCGACCTCGGGGGCGCGGCTCATGCCCACCCACGATAGAAGGACAGGACCGCGGGCGCTCGTGGTTTATCCCGCAACCCGTGACGGCGGCGCCCATCCGTTGACCACGGCAACCAGTTCGATGTACCGCTGCCATCGCGGTCCGCCGGTGGTACGCCGCAACTCGATCAGCCGCCCGCGCAGCTCCGGGTCGGACCACAGCAGATCGTCTCGCGCGAGTGCGCGGTAGCCCACCGCCATCCGGCGTACCGCTGCTCGGAAGTCCTCGTCGGAGGCGAGCGTGGCGAGCTCCAGCCAGGCCTGCACCTGGCGCGGCTCGGCGTTGTCGGGGAGGACCGGCGTGAGGTTCTGACGCATCGCGGCGAGGTGGGGATCGTCGCCGATCACGCTGTCGAGGAAGCCGGCGATCAGCGCGCGGCGGTCCTGCTCGGACTGTGCGGTCAGGTCGTGCATGCGAGTGAGCTCCTCAGGAGTCGAGTGATGATGAGCGACCACCGAGACGACGGCATGCTGTGCCTGCAGCGTCCGGATCTGTACGGCGAGTGCCTCCGCGTGTGCCGCGAGTACGTCGGCCAGCGTCCGCTCCTGCTCCAGCACGGTCCGCACCGTCTCCAGATCCAGACCCAGAGCACGCAACGTGCGGACCAGCTCCAGCCGCGCCACCGCGTTCCCGTCGTACCGCCGATGACCGGCACTGGTACGACGCGACGCGAGCAGCCCGAGGTCGGAGTAGTACCGCACGGTCTTCACCGACACTCCGGCCAACCGCGCCACCGCACCGATCGAGTGGTCCATACCCGTCACCCTCACACCTCCCGTAACCGGAGATTCAAGGCTAGTTGTGGGCGAACCGTTCTTTGGGTCGAGCGAACGTGATGGAGATCGCGGCGACGATCGCGCAGGCGATGCCGACGCCGAACGGAACCCAATACGCCTTCGACGGGCCCCAGACGTCGACGGCATGTCCGGCGGCCGCGTTGCCGGGAGCGACGCCGAGGAGGATGCCCGTGACGGTCCAGGTGATCGCCTCGGTCAGGCGCTCGGGCGGCACCCACTCCTCGACACAGGCGGTCACGGCGACCATCGTCGGAGCGATCGTCATACCGCAGCAGAACAGCACCGCGCCGAGCATCGGCACGCTGTTGACCCAGGGGAGCGGCGCGAGAGTGATGGCGAGCGCGATCGTCCCGATCAGCAGCCGCCGCTCAACCGGGGCCCGCCAGTGCACCGATCCGTACCAGAGTCCCGCCAGCAGGCTGCCGAACGCCCAGACCGCGAGTACGACGCCGGACAGCTCGGCCTGCCCCTTCTCGGTGGTGAACGCCACGGTGATCACCTCGGCGCCACCGAGAGTCGCGCCCAGGCCGAGACCGATCAGGCTGAGCAGCATGATCGAGAGCCAGGGGAGCGGCGCCTGCTCGGCACCGTTCGACTTGCCGCGTCCCGGTGGGTCGGATCCGCGCAGCAGCGCGAGCCAGAGACCGCCGGCGAGCCCGAGTACGCCGGCCGCGGACAGGGCGGCGTACGGGCTCATCTGCGTCGCGAGGGTGGTGACCAGGACCGGACCGACGATGAAGACCACCTCGTCGCCGACCGCCTCGAGAGCGAAGGCGGTCTGCAGCGCGCGACCGCGGCCGAGCAGATGCGTCCAGCGGGCCCGGACGAACGAGCCGACCTGGGGACGGGTGCCGCCGGCAAGGAACGACAGCGCGTAGAGGATCCAGGTCGCCGCACCAGCACGCACGGCGAGCAGCAATCCGGCCAGGGCGACGGTGCAAGCCACCGAACCGATCAGCAGCAGACCGCGCTGACCGAAGCGGTCCACGAGCCGGCCCTGGATCGGGCCGGTCAGGGCACCGGCGATCACGGCCACGCCGGAGATCGCCCCGGCGAGCCCGTACGAGCCGCTCTCCTGGGCGATCAGGATGACGATGCCGAGACCGATCATGGAGATCGGCATCCGCCCGAGGATCCCGGCGGAGAAGAACGCGCCGGCGCCGGGCCGGCGCATGAGGTGAACGTAAGGCTTGAGCATGAGAGACCGGGAGCAGCCTAGAGCATGGCCGTCTGAGAAGCTTGGGATATGTCGCCAGGTGCACCTCCCTACGATGCGGTCCTGTTGCTCTCCTTCGGTGGTCCTGAGAAACCCGAGGACGTCCTGCCCTTTCTGCAGAACGTGACCCGTGGCCGGGGGATCCCGGACGAGCGGCTCAAGGAGGTCGGGGAGCACTACTACTCGTTCGGCGGCAAGAGCCCGATCAACGACCAGAACCGGGCGCTGCTGGCGGCGCTGCGGTCGTCGTTCGACGAGATCGGGCTGGACCTGCCGATCTACTGGGGCAACCGCAACTGGGCGCCGTACCTGACCGACACCCTGCGCGAGATGACCGCCGACGGGGTACGCCGGGCCGTGGTGATCGTCACGTCCGCCTACCCGTCGTACTCCGGCTGCCGGCAGTACCGGGAGAACCTCGAGGACGCCGCCCGCGAGGTGCCGGACGCGCCGCGGATCGACAAGCTCCGGCACTACGCGAACCACCCCGGCTTCGTCGGGTCGTTCGTCGAGTCGACCGCCGAGGCGCTGAGCAAGCTACCGGACGGTTCCGCGATCGCCTATGTGACGCACTCCATCCCGACCGCGATGAACGCGACCAGCGGTCCGGACGGCAACGGATACGTCGCCTGGCACACCGATGTCGCCGCCGAGATCACCGCCGAGCTCGAGCGCCGGACCGGGCGGACGCTGCGGACCGACCTGGTCTACTGCTCGCGGTCCGGTCCGCCGCAGGTGCCGTGGCTCGAGCCGGACGTGAACGACCACCTCGAGGAGCTCGCCGACGCGGGAGTGCCGGGCGTGGCCGTCGTACCGATCGGCTTCGTGAGTGACCACATGGAGGTCATCTACGACCTCGACACCGAGGCCGCGAAGACCGCCGCGAAGCTCGGGCTGCCGATGGCGCGCGCCGCGACCCCGGGAACCGGCGAGAAGTTCGTCACGATGCTCCGCGACCTCGTCGTCGAGCGGGCCGCCGCCGAGCGCGGCGAGCAGCCCGCCAGGCCCTGCGCCGGCTCGCTCGGCCCGGGCTGGGACGACTGCCGGCCCGACTGCTGCCCTGCCCTGCGCCGACCGACCCCGAAGGAAGCTGTATGAGCCCCGAGAGCCCCCAGGACCTCCTCAAGCTGGCCGTGGAGGTCGCGGAGGAGGCCGCACGGCTGATCGTCGAACGCCGCCGCGGCACGATCACGGTCGCCGACACCAAGAGCACCGTCACCGACGTCGTCACCGCCGTCGACCGGGAGTCCGAGGAGCTGATCCGCGCCCGGGTCCTGAGCGCCCGCCCGGACGACTCGTTCCTCGGGGAGGAGGGCGACGACGTGGTCGGCACCAGCGGCGTGCGCTGGGTGGTCGATCCGATCGACGGCACCGTCAACTACCTCTACGACCTCCCGACGTACGCCGTCTCGATCGCGGTGGAGTACGCCGGGAAGACCGTCGCCGGCGTGGTGGTGGACGCACCGAAGGGTGAGGTCTTCACCGCTACCAAGGGTGGCGGCGCGTTCGCGGACGGCAAGTCGATCCAGGTATCCGGCGAGACCGAGCTGGGCAAGGCCCTGGTCGGTACCGGGTTCGGGTACGACCCGGCGCGGCGCCAGGTCCAGGCCGAGGTGATCCAGCACCTGATCGCCGAGGTCCGTGACATCCGCCGGATCGGGGTCGGCGCGGTCGACCTGTGCTACGTCGCCTGCGGGCGGCTGGACGTGGTCTACGAGCGCGGTCTGAACCCGTGGGACTACGGAGCGGGCGCGTTGATCGCGGCCGAGGCCGGCGCCGCGGTCGGCGGGCTGCACGGGGCCCCGGTGTCGCCGGAGATGTCGATCGCGGCCAGTCCGGCGCTGTTCGGGCCGTTCCACGATCTGTTGGCCGCCGCGAACCCGCTGCGTGCTTAGACACCGCTGAGTGCTCGTTTCTGCGCACTATCGCGCATTAACGAGCATTCGTGTGTTCGGTCCTGACATTTGTCGCGACACGCGGGCCACAGCATGGACCCAGTCGTGCATTGCGGAGCGTTATAGGGCACAATCCCGTCCTCGGGAACGGTGTTTGCCGGTCCCGGCCTGGCTGTCAAGGGTTTCGGGGGACGAAGGTTCAGCGCGGTGCGCCGACGCGGAATTTCTCGGCCGCTCCACCCGTTCAAGGGCTCAGCAGGCAACACCACGGGTACGAAGAGGGCAGGGAAACACCATGGCGACTGATTACGACGCCCCGCGCAAGACGGACGAGGACGCTTCCGAAGAGTCGATCGAGGAACTGAAGACTCGCCGTCACGACAAGAACTCCGGCAAGGTCGACGAGGACGAGGCCGAGGCCGCGGAGAGCTTCGAGCTGCCCGGCGCGGACCTGAGCCACGAGGAGCTGGCGGTCCGGGTCCTCCCGCGCCAGGCCGACGAGTTCACCTGTTCGAGCTGCTTCCTGGTTCACCACCGCAGCCAGCTCGCCGAAACGAAGAACGGGCAGCTGATCTGCCGCGACTGCGCAGCCTGACCGAGCGGCCCTGCTTCGTCACGAACAAAATCAGCGGGACCGGCCCACACCTGGTGGGCTGGTCCCGCTGTTGTGCGTCCGCGGCCGGTCATGCGTTTGAACCGACCACTCGCTTGAACTGACTACTCGCTTGAACTGACTACTCGTCGTCCGACTTCTTGCTGATGCTCTTCAGCAGCGTCCCGTCGGCGGCGGCCTGCTCGTAGCCGGGCGGGGCGTATCCGGTGGACTTCAGCCAGTAGGCGGCGGCCCGGCGCTCGGCGAACAGCTTCGCGGCGGCCGCGGCGGCCGCGCTGGTCGCCGCCCAGGTGATCACCTCGGCGTAGCCGCCCTCACCGTGCTTCGGCGGCTTCCCACCGGATCCGAGCTTCCAGGCCGTGCTGACCGCCTTGCTCGCGGCCAGGCCAACCACGATCGTGAACGCGGCCTGCACCAGCTTCCAGCCGATCTTCGCTCCGACCACTGCACCCTCCTAACACGACTGCTGACACACATGACTCAAGACAGTCAGGATCTTCCCACGCTGTGCCCGCTCAGCGCGGCAGCCAACCGATCGGGGTGGCGCGTCGCGATCACCCAGTACGGCGACGGATCGCCCGGATCGGTGATCTGGACCCGCACCGCGCCCCGCACGTAGCTGCGCAGTACCAGGAAGGCCTTGGGGTCACAGTCGCGCCCGAACGCCAGCCGGGCCTGGTCACCGGTGAGCGCCTCGACCGTGCCGAGGTACGAGCGGTCGATCTCGGCGCGTCCGGCGCGCAGGTGCCGTTCGTCGACCTCGACCCGCGCCCCGCCGTACCGCAGGAACATGACCAGCAGCAGTACGGCGGCCAGTCCGGCGACGATCACGCCGGCCGGGACAGACACCGGCACTGCGACGATGGCGAACAGCGTGATGACGGCCGCGGTGGCGATGATCCACCAGGACACCGGCACCCGCAGACTCTCCCGATACGTACCCACAGGGCCAGCCTGGCACGAACCTGGTCGCGCGCGCTCGATAGGGTCACCTCTCGTGACCGAGGTACTGATCCAGCGACTCGACCCCGACTTGCCGATCCCGTCGTACGCGCATCCCGGCGACGCCGGCGCGGACCTGGTGGCGGCCGCCGACCTGACCCTGAAGCCGGGGGAGCGCGGCCTGGTCGGCACCGGCATCGCGATCGCCCTCCAGGACGGGTACGCCGCGTTCGTGCACCCGCGCTCGGGCCTGGCCCACAAGCACGGCGTGTCGATCGTGAACGCGCCCGGCACCGTCGACGCCGGCTACCGCGGCGAGATCAAGATCAACCTGATCAACCTCGACCCGCACGCCGAGGTGACGGTGCGGCGCGGCGACCGGATCGCCCAGCTGATCGTCCAGCAGGTGGAGAAGGCCCGGTTCGTCGAGGTGACCACGTTGCCCGGTTCGGCGCGCGGTGACGGGGGACACGGGTCGACCGGCGGTTTCGGAGATGTGACACGCTGATCAGGTGCACCCGCTGACCTGGCGGATGCGGGAGACTACGGCGCTGTACCAGCGGCCGGACAAACATCGAGGAAGTAGGCAACAGCTGTGATCTTCCGCCGTAAGGGCAAGAACGAAGACCCCGAGACGGACGCCGGGACCGTCGACGAGGCGCCCGCGGACGTCCGCGCCGAGGGGCCCTTCGACTCCTCCGAGGTCGGCCCCGAGGTGCTCGAGGCGGAGGAGCGGATCGACCTGGGCGCGCTGGTGATCACCGGCATGCCCGGCATGGAGCTCGGCCTGCAGGTCGACGAGCAGAGCGGTGTCGTCCAGGCGGTGCTGATGATGCTCGAGGACTCCGCCCTCGAACTGCGCGCGTTCGCGGCGCCGAAGAAAAGCGGCATCTGGGACGAGGTCCGCCAGGAGATCGCCGCCGAGGCCAGCCGGATGGGCGGTACGGCGACCGAGACCGAGGGCACGTTCGGCACCGAGCTGGTGCTGGTCGTCCCGGTCGAGGACCCGCAGGGACAGATCTTCAGCCAGACCTCCCGGGTGATCGGCGTGGACGGCCCGCGCTGGCTGCTCCGCGGCACCGTGCTGGGCCGCGCCGCGGTCGAGCCGGACGCCGCGCTGCCGATGGAGGAGACGCTGCGCAACGTCGTCGTGGTCCGTGGCGACGAGCCGATGATCGCCCGCGAGTCGCTGCCGCTGCAGATGCCGCCGGGCGCCCAACCGCCGGGCGAGCCCGAAGAGGCCTGAGCGGACTACACTCGAGATCATGGGTAGCAACAAACCCGCGGGGCTGTGGAAGCGTGCCTTCCGAGGGCTGGCCGGAGACCGCGATCAGCAGGACGCCGAGGTCCTCCAGGACTTCGCGCACGACTGCGGCGCGCGGTCCATCACCGGCTGCCACGACCGGGAGCTGGTCACGCTGTACGGCACGCTGCGCACCATCACGTTCAGCCCGCGCGGCGGCGTACCTGCTTTGGAGGGTGAGTTGTACGACGGAACCGGCACGGTCAAGCTGATCTGGCTCGGCCGCCGCAAGATCGGCGGGATCCACGCCGGCTCGGAGCTGATCGCTTCGGGCCGGATCGGGGTCGTCGACGGCGATCGGGTGATGTTCAACCCGCGCTACGAGCTCCGTCCCCAGGAAGCTCATGGCTGAGGCGGCGAAGAAGTCCGGCTCGCAGCAGATCGGCGGCTGGGTCGGCATGCTGGTCGACGTCGGCCTGCCCTGGATCGCGTTCACCCTGGTGTACGGATTCAGTGACCAGAACCTGAAGCTCGCGCTGATCGTCGCCATCTCGGCGGCCGGCGTGGTGGCGGTGTTCCGGCTGGTCCGGCGCAAGCCGATCGCCAGCGTGATCGCCGGCTTCGTCGGGGTCCTGATCTCCGCCTGGACGGCGCACCACACCGGCCAGGCGGAGGACGCGTTCCTGCCCGGCATCCTGCTGAACACGTTCTTCGGCGTGGTCTACCTGGTCACGATCCTGACCCGGTACCCGCTGTTCGGCGTCCTGTACGGCGCGATCACGCAGACCTGGATGGCCTGGCGCGACGACCCGGTGCTGTTCCGGGCGCTGAACCGGGTGACGATCGTGTTCGCGGCCCAGGTCGGGACCCGGCTGGTGATCATGGTCCCGCTGTACCTGGCGCACAACGTGGACGCTCTCGGCATCGCCAAGATCGCGCTCGGTCTCCCGTTCTACGCGGTGACCCTGTGGGCGGCGTACTCCGTCCTGCGCGGCTCGATGCCGGAGGACAAGTGGGACGAGGTCAAGGAGAACTTCACCCACATGCTGCGCGGGACGAAGCCGGAACCCCGGCCGGAGCCCGAGCCTGAGAAGGAACAGTCCGAGACCAAGTAACAACAGAACGCCCCGGCCTCTGGCGGTTTCAAGGGGTCGTCGCAACACCGCCTTGGGTTCTAGGTGGTGAGTAGATCACGCAAACGCTCGGCTGGGGTGTCCCAGTCGAGCGTTTT